>NZ_JAMSHW010000015.1:0-143363 GCF_023757525.1 Pseudomonas sp. MWU13-3659 | reverse complement strand
TCCTTGCTCACACCTAACTTTGAGCAGTTACGCAGGAATAGCTATGACAGTTTCAAGGATTGAAAATGAGGAGTTATCATTTCTAGTCGAAAGGTTGCAGGGCATTGTTGATTTCGGTAAAGACTTGCCGGCGAATATTTTTGTAGAGAATGACCTTTCGTTCTGGTTTTTCGAGAGGCCGTTGCTTTGTCATGTTGATGCGTTAGCGGATTTTATCTCGGCGGCTATTGCTGATGTAGGGCTTGGCGTGTATCTGAAGTTTTCAGGAGTGGAGGAATTTGCGGGTTCTTGCTATTTTTTCGATGGGAAAAATATCGGCGAAGATGTTTTTTGGGTGGGTGAGAGATTTGATGATTTTTTTGGCGGAGAGGTTGGATATCCAATAGTTCTTTGTAATAAAGACTGTGATTGGGTGGCCTTTGAAAGTTCGTTTGAAGAACTTGGTGTGATTGCGGTGCGAAAATGTTTTTTGTCAAGGGCGGTTTTTGAGTGTTTAGATAATAACTTTATTTCGATGGATGATCTGGTTGAAATGAAGTCTGGTTCTTCGGCGGAGAGTATTATCGCAAATGCATTTCTTTTGTCCTATGTGAGTGGGCGATAGGGGCGTGGTCGTTGTGCTGGAGTCCTGGGTTGTTTTTTCGAGGTGTACGACGGGAGAGGTGCAGCGCCTATCAGATTGAGCGCCGCCCGCGCGGCGCATCGCGGATGAATCCGCTCCTACATTTGTTGCAACGTGGCCATGATAGATAGGCCATGGTTGTTCGCCTTGTTGGCACGACGCAATTTATCGGCTGGCGCCGCCGCCACCCCACCTGTCTCAAGCCTTGCGCCAAGGCTGGCAACCATGGCCTCACAGATGCGGCACGTTGCAACCGATGTAGGAGCGGATTCATCCGCGATGCGCCGCGCGGGCGGCGCTCGATCTCATAGGCGCTGCAAGGCCGACGGCGAGCACCTGGCCGCCAATACGCGGTCAAAAAACCTGCGTCCAAAGGCCTCGAACGAGCAAGCTGTAAGAATGATCTTCAGACTTTCCTGATTCCATGTAGTCCATTTCCCATTCAAGCTTTCACGGCCTTTTCGCAGTTGTTCTGGCCTGCCGCATTCCTTAGTCTCGCCCAGTCGTTGCCAATTCAACGACCGGGTGTGCAAGCCCGTACAGGTACAGCGCGAAAGCGCCTTGTGAACCTGTCGCTATCTGCGACAAGGGTTCTTCAATGGCGGCTATGCGTTGGGAGACCTTCGGGTCTGCCGGGTTCCTGTATCCTCGGTCTTGCACCCCCGCGCATAGCTGCCACCTATTCGAGTGCAAGCGGATTTCGGCAGTTTTCCCATGACGGTACAGGAGTGCTGAACCATGCTGAAAATAGTGCCCGATCCACCCCAAGCCTTACCCTGGGAGGTTCACCCATGAGCCTCGACCCCCGCAATAAAACCCACCCCCCACGCCCCACCACGGCCCACGCCCATTTCGGCACCTGTAACGACGCCCACCCACCCATGTTCTCGGTACACGCCGGTATCGACGGCGAGGATGCGCTGGTATGTGCCGTGGCCGCGCTGCGGGCGGCCTATGAAACCAATGCGATGGCCTTGGAAAGGGCGGGCGAGCCGCTGCGCAGCCTGCTGGTGGCGACGGAGAACTCCCTGGAGAAGGGGCTGGCGCTGTCGTCGGCGGTGCTCGACGGGATAGAGCGCGGCCAGTGCTGAAGTCCGTTCGCCGGCAAGCCGGCTCCTACATCAGAAGTATTTGGCTCTCGTTGTAGGAGCCGGCTTGCCGGCGAATGGGCTTACGATGTTTGCACTGGGGCCGCTATCAACGCGCCTGCAGCACTTCGCGAAACACATCCGGCCGCGAGGCGGCAATATGCAGCAAGGAGCGGGCAGCCCCTGAAGGTTTGCGCCTGCCTTGCTCCCATTCTTGCAAGGTGCGTACAGAGACCCCCAACAGTTCGGCAAACCGAGACTGTGACAACCCGGTTCTGCTTCGCGCTTCGGCGGCTGGGGTCAACTCGACCTGGTGAACGGCGCCATGGTGCCCGGCTTTGACATCAAGGATGGATTGAAGCAACTCGGCGCCGATATCGCGTTTGCTGTCTCGCCGCAGCAGGTCTTTCTCAGTCAGGGGCATGGTTCAGTTCCTTCGCGATCTTGCGCAGCACATGCGCGGGAATGTTGTCTGTGGCGCCCTTGCCATAGATGAGCAGCACGACCAGGGCGCCACTTGCGAGCTGAGCTGTGTAGATAATCCTGACAGCGCCTTGCTTGCCTCGGCCGTCCAAGCTCCAGCGAACTTTGCGACACCCTCCCGATCCTGGCACGACCGCTCCGGCTTCCGGTTCGTTGGCAAGGTAGTGCATGAAGGCGCCGTGTTCGTCCAGGCTCCAGTAGTCTGGCCACTGCTTTGAGAAAAGTGGGGCCTCAATGATTGTCAGCATACCGCATCCCTACGTCTTTGACGTGGGGATGTTGATGCCAATGACCCTGGTTCATAAAGCGGCTGCTTGTATCGAGAGGTTGCTTGCGAAGGTGCCTTTGGCTTGTCGACAACCAGCCTTGCCCGTAGCATCCGCAACCCCGCCCATGGCCTTTCGGGATTGAAGGCCGGCTATAGGACCAAGGAAGAATGTTGCCGCTGTTTTCACGCCTGCTGTTGCACACCCTGGCCTGCGTGGCCTTCCCCTTTCTGCTCCAGCTAGGCTTCGACCTTTACCGGGCGCACGTCGGCCCGCCGGTGGCGCGTGGCGTCGGTGTCGGCCTGGCCACGATGCTGGTGTTCTACACGTTCATCTTCTTCAACCTGCTGATGGTGGCCATCCCGCGGGCGGCGGTCCGTTATGGGTTGGCGCTGTTGCTGGTGCTGGTGGTGCTGGTCTACTTCAACCCTTTGCACCCGATACGCGCGCTGGGGTTCGCCGCGTTGTGCGGGGGGCTGTGCCTGGTGGCGATTGTGTTGACGCCTTGGGGTACCCGGTTGTTGCGGTTGCTCTGCAGGCGAGGCGGGCGTTTGGCTTGATCAATCCGCTGAATTGCCTTGAAGCAGGCACAGCGGTGGGTGGCACCGGCTTTGCCGGTGTTCGCCGGCAAGGCCGGCTCCTACAGGTGGGGGTTCGGTTGCAGTAGCACGCCTTGTTGATCGAGCCACTGTTCGAAGCATTCGAAGGTGGCGATGGCGGCGTCGACCGATTGGGCCTGGGTGCTGACGCTCGCCTCGGCCAGCCGTTGCAGGAATGCCCGCCAGTTCGCGCCCGTCGCGGGGCCATACACATCGAGGAAGGCAGCACCGCTGTCGGCGTCGATGCCCAGGCGCTCGGCCATGGCGCGCTTGAGCACCTGGCCACCGAGGGTGGAGCCTTCGAGCACGTACATCACGCCCAGGGCGCAGGCTTCGCTGTCGATGCGGGGCAACGTCGGGCACAGGGGCAGGGCATCGATGTCATGGCGGGCGAGGTTCAGGGCATGCAGGTCCTGGACCAGGGCCGGTGCCTTGCGCCGCTCGGCGCCCTGGTAGCCGGTCAGCGCGGCATCCAGTGGCGCGTGGAAGCCGTGGTAGGCCTCGATCAGGCGGCGGTAGGCCGGCAGGTCGAAGCCTGCGCTGAAGAACGGCAGGCGCTGTTCCAACCCTTTGTGGCAGGTGCGGGTGCCCTCGCGCAGGGCGAGCAGCAGGGGGCTGGTGGTATCGGGCATCGGGCGGCTCTGGCAAGGGCGATGGGCACGATACTGCCAGAAGCCAGCGGCTGTTCACCACTTCCGCTTGCAGGCTTATATCGCTTGCACTCTGCCATGCATCTGCAATCATTGCCCGCCTTCGATGTGGGGCATTCACGAGCAATACAGGGACGCAGCATGCGGCGTGCAACAAGATGGAACTGGTTGGCCGTGGCACTGCTGCCGGGCCTGGTGATGGCGGCGCCCGAGCCGGTGCCGCTGTACCGCGAGATCAAGGACTGGGTGGTGGGGTGCGACAACACGCGCTTCTGTACCGCAGTGCTGGCGGATGCCGCGCAGGGCATGCGCGTTTCCATCCGGGTGCAGCGCGCAGCGGGCGCTGAGGGGGCCTTGCACCTCACGCTTGGCGGCAGCGCCAAGTGGGTGGCCGATCCATTGCTCGATGGCCAGCCGTTGATGGCCGCCTGGCGCAAGACCCGCAACTACGCCGCCACCACCCTGCAACTCGACGACGCCGATGCCTATGCCGCGCTGCGGCAGATGCGCGATGCTCAGCGGCTGGAGGAAGACACCGAGGGCATGGCCCGCGTGGGGTCGCTGCAGGGCCTGAGCGCGGCCTTGTTGCTGATCGACTCGGTGCAGGGGCGCATCGGCCACCCCAGCGCCCTGGTGCGCCCTGGCGATGCGCCGGACGAAGCCTTGCCGCCTGCGCCAGAAGCCGCCGCGCTGCCGCCCTTCGTTGCGCCGAGCCCCTTGAACGATGAGGAGCGGGCCGGCATCACCGCCGTGGTGATGGCCAAGGCGGGCGCCGAGAACCAACTGAAAAACGAATACGATGTGCCGCCCGCGCTCGAAGTGCATGCGCTGGATGCGGCGTATGCCCTGGCGCTGCTCAGCTACAACTGCAACGACGCCAATTGCCAGTACGCGTTGTACCAGGTGTCGCGGGCGGCGCCGCATACGCTTGCCCCGCTGGCCTTCGAGGCGCCTGCCAGCCCGCTGCTGAACACGCCAATGCGCGACGAGATCGGCTTCTTCGCAGCCGAAGGCCGGTTGTACGGCATGGCCAAGGACGACTACCAAGGGTCGTGCGGGGTGGAGGAATACTGGCGCTTCGACGGCCAGCGCATGCGCCTGACCCACCTGGCGCGGATGGACCGTTGCGTCTGGCTTGGCCCGGACGACTGGCCGGTGCTGTGGCGCAACGAAGGCTGAACCCGATGACTACAGGAAGACCCTGCATGCAATGGAGCAAACACCGGGCCGCGGCCCTGCTGGCACTGATGGCGCCCCTGGCTGTGCTAGCCGAGGAGCCTCAGGCGCCGCTGGACGCGGCGCCGCAGTACCGGCAGATCAAGGACTGGGCCGTCGGCTGCGACAACAGGCGCGCCTGCACCGCCTTGCTGGCGATCGATGATGAACTGATGAGCGGGCTGCACACCATCGTGCGCCGCGAGGCGGGGGCGCAGGGCAAGCTCGAGCTCACCCTGCGGGTGGGGCCGGCCTATGCAGACCAGGTGCTGCTCGATGGCCAGCCACTGGCGATCAAATGGCAGAAGCTGCAGAGCGATTACGATTTCGACCTGCGTCTTGAGGGTGATGCGGCACTGGCGCTGCTGCGTCAACTGCGCAATGGCGCACGGCTGAGCGCGCTCACCGAGGATGGCGAGCTGGTCGCCTCGTTGCAGGGGCTCAGTGGCGCGCTGCTGGCGATCGATGCCACACAGGGGCGGGTCGGGCATGCCGACGCATTGGTGCGGGTGGGGGAGGCGCCCGCTGCCGGCGTGCCGGATGCACCGCCCGTGGTGCGCTTGCCACGCTACAGTGCGGCCCCTGCCCTGGACGATGGCCACCGTCAGGAAATGGGCGATGCGGTGCTGCGCTGGGCGACTGAGCAGGGGGTGATGGAGGATAGCCGCTACAACAACCTGGAGCTGCATCCGCTGGATGAAGCCCATGCCCTGGGGATCCTCAGCACAAGCTGCAGCGGAGAGTTCTGCGCCAACTACCTGTACCGGGTGTCGCGCACTGCACCTTATCAGGTCAGCGAGCTGAGTGTCGAGGCACCGGTCCCGCTGCTGACACCCAACCTGAGTGGTTTCATGGCCTTCGACGCGCAAACGGGCCAGCTGTATGCCACCGACAAGAGCTTGCTCGAACGCGGCTGTGGCCTGGTGCAACACTGGCGCTACGACGGGGCGGTCATGCGCCCGGAGCGGGTGGCCAGGCTGGACCGTTGCGGGTATGTGAAACCGGAATTCTGGCCGGTGCTGTGGCGAGCCGAGGGCTAGCCTCGGGGCGGTGGGGCCGCTGTGCGGCCCTTTTGCGGCACAAGGCCGCTCCTACAAGGCACAGCGGTCTCCTGTAGGAGCGGCCTTGTGCCGCGAAAGGGCTGCGCAGCAGCCCCGAATCAGAACGCCAGCTTGTAGCCGATCAGCAGCAACATGGTCGCCAGGCATGGCCGCAGCACGCGGTCGGAGATGCGCCCGGTCAGGTGGCTGCCCAGGTAGATCCCCGGCAGCGACCCCAGCAGCAGGTAGCCCAGCAGCGACCAGTCCATGTTGCCCATGCCGGCATGGCCCAGGCCGGCGACCAGGGTCAGCGGCACGGCGTGGGCGATCTCGGTGCCGACCAGGCGGCGGGTGACCAGGAACGGATAGAGCAGGAACAGCGCCACGGTGCCGAGGGCGCCGGCACCGATGGAGGTGAGGGTGACCATCACCCCGAGGACCACGCCGGTGATCACGGTGAGGATGTTCAGGCTGCGGTCGCTGAGGTGGTAGTGGTCGCCGGCGTGCTTGCTGGCGAAGGCCTGCAGGCGCGACTTGAACAGGATCGCCAGGGCGGTGAGGATCAATACCACCGCCAGGCCTTGCTTGATGATGGCGTTCAGCGCCGAGGTATCGGTGTGCAGGGTGCTGAGGAACCACAGGGTGAGGGCGGCGGCGGGCACGCTGCCCAGGCTCAGCCAGCCGGTGATCTTCCAGTCGATGTTCTTGTTGCGCCCGTGCACCCAGACGCCACTGGCCTTGGTGATGGCGGCATAGAGCAGGTCGGTGCCCACGGCGGTGGCCGGGTTGATGCCGAACCACAGCAGGATCGGGGTCATCAGCGAACCGCCACCAACGCCGGTCATGCCGACGATGAAGCCCACTACCAGCCCGGCAATGGTGAAACCGAAAGAACCTACATCCATACGCTACTCGACTGCCCAGCTTGCCCGTGATCGGATGCTTGCCAGCATATAGATTTTTTTATAGCCAAATAGACTTGTTCGTTATTAGGTTATAACCGCCGGCCTTTTCAAAAGGGGCGACGGGCGTGTTGCAATGTCGATGAGTTCGAATGCTGTTCCCGGTACGTTTCATCCCATCCTGAAAGGAGTGTTCCATGAGCAATGACATCCAGCGTTTTCCCAGCAGCCTGCCGTTTCCGTTTTCCCGCGCGGTGAAGGCTGGAGGGTTCCTGTTCCTCTCCGGGCAGATTCCGATGAATGCGGCCGGCGAGGTGGTCAAGGGCGATATTCAGGAACAGACCCGCGCGGCCTGTGAGCGGATCGGCGAAAGCCTGGCGGCCTGCGGGGCGCGCTTCGACCAGGTGGTGAAGTGCACAGTGTGGCTGTCGGACATGAGCCATTTCGCCGGTTTCAACGAGGTGTACAAGACGTTCTTCGGCGCGGCGTTGCCGGTGCGCTCCACGGTGGCCTCGGCGTTGGCCCTGGGCGTGGATGTGGAGATCGAGGTACAGGCGTTCGTCGGGCAGGAATGAAAGCGTCGCCGTCGTAGGCGGGCGGGGGATGGGCTGGTGCGGCGGGGTAGGGGAGATTGCGGTGGCCTGGGCGGCCGGTTCGCCGGCAAGCCGGCTCCTACGGTGTTTTGCGTAACGCCCGTAGGAGCCGGCTTGCCGGCGAAGAGTACGACTTAGATACGGAAGCTGCCCACCAGCTGCTTCAGGCGCCCGGCCTGCTGGCTCAGGGCGTCGCAGTGGCGCAGGGTCTCGTTGAGGTTTTCCACGCCTTGCTGGTTGAGGGCGTTGATCTGGGTGATGTCCAGGTTCAGGCTCTCGACCACGGCGGTCTGCTCTTCGGTGGCGGTGGCCACCGACTGGTTCATGCCATCGATCTCGCCGATGCGCTGGGTGACGCTGGCCAGGCGCACGCCGGCCTGGTTGGCCACCTGCACGGTCTGCTCGCTCGAGACCTGGCTGGTGTTCATGGTGTGCACCGCTTCACGCGAGCCCACCTGCAGGCTGGTGATCATGCGGTGGATCTCTTCGGCCGACTCCTGGGTACGGTGGGCCAGGTTGCGCACTTCGTCGGCGACCACGGCGAAGCCACGGCCGGCTTCACCGGCACGGGCAGCCTCGATGGCGGCGTTGAGCGCCAGCAGGTTGGTCTGCTGGGAGATGCCCTTGATCACGTCGAGGATCTTGCCGATCTCGTCGGTGCTGGCGTTGAGGGTCTCGATCTGCTCGCAGGACTCGCTGATGCGCTGGGACAGCGCGGTCATGGCGCTGATGGCCTCTTCGACCACTTCGCGGCCACCGTTGGCCTGCTCGCTGGCGCCACTGGCGTGCTGCGAGGCATCGGCGGCGTTGCGGGCGATTTCCTGGGTGGCGGCACCCAGTTCGTTGATCGCCGCGGCGACGCTGTTGGTGCGCATGCTCTGCTCTTCGGAGCCGCTCAGCGAAGCGTTGGAGGCGCCCACCACTTTCTCCGACAGGTCATGCACCAGGCGGGTGGCCGACGACACTTCGCTGATCGAGGCGTGGATACGCTCGACGAAGCGGTTGAACGAGGTGGCCAGCTCGCCGAACTCGTCCTTCTGCTCCACGACCAGGCGGCGGGTCAGGTCGCCTTCGCCTTCGGCGATGTCCTGCATGGCACGGCCCATGGTGGTCAGCGGGCGCATCAGCACCGGGATCAGCAGGCCCAGCAGGCCGGCGATGACGGCCACGGCGATGAGCATGGCGATGATCGCCGAGGTGCGGAACTGGCTCAGTGGTGCGTAGGCTTTTTCTTTGTCGATCGACAGGCCGATGTACCACTGCGCCGACGGCAGGCCTTCCACCGGGGCGAAGGAGATGATGCGGTCCTTGCCGTCGAGGCTGACTTCCTGGATGCCGGGCTCGACACGCAGTGGGCTGCCTGGGTAGATGTCCTTCAGGTTTTTCATCACCCGAGTCTTGTCAGGGCTGACGATGACCTGGCCATTGCGGTCGACCAGGAAGGCATGGCCGATACCGCCGAAGTCCACGGCGTTGATGATGTCGACCAGGGTGTTCAGGCTCAGGTCGCCGCCGACCACGCCGATCAGCTCACCGCTGGACTTGGCCTTGACCGGCATGGCGATGGTCACCACCAGGCCACCCACCGCGGCCTGGTAGGGCGGGGTCAGCATGGTCTGGTTGGCGGCCACGGCCTGGCTGTACCAGGGGCGCTGACGCGGGTCGTAGCCGTCAGGCATCTTGGCGTCGGGGCGCTGGGTGAACAGGCCGGTGCTCTGGCCGAAGTAGGTGAACTGGAAGTTGCTGGTGTACGACGGCTGGTCGACCAGGCCGGGTACGTTGTTGCCGGCGCCTTGCTGGGCGATGTCCTGGGCGAGGTTTTCCAGCACCAGGATGCGCCCGCTCATCCAGTTCTGCACGCTGCTGGCGGTCTGCAGGCCGGCCTGGCGTACCGAGGCCTCGATGTTCTGGCGGATGGTGTTGCGCTGCAGGTAGTCGTTGTAGAGCGTGAACAATGCAAATGCCAGGACGACGACGCCGCAGGCACTGAGCAGGATCTTGTGGCGGAATTTCAGGTTCATGTTTCGAGACCTTGATTCAGTGAAGGGAGGGCGCCGCATGCTTGTGGCATGAGTGACGGGGCCTGTTTTCACGGTATCGGCCGTTTGCGCAAAATGTTGAAAGACTAAATGTCGCAGTGCTTGGCAGATTTCCCATCACTCGATGACAAATCATTTCGAGGCCAGCAGCGTCACCAACGTCCTGGCCGCTTGCCCGAGCGGCTGTTGCTTGAGCCAGAGGGCATGCACCGGTAATTCGAGGGCGTTGTGGGTGTTGCGAAAGCCCAGGCGCACCAGGTGCCCGGCGCTGATCAGCGGAGCCACCCGCGACAGCGGCAGGTCGCCCCAGCCAAGCCCGGCTTCGACCATCTGCAGGGCCAGGTCGAAACTGTCGGTGCGCCAGTGCGAGGTGCCGATCAATGAGCGCGGGTCGGCCAGGGGCAGGTCACGGCTGCGCACCAGGATCTGGCGCAGGTTGACCAGGTCCTCGAGATCGCGGATGCGGCCTTCTAGGTAGGCCGGGTGCCGGGGTGACAAGATGGCCACCAGCGATTCCATGGCGATGTACTGGAAGCTGCGCCGTGCATCCACCTGCAGGCCGGCGAAGGCCAAGCACAGGTTGACCCGGCCGCTGTCGAGCAGTTGCAGGGCTTCTTCCTGCGGGGCGCAGAGCAGTTCGATGTCGAGCAGCGGATGGCGTTCGCCCAGCCGGGCGATGGCATTGATCAGTGGTTGTTGGTCGATGTCCGGCACCACGGCGATGGCCAGGCTGCTTTCCAGGCCCCGGGACAGCTCCAGGGCGTGGACCTCCAGCAACCCCAGCTGTTCGGCGATCAACCGGGCGTGAGGTTCCAGGGCCAGGGCCTGGGCGGTGGGGCGAGCTTCGCGCGGGCCGCGATCAAAAAGGGTATAGCCCAGCTCTGCCTCGAGGTTGCCGATGGCCATGCTCACCGCTGACGGTACACGCCCCAATGCCCGGGCGGCAGCGGAAAACGAGCCGCGATCCAGCACGGCGAGGAACAGCTGGATGGTATCGCTGGAGAAATTCACGGGTAATCCTGGAAATGGCTGATATCAGTAAAGCTGATGGCTGCTGACTTTTGCTGTCAGGTTGATTGAAGCATCATCGCCTGCTTTCGACGTACCCGCAATCAAGGTAATTCCGTGCAAGGACTCAAACGCAAACTGGTCTACGTGACCTTCTACGAACTCATCGGCCTGTGCATGTCGACCCTGGGGCTGGCCTACCTGTCCGATACCCAGGCCTCGCACACCGGCCCGCTGGCGGTGATGATCACCACCATCGCCATGGCCTGGAACCTCATCTACAACAGCCTGTTCGAGTGGTGGGAGAGCCGCCAGGCCAAGCGCGGGCGCAGCCTGGCACGGCGGGTGGCGCATGCCATCGGCTTCCAGTTGACCCTGGTGGTGTACCTGATCCCGCTGATTGCCTGGTGGCTGGACATGACCTTGCTGGAGGCGCTGCTGGTGGACATGGCGTTCATCATCCTGGTGCCGTGCTACACCTTCGTCTACAACTGGGCGTTCGACCGCATCTTCGGCCTGCCGGCCTCGGCCATGGCCACTGCCTGAGCTTGATGTTCTGCTTTCCCTGTAGGAGCGGCCTTGTGCCGCGAAAGGGGCGCGAAGCGGCCCCGCGATTTCTTGGTCGAAGCCAACGTCGCCGGGGCTGCTGCGCAGCCCTTTCGCGGCACAAGGCCGCTCCTACAGGGGAATGTGCGCTGGTTATGGATCATGGCCCGACACTCCCCAGCAAACTGTCCTCCACCTGCCCCGACAGGTAATACACCCCCGCCATGGCCCCGCTCTGGCGGTTCTCCATCAGCTCCTGCCATTCCTCGTTCAGCGCCACGTTGAGGATCACCCGCAGCTGCTCGACCATCTGCGGTTGTTCGCGGTCATGGGTGATGAGCCCGTAGCCGGCCGCCGCCACCGAGATCAACGCCCCCGCCGCCTTGCCCACGGCCGCGGCGATGGCACTGGCGGCCCCGCGCGGGGCAAGGGTGGCGCCCAGCTTTTCGCTGGCCCGGGTGGCCACCGACGACAGGCCGGCCTCGGTCTGCCCGGGTGGCTTGGCCGCCAGCTGGTGCAGTTGTTGACGCAGTGACTGCCAGGCCGGCTGCTGGTCCAGCGACTTGGCCCGGAGCAATTGGTAGAGCGTGGCATTGCGTGCCTCCGGTGGCCCCAGGGCGATGGCCTGGATATGGTTCAGGCGTTGGCTGAACTGCTCGGGCGGGGCGTTGTAGCGCTGGATGATCTCGGGCAGTTGCTGGCCGAGCAGTTGCACGTACAGCTCGCTGGCGCGGTCGCGGATGATCTCGGGGTTGATCTGTTCGGCCACCGGCTCGATCACCCGGTTGTGGTATTGCTCCTGCAGGTACAGGGCCAGGCGTTTTTCCGGTGGCTCAGTGCTGCTGTTCATCTTGTACCAGGCCACCTTGAGGGTGAGCCATTGCTGGGTCCAGTAGCCGGTGAACCAAGGGATGAAGTCGTTCTCGGTGCGTTGCTGCACCTGTTCCTTCCACACCCGCATGGAGCGCCGGGCATAGTCGTTGGCCGAGCCTGCGGCGGCGGCCGAGGCTTCGATGATGTCCTGGTCGATGCGTTGCCAGACGACGGGGGGGAGGTTTTGCGGCGGGGGCGGGGCAGGTGGGCGTTTGCCGGCGCAGCCGGCGAGGGCCAGCAGCAGGCAGAGCGGGAATGCCACGAGGAGGGATTTCACGTGGATTGCCTCCTTGGTAAGAGGCCGCGGGTGATTTATCCGAAGTATAGGTTGGGCTTGAGGGCCTCATCGCGGGTAAACCCGCTCCTACAGGTACTGCGCGATACCCGCGATGGGCCGCAAAGCGGCCCCTTTTGCAGGCTTGGACAACATGCTCAGCCCTCCAGCTTCAGGTGCAACAACGGATAGGGATCACCCTGCCCATCCACCTCGGACCGCCCGACCTGGATGAACCCCTGCTTCAGGTAGAACCCCACTGCCTGCGGGTTCTGTTCATTGACGTCGACCTCACGAACGTCCAGCTCACTGACCACGCTGGCCAGCAGCGCCTTGCCGATTCCCTGGCCGCGGCAGGCGGGGTCGATGAAGAGCATTTCCAGTTTGCCGTCGTGCACGCCGGCAAACCCTTGGATGCGTCCATCGTGGTCACGCCAGGCGCGCAGTTCGACGAAGCCCAGGTACTGTTCGCGCACCAGCGGGCGCAGGTGTTCTATATAGCCTTCAGGCAGAAAGTCATGGGTGGCCCGTACCGAGGCTTCCCAGAGCTCGGCGAGGCGGTCGTAGTGTTCCGTGCCCACCGGCACGATGCTGTGGTCCATATTGTCTCCAGATGAAAAATGCCCCGTGATGTTCGCTCATCCCTGCAGGGTCAAATGTGTTGTGTTGACTGTGCTGGCCTGTTCGCCGGCAAAGCCGGCTCCTACAGGAGGTGCTTCGGGCGGCATGGTACTGATCTGACAGGCCACTGCGCTATGCTCGCACCCCCGGTCCTTCACTTTGGAGACGTGCGTGACAGCCACCCCGGTTCCCTACGCCGACGCCCTGCTGCTGGTGGATGTGCAATGCGCGTTCATGCAAGGCCCGGACGCCGTGCCAGGCCACCTGGCGCTGCAGTTGAGCATCGCCCGTCTGCTGGCCCGGGCGCGCGCAGCCGGCGTGCCGGTGATCTTTCTGCAGAACGATGGTGCCCCCGGTACACCGGATGCCCCGCACAGCGCCGGTTGGTCGCTGTACTTCCCGCCAGCCCGAGGCGAGCACGTGCTGTGCAAGTGCGAGGATGACGGCTTCGCCGACACGCGGCTGGAAGCACTGTTGCGTGAGTTGGGCGTCCGCAGTCTGGCCCTGTGCGGCCTGCTCTCGGAAATGTGCCTGGCCACCACCGCCCGTGCCGCCTTGCAGCGTGGCTTCGACGTGCTGCTACCCCACGATGGTCACGCCACCTATGACGTGCCGCCCGGCCCAGGCGGGTCGCCGGGTGTGCCTGCGGCACTGGCGGCGCGGGCGGCGGAATGGTCGTTGGGCGATGAGGTGGTGATCCTGCCGGGTGTCGATGCCGTGGTTTTCTTGTAGGAGCCAGCTTGCTGGCGAACCTCTCGGCACGTTGCCATTCGCCAGCAAGCTGGCTCCTGCAGGGGAGGGTGTCATTCCAGATCGAGCTTGGCTTCCAGCCGGTCCAGATGCTCATTCATCAGGGCCAGCGCGGCTTCGCCGTCGCCGCTTTCCACCGCATCGATGATCGCCGCGTGCTCCTGCCAGGCGCAGTGCTCGCAGCAGGGCGACTCGTAGCGGGCGATGATCAGCGAGGTCATCGGCACCAGGCCATTGAGAAAGCGTGCCAGTGGCGCATTGGCGGCCATCTGTGCCAGCTTCAGGTGGAACTCGCCGCCCAGGCGGATAGCCGTGCAGCGTTGGCCTTGCTCATGATGCTGGCGTTCGCGCTCCACCAACTGGCGCAACTGGCGGATCTGCGCCGGCCGGGCACGCTGGGTGGCCAAGCCAATCAATGTGGTTTCTGCCAGGCGTCGGGCACTGAGCACCTGGCGCGCCTGCTGTGGATCGGGCGCCGCCAGCTGCGCGGTGTGGCTCGGGCGCTGCACGATCACCTGCTGGTCGGACAGGCGCCCGAGCACCCGGCGGATCACCGTGCGGCTGACCCCGAAGGCATTGCCTAGGGCCTGCTCGGGCAGCGCGGTGCCCGGTGGCAGGCGCTGTTCAAGGATGGCGTCGAACAGGCGCGGGTAGATCTGCTCGGCCGACAGGCGGGTTTCACCTGCGCCGAGCAGGGCGGGCAGGCGGGGGGCGGCTTGGGCGCAGGCGGTCATGGTCGCTCTCCTTCTTTATTCAGGTGCCCGGCTGGTCGTCCGGAATGTTCAGGGCGATGCCCATGCGCTGGCCTTCGGCGAGAATGTGCAGGCGCATCTGCTGGCTGGCCTTGGCGCTGTTGCGCTCGCGGATGGCCCGCACCACGGCCTCGTTCTCGCTCAGGCGCGCGGCCAGGTGCTCGGGCGAGTTGCGCAGCATCTCGGCGCTTTGCTTGAGGGCATTGCCGGTCTGCTGCACCACGCTCTGGAAGATCGGGTTGGTGGTGAGGGCGAACAGCGCCTCGTGGAAGGCGATATAGGCATTGATGCCGGCTTCGCTGTCGCTGGCATCGAGGGCCTCGCGCATGTCCATCAGGGTCAGGCGCAGTTGGCCGATGTCCTGGCTGCCCGCCGACTGCGCGACCAGCCCGGCGATGAAGGGTTCGAGGGTGTAGCGCAGTTCCAGTACGTCGGCCAGGCTGGCGGCGGCGATGGCCTCCGGTTCCTGGGCCTGGGCGCTGTCGGCGTCCAGTACCAGTACTCCCTTGCCGGGCATCGAGCGCACCAGGCCCAGGGTTTCCAGCACGATGACCGCCTCGCGCAGGCTGGGGCGGCTGATGCCCAGCTGCTCGGCCAGCTCGCGCTGGCCGGGCAGCATGTCGCCGCTGCGCCACTGGCCGCGGGCCAGGGCCTGGCGGAGTTTCTCCACCACTGAATTGACTACCGTGGATGAGCTGATCACGTTTCGCTCCTTGGTTGACGCTGCATCTTCGCGTCTGGCGGGCCGGCGCCGGGCGCCGGCCTCGCGTGGCTCAGAATTCCTGTTGATGGGGTTGGCCCTGCTTGCGGGTTATCGGCGCGAAGCCGGGTTTGTTGGCCAGGACATTGTGCGCACGTTCCAGGTCGATATCTTTCTCCCAGCGCGCGATGGCCACGGTGGCGACACAGTTGCCGATCAGGTTGGTCAGCGCCCGGCCGATGCCCATGAACCAGTCCACCGCCAGCACCAGCACCAGGCCCACCACCGGGATCGCCGGCACGGCGGTCAGGGTGGCGGCTAGAATCACCAGGGCCGAGCCTGGGATGCCGTGGGCGCCCTTGGAAGTCACCAGCGACACCAGCAGGATGGTCAGCAGGTCGGTCATGGCCAGCGGTGTGCCGGTGGCGTTGGCGATGAACACGATGGCCAGGGTGAGGTAGATGGAGAAGCCATCGAGGTTGAACGAGTAGCCGGTGGGGATCACCAGGCCGACGGTGGAGCTGCCGATCCCCAGGTGCTCGAGCTTGCGCATCACCTGGGGCAGCACGGCGTCGGACGAGGCGGTGCCGAGGACGATGGTCAGCTCTTCGCGCAGGTACTTGATGAACGGCAGCAGCTTGAGGCCGGAAATGCGCATCACCGTGCCCAGCACGATCAGCACGAAACCGGCGCAGGTCAGGTAGAACAGCGCGACCAGGCCACCCAGGTGCTGCAGCGAACTCAGGCCATATTTGCTGGTGGTGAAGGCAATGGCGCCGAACACGCCGATGGGGGCCAGGCGCACGATCATGCCCATGATGCGGAACACCACGTGGCTCAGCTCGTTGATCAGCCGCGAGATGCCCGACGCGGACTCGCCCACCAGGTTCAGCGCGCTGCCGAACAGCACCGAGAACAGCAGCACCTGGAGGATGTTGTTGTCGGCGAAGGCGCCGACCACCGAGGTCGGGATCAGGTCCATCAGGAACGTGGCCGTGCCGTGGATGTGCTGGCCGCGCTCGGCGAGGGCACCGGCATCGGCGCTGGACAGCTGGTCCAGGTGGATGTTGGCGCCGCTGCCGATACCGCTGCTGAAGGCGAATACCAGGCCGATCACCAGCGCCAGGGTAGTCAGCACTTCGAAGTAGATCACTGACTTGAGGCCGATGCGCCCGACCTTCTTCAGGTCGCCGGCGCCGGAAATGCCGCTGACCACCACGCAGAACACGATCAGGCCGATCAGCATCTTGATCAGCTTGATGAAGCCGTCACCCAGGGGTTTGAGTTGTAGAGAGAGGTCGGGGAAGCTCAGGCCGCAGACGATGCCGAGGGCAAGGCCGAGCACTACCTGGAGGAAGATCGAACGCGAACACCATTTGAGCATGGGAGGAGTCTCTGGTCGGTGTCCTTGCCCCCCAGCCACACGGAGCGAAAGAGTGCAGGACTTAATTATTGTGGTCTTACCGGTTTGTTCACTGCGAGGGCCATGAAACGCCGAAATTTTGGACTTTGCAAGGCTTTTTGGCCTTACCGGTCTGACCAGTTGTGGTGCGTCGACGGAGAACCTGCTCTAGCGTGGTGCACGGGGGGATTTCAGGGTTTGGACAGGGCCTGATCGACGGCAGCGATCAGTTTGCCAAGGTCCTTGGGCGGGGCATTGTGGATGACGCCGAACAGGTAGGCGCGTTGCTCTTCTTCGTCGTCCGGCTCGGCGAAAAAGACTTTGGGTTTCACCCCCAGCGCTTCGGCGAAGTTCATCAGCGCCTCGATGCTGGGGGTGTACGTGCCGGTTTCGAAGCGGCTTATGGTCTTGGGGTCGAAGCCGGTGCGCTCGCCCAGTTGCGCCTGCGTGAGGCTCGCCAGCTTGCGGTAGCGGCGCAGGGCAGGGCCGAGGCCTGTTCTGGTCATCGCTTAATTCCCATTTAGAATCAAGCACTTAACGATATCTGTCGATGCAGTGCAACGCCATGATCCATCACCTTTATTTGCAAAGTGTGATGGAATTCGTAGAATCCGCCGCTTTGATTGGTCAGTCATTCAAGCAATTGTCCAAGGTGATCCGGCCATCCGCCGGCTTGCGTGCGCCTGTTGTCGAACATTGGAACTGATCCGGGATGAACGGTTCCGGCGCCCCTGGCCCTTGGCCAGGCCACTCGTCGGACCGCCTTTGAAGGGAGTCTCATCGTGCGTCTGAACCTGCCGGTCAATCCGGTCGAGCAAAGCTTTCCCGAGCACCAGCGGCTCATCTCGGCGACCGACACGGCCAGCCTGATCACCTACTGCAACGCCGAGTTCGCCGCCATCAGCGGCTACAGCCAGGATGAGCTGATCGGCAGCCCGCACAACCTGGTGCGCCACCCGGACATGCCCGAGGCGGTGTTCGAGTTGATGTGGCAATACCTCAAGGCCGGTCGCAGCTGGATGGGGATCGTCAAGAACCGCTGCCGCAACGGCAACTTCTATTGGGTGAATGCCTACGTCACACCGATCCTGGAGCAGGGCCGGGTGGTCGGCTACGAGTCGGTGCGGGTGCGTCCCAGCCGCGAGCAGATTGCCCGGGCCGAAGCGTTGTATGCGCGGCTGCGCGCGGGCAAGGCGGCGCTGTCACCGGCACGGCGCCTGGCCCTGTTGGCGCGTGGCATGACGCTGCCGTTGCTTGGCGGCGTGCTGGCCATCGGCGTCAATCAGCAGTGGCCGGGCCTGGCGGCCCAAGGCCTGACCCTGGTGCTGTTCGCCGCTGTCGGGGCCTGGGCGCAAAGCCGGATCGGCCGTCATCTGCGACGCATCGCGGATGGCGCGGGCAACACCTTCAGCGATCCGGTCGCGGCGCTGACCTACAGCGACCTGCCGGGCGCCGCGGGCCAGTTGGAGCTGATCCTGATCAGCGAAGAGGCGCGCCTGAAGACCGCGCTTACCCGCCTCAGCGACCTGGCCGCGCAGATGGCCGAGGCCGCCCTGGATGCTGGGCGCTTGTCCCGCGGTACCGAGTCGGCCTTGCTCGAACAGCGCGCCGAGACCGATCTGACCGCCACCGCCAT
This sequence comes from Pseudomonas sp. MWU13-3659, assembly GCF_023757525.1. Classification (NCBI taxonomy): domain Bacteria; kingdom Pseudomonadati; phylum Pseudomonadota; class Gammaproteobacteria; order Pseudomonadales; family Pseudomonadaceae; genus Pseudomonas; species Pseudomonas sp. MWU13-3659. The sequence goes on along the minus strand of NZ_JAMSHW010000015.1, from coordinate 125,304 downwards.
GACCGAGATGGCCGCCTCCATCGGCGAGGTCGCCGGCCACGTGCAACTGACGGCGCAGGAGGCACACACCGCGCACCTGCTCGCCGAGCAGGGCAGCCAGGTCGCCGACGCCAGTGGCGCGGCAATCCGCGACCTGGCCGGCACGGTCGGGCAGATCAACCAGGCGGTCAACGACCTGGCCGGTCAGACCGGTGATATCGCCGAGGCTGCGGGAATGATCCGCGCCATTGCCGAGCAGACCAACCTGCTGGCGCTCAATGCCGCGATCGAGGCGGCGCGGGCCGGCGAGCAGGGGCGCGGTTTTGCCGTGGTCGCCGACGAGGTGCGTGCGTTGGCGGACAAGACCCGCCAGTCCACCCTGCATATCCAGGCGATTATCGACAGCCTGCGCAACGGTGCCGGGCAGGCGGTGAGCATTGCCAGCCAGGGCCTCGAAGGCGCGGAGCAGGGGGTCACCCAGGTGGCCCAGGCGCAGCAGGCGCTTCAAGGTATCCGCCAGGCCGTGCTGCGCATCAGCGACATGAGCCAGCAGATGGCCGCCGCTTCCCAGGAGCAGTCGGCGGTGGCCGAGGACGTCTCGCGGCAGATCAACGGTGTGGCTGGCACGGTGCAGCAGAGCGCCCGACGGGCCAATGCCGCCGCTTCACGCGGTGCCGAGCTTGAGCAGGTCTGCGCAGGCTTGCGCGCCCTGGTGGAGCGCTTCAACCGCTAGGGCGGGCTAATTATGGATGATATCTACCGCGCGGCCGTGGATGCGGCGGCGATCTTTTCCGAGACCGACCTGAGTGGGCGTATCACCTACGTCAACCAGCAGTTCTGCAGTATCTCCGGCTACAGCCGCGAGGAACTGCTGGGGGCCAACCACCGCATTCTCAACTCCGGGTTGCACGAGCCGGCGTTCTTCCTCGATATGTGGAGCGCTCTGGCGGCTGGCCGGGTGTGGAAAGGCGAGATCTGCAATCGCGCCAAGGATGGTTCGCTGTACTGGGTCGACAGCACCATGGTGCCGCTGGTCGACCCGCATAGCGGCAAGGTGCACAAGTACGTGTCGATCCGCTTCGACGTCACCGAGAAGCGCCAGTTGCTGCACACCTTGCAGTGGCGTGTGGGCCATGACGTGCTGACCGGGCTGCCTAACCGCGCGTACCTGTCCGACCTGCTCAACCAGGCCCTGGCGTTCTCGCGCCGTGAGCGCATCCCGCTGGCGGTGTGCATGCTTGACCTGGATGGTTTCAAGGCGGTCAACGATGGCTATGGCCACGCCACCGGCGACCTGTTGCTGGTCGAGGTGGCGCAGCGCCTGCAGGGCATCCTGCGTGGCGGCGACGCGGTGGCGAGGCTGTCGGGTGACGAATTCGTGCTGATCCTGCGCCACATCGAAGGCCCCCGCCAGCTGCATGCCGCGCTGCAACGGGTACTGCTGTCGCTGGCGGCACCCTACGTGGTCCGTGAACACGCCCTGACCCTCAGCGCGAGCATCGGTGTCACTTTGTTTCCGCAGGACGACGAGGACGCCGATACCCTGGTGCGTCACGCCGACCAGGCGATGTATGTGGCCAAGCAGCAGGGGCGTAACCGTTACCACCTGTTCGATGTGTCCCAGGAGCTGGAGCTCAAGGCCACGCACCAGACCGTGGCGCGGGTGCGCCAGGCCATGCGCCAGGGTGAGCTGTGCCTGCACTACCAGCCGAAAGTGAACATGCGCAGCGGGCAGGTAATCGGTTTCGAGGCGCTGTTGCGCTGGATGCACCCTACCAAGGGGCCGGTGCCGCCGGGCGAGTTCCTGCCGTTGGTGGAGCAGACCGACCTGATCGTCGAACTGGGTGAGTGGGTCATCGAGCAAGCGCTGGTCCAGCTGGGGCAATGGCGGCAGGAGGGGCGGGGATGGTCCCTGAGTGTCAACATCGCCGCCCGCCAGTTGCAGCGTGGCGACTTTTCCGAGCGCCTGGCGCAGCTCCTCGAGCGTCACCCAGGCGTGGACCCGGCGCGGCTGGACCTGGAGATCGTCGAGTCGGTGGCCATCGACAACCTGGCGCGGGTCGGCCACTGCCTGGATGCCTGTCGTGCTCTGGGTGTGCGCTTCTCGCTGGACGACTTCGGCACCGGCTATTCATCGCTGAGCTACCTCAAGCGCTTGCCCGCGCAAACAATCAAGATCGACAAGTCGTTCGTGCGCGACATCTTGCATGACCACGACGACCTGGCCCTGACCGGTGCGGTGATCGGCCTGGCGCGTGCGTTTGGCCGGGAAGTGATCGCCGAAGGGGTGGAAACCATCGAGCACGGGCGGGTGCTGATGGGGCTCGGTTGCGAGCTCGCCCAGGGCTATGGCATTGCGCGGCCCATGCCGGCGGGCGAGGTGGTCGAGTGGGTGGCAGGCTATCGCCAGCCACCGGAGTGGCTGGCGGGTTGAGGCGAGGGGCGGCTGGACGCCCCTCCAGCAGAACGGCTGTCAGCCCGTCGATTCCCGTGGCAGGACATGGTCCTTGACCAGCGTGTCGGTCAGCGTTGCCTGCAAGGTCGTCTCGGCAGTGCGCCGAGCCTGCAGCAGGACACCGCCAACCCGGTCGAGCACGGCCGGTACCTGATGGGCGAAGCGCTCGGCGCTCAGGTCGAACCTCTGCACGATGCCATCCAGGCGCCAGGCCAGGCCCGGGATGTCGCCAATTTCGCGTTGCAACGCGTCGATGAATGCATCGGGTACGGGTGGGCCGGTGTACTCGCCTTCGAGTCCACCCGCGCTTGCCAGCGCGTCGTAGTACTCCGATGCGCCTGCCCAGGTACGCGCCAGGGCTTCAAAGGCTTGCGGCGCAAGACGTTGCAACCAGGCCTGCCAGAAGGGCTGCGCCACTGCCCACTGGCCCAGGGGCTGCGCGTCGAAGCTGCTTTCGACACCGGCGGCCAGGCGCTGGAGGGTCGCCTCGCTGAGGCGTGCCAGGTAGGCATACCTGATTTCACTGGGTTGTGCCGGCAGGTGCAGGCGCTGGCGCAATTGCATGCGCGCGTACAGCGCCATCTCCAGTTCGTCGAGCAGGTAGTCGGGCTCGGTCAGCGAGGCGTCGGGGATATCGTCATCCGCATGGCGTGGCGGCGCGGCTTGGCGTTGCAGGTCGTCGCTCACCTCGGCCAGGTAGCGGCGCCGGGTCACCCGGGCCTGGTACAGGTCGCCCACCCGTGCGTCCAGCAGGCGTTGGCGGTACAGGCTGCCCGCAGCGTCCACGGCGACCGCCTCGTCGGCCAGGCCGGGCGCAGCGCGGTTCACCGCCTGCCACACCTGCACGTCGGTCTCGACCTGCTGGAACAACAGGCTGGCCTGGTCGACACATTGCTGGCCGGCGTCCCTGAGCAAGTCGTCGATCTGCTGATGCACCTGGGCCTGCCCCCAACTGGCTTGCGCCGTGCCATCCTGGCCGCCGGCCAGCGTGCGAACCACGTATTGCATGCGGCGGCGCACGGCATCGGGGCTGCGCTGGTACTCGGCGCTGTACATCAACCTGTCGAACAGCGCGTAGAGCGCCTGCCATTGTGGATCTTCCGCCGTGTCGGACAAGTGGATCTGCAACGCCGCCGGCCAGCCGCTGGACCATTCGATGGGGCCTCGGCCTGGAGCGGTGGTCTGCAGGCCGGCGTTCTCCAGGCGTTGGCGCGCGGCGTCGCTGAACGGGTTGTCGTTGACCGAATAGGCGATGTCCGGGACGTCGTCGCGAACCGAGCGGGCAAAGGCGCTGTTGCGCAGGTCGGGGGCCTCGGTCAGGCCGTTGTGGCTCAGGTCGATCTGACGCAACGCCAGTGGCTGTTGATTCATCAACGTCGTCAGCCCTTCGGGCCATTGGCTGATGCCCGTGCTTTCCAGGTCCAGTTGCTGCAACGCGGTCCATCCGCTCAGGTCGGGCGCGAGTGAAAGCGGGTTCTCGTACAGCATCAAGGCCTCCAGACGGCTCAGGCCTGCCAGTGCCGACCGGCCAACCTCATCCAGCACGATGGCGTTGCGGCCCAGGCTTATCCCGCGCAGTGCCGGCCAGTGTTGCAGTGCCTGGAAGTGCCCGGCACCGAGCGCCAGCTCGTTCGCGTCCGCCTGGAACCAGCTCAATGCAGGTAATTGCGCGAGCCCCTCCAGCGCGGCTACCGACAGGTCCTGGATGCCATCGGTGAGGTTTAGCCGGCGCAGGTGGGGCAACTGGCCGATCACGGCAAGGCTGCCGGCGTCATCCAGGTCGATGTTGTTCTCCGACAGGTCGAGGGATTGCAGCTCGCTCAGTTCACCTAGCGAGGTGGGCAGACGGTTGAGGGCGTTCTGCGCCAGATCCAGATGGCGCACGCCAGGGAACGCCTTCAGTAGCTGTCCCAGGCTGGCGGCATGTGGATCGGTTAGGCCATTGACGGTGAGTTGGCGGACATGGGGCAGTTTCACCGGGATTTTCGGCAGGGAGTCCAGCTGGTGCACCTCCATCAGCAGGGTCACATGATCGATGCTGCTGGACGGGTCGTCCGTACCTTCCCGGCGCCAGGCGCTGCGAATGCGCTGGGCCAAGGCCTCGCGGGCGGCGCGACGCTGCTCAAGGCCGGTGACGCTCACGCCCTCGGGGTCGTGCACCCAGCGCTGCAGTTCGAAATCGAGCTGTCGATAGTCGGCGCGCATCCGTGTCAGCAGGCGGCCAAATGCGCCGGGCTGGTCCCCGGCCTGGTAGCGCAGGCGCAGGCGCAGCATTTCCCGGTCATCGGTGGGGGTGGCCGGGAACAGCTGGTTGAACAGGTCATCTTCGCTCACCCAGCCGCGGGCGCCGCCGCTGAGCCGGTAGCCGAGCCGGCGCTCGCCGGGGAGGCGGGACGGCAGGCGGTACAACGGGCGCACCGGTACCATGCCAAGATCGGACGCGGCCTGGCGCCGGTCGCTGGCCGCCAGTTCGAACAGTTTGTCGCGCAGGGCCTCGGGTTCACCGATCTGCACGCCCAAGGCGTCGCGCTCGCTGTCTGGCAGTGCCTGGAGCAAGGCGCGGAACAGGTCGCTGTCACCACTCAGTGCGAGGCCGTGCTCGTCGAAGGGCGCATAGCTGCTGCCCCTGCGCGCCAGCACTTTGGTCAGTTGCCCGGGTTTTCCGGCGGCGGCCTTCAGCGGCCCGCCCAGGCGTGCTTCACGAATTTCCACCCGTACCTCGCCGGTCCAGCCAGGCAGGCGTTGCAGCGTGCCCAGCGCCAGGGTGTCGCGGTCGCTCGCGTTGGCCGATGCCTGGTGAAAGCTGGCCAGCGCCTTGCTGATGCGGCTTTCGCGTGCATACAGGCGAGCGCTTTCGGCGATGCGCAGCGCAAGTCGGCCGGTGCGTTGCAGTTGGGCCAGGTCGCGTGGGTTGGCCTGGGCGAGGATCTCCGCGCGGGCCGGGCGGCTGAGGGATGGGAACGCACGGGCGAGGGGAGCTGCCGATGTTGGCTCGGGGGTGATGCCGCTCATTGGGCGAGCACCGAGTGCTTCCAGGCTGTCGATGAGCAGCGCTGGCAGTGGGCGGTGATTCTCCAGTGTCTGACGCAGCACGCCGGTGTCGTAGCCGCTGCTGACCAGCGCCCGCGCCAGCGTGGCCTGGTCGAGCCCGACACCCAGCGGACCGAGGTGGCGCAGCAAGGCATCCTGCGGCCAGGCCAACGGTCGATCCTGTTCGAGCAGCCAGCTGCCCTGACCGTTGCCCAGCAGGGCTGGCTGGTGGCGATGCCCCTTGCTGGCAGCCAGGCGCAAGGTGCCGTCATTGGCCTGCCCCAGCGGCAGCGCCAGTGCGTCCCGTTGCAACCATTGCTGCCCTTGCCATTCATGTAGCCCATTGGCGCCGACGGCGTGCCCTTCGGGCCAAGGGCGCGCGCGGGCAAAGGGTGTCAGCCCGCCATGCCACAGGCGCTCCTTGCCAGGGGCGCCGACCTGGTGCCAGCTCTGCAGGATGCCCGCCGGTTCGCTGAAGTGCACGGCGGCCCCGAGGGCGGCGAACTGCACCAGGTTTTCGAAGACTTCGAACAGCTGACGGATAGCCGTATCGGCATCGCCTTCGTTGGCGCTGTGCACCCCTTCGAGGAATTCGTCGACCAGCTGTGCGCCGCCGACCACCAGCATCGCCTCGCCCAGTCCCGGCACGAAAAAGCCTGCCACGTTGAGCACCGTCAAGCCCACCCCCAGCCAGCCTTCGATACGCGCCAGTTGCGCCAGCGCATCGCGTTGCGCGGTCGGCATCGCCAGCGTCGCCGCGTCCTGCAGGCGGCGCTCGACCTGGGTGCGCGCACGCTCGACGAAGGCGTCCTTGGTCCACGGGGTGACGGTAAAGCGCAGCCTGGCGTTCTTGTCTAGGGTTTCCTGCCAGATGTCTTTCGGTGAGGGGAATGCGCGCTTGATCCAGCTGAAGGTCTCGCCCTTCTCCAGTACCGGTGGGGTGGGGTGCATCTCGGCATAGGGGTAGCGTGGATAAAGGACGGCACGCAACTGCGCGGCAAAGCGTGGTTGGCTGGCCAGGTCGACATAGCGGATGAAAAACTGCCTTTCCCGTGGGTTCCATAGCCGCTCGGTGAGCGCTGCGACCGCAGCTGTCTGGGAGTCATATTGGCGCAAGGGGCTGCTGGGGTGGCCGGGCAGGTACAACAGGCAGGTATCGAGCTTTCGGGAGGGGGCCAGGTGGATCAGCATCGGGCCGTTAAGGGCAATGCCGAACAGGCCCAGAAAGCTGCAGTGCAGTTCGCGCCGAGCCGATTCGGCCAAGCCGGCCACCACGGTTTCGCCGATCGAGGCGCCCAGCGTTTTCACGTGGCCCCGTAACTGGGCCAGGCTCAGGGCGCCGGCGAATGCCGCACGCTCCTGCTGGCGTAGCAACTCACGGAAGCTGTCGGTGTCTATCCGCTCGACCAGGTGGTCCCGGTAGCGTTGGCCCAGGTCGAGATTGCGTACGCCTTTGACGAAGGTGTCGACATCCACGCTGGAGCGCCGTATAGCACCTGCGGCGTCGAGCAGTGTCGGTCGGGCGCCGCTGTCGAAGTTCTGCAGCGCCGCCTCCAGCCATGATTGATCGTGCCGATCCAGCAACACCCGACCCTCGTCGACGCTCGGCAGTTTGGTATCTGGGAACCAGTCGCGCAGGGCCTGTTCGAGCAAAGGGCGGCAGAACGCCTCGATATCCTTGATCGGCGCCAGCGTCTCGGCCACCCGGCGGCTGGCGGCGTGGCTGCGGCGAATGCGCCGCTCAAGGGTTTGCCGTTGTGCCGGCGATGCCTGTGCCAGCCAGGCGGGCAGGCGTTGGTGAATGAACGCGAGGTGGGGGGAAAGCGGGGAGTGGGTCATCGCTGCTGCTTCATGTACGAAAAGAGCAGCGAGCCTAGCGGCGCACGCCCGCCCGGCCGGGCTACATAGATAGCACCCGGCGGGCCGCGTGGTGGTTCATGCCAGGGGCGCCGTGCTCTTGACCGCCGCCAGCTCCGGATGGGCGACCAGCTTGTCGATGTGCAGCTCGTCGTTGTTCATCCAGGTCTCGGTCAGTACCCGGTAATGCTCCATGTCGCGGCAGCGCATGCGCAGGCTGTAGTCGAAGTGGCCGCTGATCAGCTGGCATTCGTATACCTGCGGGCAGGCCCGCACGGTGGCTTCGAAGGCCTTCTGCGCGGAGCGTCCGCTCTGGTTGGACAGCGCCACCAGCACCAGCAACGACAGGCCGGGCGAGACCTGCTGCAGGTCGATGATCGCGCCATAGCCACGGATGACGCCGCGCCGTTCCAGCTTGCGCACCCGTTCCAGGCAGGGCCTGGGCGTCAGGTGCACGAGGGTGGAGAGCTTTTCATAGGTGATCCTTCCTTGGTGGCGCAGCACGTCGATGATGGCTTCATCGATGCGATCCAGTGGTGCGACTGCGGTGCTAGTGGCCTTGGTATCCATATACGGCGTGACTTCACTTGAGGCGGTTGGAGAGGAACTGCCGCAGGCGCTCGCTCTGTGGCCGGTCGAGGATCTCGGCGCTGCCGTGCTCTTCGACCAGGCCCTGGTGCAGGAACAGCACCTGGCTCGACACCTGGCGGGCGAACCCCATTTCATGGGTGACCATGAGCATGGTACGTCCTTCCTCGGCGAGCGTCTGTATCACCTTGAGCACTTCGCCGACCAGTTCCGGGTCGAGGGCCGAGGTGGGCTCGTCGAAGAGGATGATCTCCGGCTCCATGGCCAGCGCCCGGGCAATGGCCACGCGCTGTTGCTGGCCGCCGGAGAGGAACGCCGGGTACTGCTCGGCGGCGCGCGCCGGCAGGCCGACCTTGTCCAGGTATTTGCGGACACGGGCCTCGGCTTCGCCGGCGCTGACGCCCAGCACCTTGCGCGGCGCCAGGCAGATGTTCTCCAGCACCGTGAGGTGGCTCCACAGGTTGAAGTGCTGGAACACCATGGCCAGGCGCGTGCGCAGGTTCTGCAACTGGGCCGGTGGCGGGGTGCGGGTGCCGGGGTGGATCTCCAGGGTCTGGCCGTCGAGGGTGATGCTGCCGGCGTCGGGCTGCTCGAGGAAGTTGATGCAGCGCAGGAAGGTGCTCTTGCCTGAGCCGCTGGCGCCGATCAGGCTGATCACGTCGCCCTTGCGTGCCTGCAGCGAGACGCCCTTGAGCACCTGGTGCTCGCCATAGTGCTTGTGCAAGCCCTCGACGCTGAGCTTGATGGCACCGGCATGGGCGTGCGCTGCCGGAGCCTGTTCGAAGGTGTTGAGTGGCAATGCGGTAGCGGTCATGAAATCAGCCTCGGGCAGGGACAAGGAAGCGCATCCAGCGGCGCTCGGCCAGTCGGAACAGGCCGACCAGGGCGAAGGACAGCAGCATGTACAGCAGGGCGGCCACACCGAAGGCCTGGAAGGTCAGGAAAGTCGCGGCGTTGGCGTCGCGGGCCACCTTGAGGATGTCGGCGACGGTGGCGGTGAAGGCCAGCGAGGTGGCGTGCAGCATCAGGATCAGTTCGTTGCTGTAGGCTGGCAGCGAGCGGCGCAGGGCGGCGGGCAGCACCAGGAACAGATTGAGCTTCCAGCCCCTCAGGCCATAGGCCTGGGCAGCTTCCAGCTCACCAGCCGGCAGGTTGCGGATGGCCCCGGCGAAGATCTCCACGGTGTAGGCGCACGTGTTGAGCACGAACGCCAGCAACGTGCAGTTGAGCGCGTTACGGAAGAACTGGTCGAGCAGGGCGTGCTCGCGCACCACTTGAAGGCTGTACAGCCCGGTGTAGCAGATCAGCAGTTGTATATAGAGCGGCGTGCCGCGGAACACAAAGGTGTACAGCTGCACTGGCAGGCGCAGCCAGGCATTGCGTGACGCCCGGGCCAGGGCCAGGGGCAGCGAGAGCGCCAGGCCGAGGATCATGCTGGCGACGAACAGCCAGAGGGTCATGGCCAGCCCCGACAGGCCGTTGCCATCGCTGTACAGGTAGGCCAGGCCATATTCCTGAAGGAGTTCGATCATCGCGCCAGCTCCTTGATGCCGATGTTGTAGCGCCGCTCAAGGTGCTTGAGCAGGTGGTTGGAGAGGGTGGTGATGAGCAGGTAGACCAGCCCGGCGAGGCTCAGGAAGAACAGCACGTCGTTGGTGGTCTTGCCGGCGTTCTGCGCGGCCTTGACCAGGTCGGCAAGGCCGATGATCGACACCAGCGCGGTGGACTTGAGCAGTACCAGCCAGTTGTTGCCCAGCCCCGGCAGGGCGAAGCGCATCAGTTGTGGGAACAGCACCAGGCGAAAGCGCTGGGCGCGGCTCAGGCCATAGGCGGTGGCCGCCTCCAGCTGGCCGGCCGGCACGCTGAGGATGGCGCCACGGAAGTTCTCGGTGAAGTAGGCGCCATAGATGAAACCGAGGGTGATCACCCCGGCGCCGAACGGGTCGATCTCCACGTAGTCCCAACCCAGCACCTCGGTCAGGTCGTTGAGCCAGATCTGCATGCTGTAGAAGATCAGCAGGATCAGTACCAGGTCGGGGACGCTGCGGATCAGCGTGGTGTAGAGGGTGGCCGGGAGGCGCAGCAGTTTTGAGCGGGACAACTTGGCGCTGGCGCCAAGCAGGCCGAGCAGCAGGCTCAGGGCCAGTGACAGCAGGGCCAGCTTGACGGTCATCCAGGTGCCTTGGGCCAGCAGCGGGCCGAAGCCTTGCAGGCCGCTTGAGAGGAAATCGTGCATGGGTGGAATCTCGCGGGGAGGCTATCGCGGGGCAAGCCCGCTCCCACAGGGAGGCGGGCAGCCTGCCGGGTCACTCGTTGTAGATGTCCAGGTCGCCGACGTATTTCTTCTGGATCTCGGCGTAGGTGCCATCGGCCTGGATCATGGCGATGCCCTTGTCGAGCAAGGCCTTGAGCTCCGGGTCGGTCTTGCGCAAGCCCATGGCGATGTCCAGCGGCAGGGTTGGGTCCTTGATTGCCGGGCCGCTCTTGAAGTCGGCGCCTTCAGGCTTGGAGAGGAAGTTGAGCTGGGCCTCGAGCTTGTCGGTGACCGTGGCGTCGAGGCGCCCGTTCATCAGGTCGGCGTAGTTCTGGTCCTGGGCCTGGTAGGCCTTGACCTGCGCGCCCAGCGGCGCCAGCACGGCGCGGGCGTAGGCTTCCTGCAGCGAGCCCTGCAGCACGCCGACCTGCTTGCCCTTGAGTGATTCGACCGTGTCGCCGAAATCGGCCGACTTGCGCACGATCACCGAGGTCGGGCTGAGGAACAGCTTGTTGGTGAAGTCGATCTGCTTCAGGCGCGCCGGGGTGACCGCCATCGACGACATGATGGCGTCGAACTTGCGCGCGCGCAGGGCGGGGATCATGCCGTCGAATTCGTTGTGCACCCAGGTGCATTTGACCTGCAGTTTCAAGCAGATGGCGTTGCCCAGTTCGATGTCGAAGCCTTGCAGGCTGCCATCGGCGGCGACGGATTCGAAGGGGGGGTATTCGGGGTAGACGCCGAAGCGGATCTCGGTCCACTCCTTGGCGTGGGAAATGGTGGTGGCACACAACGAGAACAGCAGCACGCCGAGGCGTTTTCGCATGGAGAGCATGGTCTTGGGTCCCTGGGTGTTGTTATTGGTAGTAGGGCGATTACCGCGTGTAGGTCCGTCGGTGACTCATGGGTCGGGCTCAGGATGCGCGAGATAGACAGGTTTTTTGTGTCGTTTGCTAGCGCGCCGGGAGCCGGAATCGGCTGTTAGGTTCCTCGCGACAGCGGAATCGGCTGTTCCGACAAAGATTTATGGAAGTGCGACAGCGGATTCCGCGTGTCACGCGCGCCCTGCCGACCACCGTATTAACTCATTGATCTGGTGCGACCTCCGTAGGAGCGGCTTTAGCCGCGATCACTCGCGAAGCGGGTGCCAGGCACCGCGTCGCCTGCATCGCGGCTAAAGCCGCTCCTACAGGGGGCAATCAGGCTGCGTTGGCTTTGGCTCGTGCCGAGACGGGCCGCAGCAAGGCGAACAGGTCTTTCGGGTTCTCAAGCGCTGGCACCAGCGCGATGTCATGCCCGATATCCAGCGCCCGGGCCACATCCAGCACATAGCGCAGCGCCGAATAGTCCTCAAGGGCGAAGCCGACCGAGTCGAACAGCGTGACCTGATCGGCGCTTTCACGTCCTGCGGCACGCCCTTCGACGACCTCCCAGAATTCGGTGGTCGGCGAGTCGCTTGGCATCTGCTGGATCTCGCCCTCGATACGGCTTTGTGGCTCGTACTCGACGATCACCCGTGCACGCTCGACGATGTCGCGGTGCAGCTCGGTCTTGCCCGGGCAGTCGCCGCCGACCGCATTGAGGTGCATGCCTGGCTCGATCATCCCCGGGGTGAGGATGGTGGCGTAGGCCTTGTCGGCGGTCACCGTGGTGACGATGTCGGCGCTGCGCACCGCTTCGGCGACGTCAGTGGCGATGGTCAACTTCAGTTGTGGATAGCTGGCCAGGTTGGCGGCCAGTTTCTCGCTCGCCGCACGGTCGATGTCGAACAGGCGGATCTCGTCGATGCCCAGCATCGTGTGGAAGGCAATCGCCTGGAATTCGCTTTGCGAGCCGTTGCCGATCAGTGCCATGCGCTTGCTGTCCGGGCGCGCCAGGTAGCGGGCGGCCAGGGCCGAGGTGGCGGCGGTGCGGATCGCGGTGGTCAGGGTCATCTCGCTGAGCAGCACCGGCGCGCCGGTGTCGACATCGCCCAGGGCACCGAAGGCCATTACCGTGAGCAGGCCGTTGTGGGTGTTCTTCGGATGCCCGTTGACGTACTTGAAGGCGTACAGGTTGGCATCGGACACCGGCATCAGCTCGATCACCCCGTCGGGCGAATGGTTGGCCAGGCGCGCGCACTTCTCGAAGTCGTGCCAGCGCAGGTAGTCCTGGCGGATGTACTCGGCCATTTCCTCGAGGCAGGTGGGCAGGCCCTTGCGGTTGACCAGGCGGGCGAGGTCTTGCACGTCGATATAGCGGGTCATGGTGAGGCTCCTTTTCAAGTCAGTGGCGCGAGGGCAGGTGGACTTCGGCGAGCATGCAGCGCGCGCTGCCGCCACCGATGCGTTCGATATGATCGATATTCACCACCACGGGATGGCTGTGCTGTTCCACCTGGCGGCGTTGCCGCGGTTCCAGCGAACGCCAGGCGCTGCGTGACATCACCAGCAGCGACCGACCGTCGCGGTCGTGGACTTCGAGCATGTTGCCGGCGAAGTTCTCCAACTGCTCGAAGGTCAACGCCAGCACCTGCTTGCCGGTATCACGCAGCGAATGTTCGAGGGTGCGGCGTTCCGTGGCGTGGGGCAGGGCGTCGAGGCAGGCTACGGCCAGCTGGCGGCCGACGTTCATCATCACGTTGCTGTGGTAGATGGGGGCGTGCTGGCGGTCGACGGCGTGGAACAGGCACAGGCGGTAGTCGAGCTGTTCGGCGAACTGGCGCAGGGCATGTTCGTGGGTGCGCCCGGAGTGGCAGGCATAGCTGATGCGGTGCTCACGGTCGAGCACCATGCTGCCGGTGCCTTCGAGGAACAGATTCTGCTGTTCCAGCGGGCTCAGGTCGACGGTGCGCTGGATGGCAAAACGCTCCTCCAGTACGCGCAACGCACCCTTGTCGCGTTCCAGGCGGCGATTGCGGCCTTCCATCGGGTAGAGCACCAGGCTGCCGTCGGCGTGGCTGCTCCACCAGTTATTGGGGAAGATCGAATCCGGCGTGTGAGGCTCAGGCGTATCCTGCACCACCAGCACCTCGACACCGTGCTGGCGTAGGGTTTCGACGTAGCCGTCGAATTCCTCCAGGGCCTTCTCGCTGGCGGTCGCCGGGTCCAGTGGTGCTTGCTGGAAACGATTGTTGAGCGCGGTGTCCGGGTTGAAGGTGAACCGCGCGGGGCGAATCATGAGGACGGTATTTGTTGTTTGCATTGGGCACGCATCCACAGGTGGGCTGTGTGACCATTGTCGGGGGGATCGGTAAAAGATCCCGGCTGAAGCGTGAAGGAGTGGCAGCCGGAACCAGCTGAAATAGGGCGGCAGCCAGCCGAATCGGCTGACACCTCGCAGGCGCCGGCTTTCCCTGCGAACACCGATGCAATCGGTGCCATGGGCCATGGCGTTCTTTTCGCCAGCAAGGCTGGCGTGCAAACAGAAACGGCGCCTTGAAGGGCGCCGTTTCACTTACTGGCGGAACAACTTATTTATGCAGCTCTTCAGCGGCATACAAGGTGTTCTCCAGCAGGCATGCACGGGTCATCGGGCCCACGCCGCCCGGCACCGGGGTGATCCAGCCGGCGCGGGGCAGGGCGGTCTCGTAGACCACATCGCCCACCAGCTTGCCGTCTTCCTGGCGGTTGATGCCGACGTCGATGACGATGGCGCCTTCCTTGACCCACTCACCCTTGACCAGGCCCGGCTTGCCGGCAGCGACCACCACCAGGTCGGCACGGCCGACATGGCCGGCCAGGTCCTTGGTGAAGCGGTGGCAGACGGTCACGGTGCAACCGGCCAGCAGCAGCTCCATGGCCATGGGGCGACCGACGATGTTCGAAGCGCCGACAATCACTGCGTTCATGCCGTACAGATCCTGGCCGGTGCTTTCCAGCAGGGTCATGATGCCTTTTGGAGTGCAGGGGCGCAGCAGGGGGATGCGCTGGGCCAGGCGACCGATGTTGTAAGGGTGGAAGCCGTCGACGTCTTTATCCGGGCGGATGCGCTCGAGCAGCAGCGATGCATCCAGATGCGCCGGCAGCGGCAACTGCAACAGGATGCCATCGACAGCCGGGTCGTCGTTGAGGCGGTCGATCAGGTCGGTCAGGGCTTGCTGCGTGGTATCGCTGGGCAGGTCGAACGCTTGCGAGATGAAGCCGACTTCTTCGCAGTCCTTGCGCTTGTGCGAGACATAGACTTGGGAGGCCGGATCGGTACCGACCAGGATCACCGCCAGGCCTGGCGTGCGCAAGCCCTGCTGGCGGCGCTCGGCGACACGTTGGGCGATCTGCTGGCGCAGGTTGGCGGCGATCGCCTTGCCATCGATAAGGTGTGCAGTCATAGACGCGTGATTAACCATCGAGAAGGGAACATGAAGAAGGCGGCATTCTCTCACGAGACGGCCCGAGGGCAAAGGCGGATGGTCGGGCAAATTCCCTAAGCCCTTCAATAAATTATATTTTTTTGAGAAAACTGTTGACGCCCTGCAGGGCCGTCTATAAGATTCGCCGCACTTGTCGGGCACTGCCTGGCACGGGTTGGCAAGGTCGGGCAGAATAAGCGGTTGGTTTGTTCGGCTTGACTGGAAGCTTAAGCGCCCGTAGCTCAGCTGGATAGAGCATCCGCCTTCTAAGCGGATGGTCGCAGGTTCGAGTCCTGCCGGGTGCGCCATTAAGGCCTGGGCAAGTAAGTGGTACCGCAATATGGTGGGCGTAGCTCAGTTGGTAGAGCGCCGGATTGTGATTCCGGTTGTCGTGGGTTCGATTCCCATCGTCCACCCCAGATTCTGCAGGGGCGCCTTGATTGAATGATCCGGCGCCTTTGTTTTTGAGTTTCATGCGGACGTGGTGAAATTGGTAGACACACTGGATTTAGGTTCCAGCGGCGCAAGCTGTAAGAGTTCGAGTCTCTTCGTCCGCACCATGTTTCTGTAAGTCTGTACCGCAACATTGCATTATGGTGGGCGTAGCTCAGTTGGTAGAGCGCCGGATTGTGATTCCGGTTGTCGTGGGTTCGATTCCCATCGTCCACCCCATATTTAAGAAGGGCGCCTTGATCGCATGGTCAGGCGCCTTTTTTGTATTTGTCTCCCGTGAAAATGCCGCCGAACGCGGCATTTTTCGTTTCTGCAACATTGATCGATGGGGCGGAATTCTGGCGCGGGCGTCATTTCGCTGGCGTCGTACGTCCTGTGAGCAGGCTGCAGGTGAGTAGTGAGTGCCCGTGTCGCAAGGGTTGCAGGTGGCAAGTGGGAGCTGGTCGGTTTCTTGCTAGGGGGTTGGTTATTGCGCGCGCGTCCATCGCTGGTATGCACGGGCGTGGCCATCCTCTGAAAACAAGGAAAGACCATGAAAGTCTGTAACGCGTATCGGGAAAACATGTACCACCTGCTCGGGGCGGTATTCAATGCGCTGGAAAAGCGCCCGGTAGTGGCTGAGCTGGGTGTGCTGCGTGGGGGGAATGCGATCAAGCTGCACGAGGCGCTGGCGCCGGAGCGCATGGTGCTGATCGACAGCTGGAGCAAGTTGTCCAATGAGGCCTACAGCCCTTTCGACCAACTGCCGCCATGGGTGTCTCCGGTGGATGAGTACGAGTACTACTATGGTGGCTCGCTGCATGATGATGCCACCTGGGAGAAGCTCTACCAGGAGTGCCTGAGCAATGTTGCCCATCTCTCCGATGTGACGGTGATCCGCTCCGACACCATCGGCGCTATCGACAAGGTGCGCCAGCAGACGGGTATCGAGCAGTTCGACGTGGTCTATGTCGACGCCAGCCACCAATACGAGTTCGTCCTGCGCGACCTGATGTACTACCAGGAGCTGGTCGGCCCGGATGGCGTGATGATGCTCAATGACTGCTGCCATAGCGTCAATGGCACCAAGCAGAACCTGGGCGTGCTGGAAGCGCTGGGCAGCTTCATGAAGCGCTCCGACTTCATTCCGGTGGCGATGACCAATACCGATTGGTCCGATGTGATCCTGGTGCGCCGTAATTCGGTCATGGTTCAGCTCCTGGACATGGCGCTGGCAAATTCGGACGTGCCTTACGTCGAAATTCCGCATCAGTTGATCACGGCGGCGCGTGTGGTCTATGGCGCTCAACGTCACAACGTCAGCTTCGTCTGATGGTTGCGCGGGGCGTTTCGTCGCCCTGCGCCTCTGGTGGCGGCGGCCTGAAAACTGATAGATTTCAGGCGGTTGAAACACCGGCTTGGGGCCGGCAGGGGAAATACCGATGATTGCCAAAGAAGCGCGCCAGGCCCTGGCATTGCAACGTTTTGCCGAAGTGAATCCGCAATTGCTCGAGGAGATCCGCGAGCTGGATGCGCGCGAGCAGGCCCAGCAGATCGAATGGGCGTTCGAGGATGCGGCGCAGGAGCAGGGCGTCGAGCCTTGGGAATACGCGCTGCAGCTGATCGCCGAGTCGCCGGAGCAATTGCAGGCCATGCGCCTGGAGACCCATCGTGAGGTGGCCGAGGCGCTGGGCATGGAGTGGGAAGAGTACTGCCAGTTCAATGAGATCGATCCGGAATAGGGTTGGTGTTTTCCGGTGGTATCGCGTTGAGGCGGCCAGGTGTGGGGCGATAGTCTTGCTGCGCTCGGTCTCAAGAGCGCTGCAAGCTCTTCGGCAAGCCCTTGCCGGCCTCTACGCAAATGCCCTTGAAATCTCGAAAAAAAGCCACATATCAACTGCCTGTGGTTTGTTTGACAAAGTTTTACAGTCGCACGGCGTACGATGTCCGCCGCGACCCTGATAACGAACGGCTCGACGCCGCGGCGGGCGGGCCTTTCAATGAATTCGACCGGCATGGTTTGCCGACCCTCCAGGTGGCGTGACTTCTGTTGCATGAGTCACTAGAATGTTTGCCCTTGATTCTGGAGTCGGGCTATCGCCGGCTAACGTCTGTGCAACGAGGAATATCCATGCAAGTTTCTGTTGAAAACACTTCCGCTCTCGAGCGCCGCATGACCATCGCCGTTCCGGCCGAGCGCGTCGAGAACGAAGTCAACAAGCGTCTGCAGCAGACTGCCAAGCGCGCCAAGGTTGCCGGCTTCCGTCCGGGCAAGGTGCCGATGAGCGTGATCCGCCAGCGTTTCGAAGCCGATGCCCGTCAAGAGGCCTTCGGTGATCTGGTCCAGGCTTCCTTCTACGAAGCCATCGTCGAGCAGAAGCTGAACCCGGCTGGCGCCCCTGCCGTCGAGCCAAAATCGTTCGAGAAAGGCAAGGACCTCGAGTTCGTCGCCATCTTCGAAGTCTTCCCCGAGTTCACCGTTGCCGGTTTCGAGTCGATCAACGTCGAGCGCCTGAGCGCTGAAGTCGCTGACGCCGACCTGGACAACATGCTGGAAGTCCTGCGCAAGCAGAACACCCGTTTCGAGGCTGTCGAGCGCGCTGCTGCGAACGACGACCAGGTCAACATCGACTTCGTCGGCAAGATCGACGGTGAAGCCTTCGCCGGCGGTTCGGCCAAGGGCACTCAACTGGTGCTGGGCTCCGGCCGCATGATCCCGGGCTTCGAAGACGGCCTGGTCGGCGCCAAGGCTGGCGAAGAGCGCGTGGTCAACGTGACCTTCCCAGAGGACTACCAGAACCTCGACCTGGCTGGCAAAGCCGCTGAGTTCACCATCACCGTGAACAGCGTTTCCGCGCCTGTGCTGCCTGAGCTGAACGAAGCCTTCTTCGCCCAGTTCGGTATCAAGGAATCGTCGTTGGAAGGCTTCCGCGCCGAAGTTCGCAAGAACATGGAGCGTGAACTGCGTCAGGCCATCAAGGCCAAGGTCAAGAACCAGGTCATGGACGGTCTGCTGGCCGCCAACCCGATCGAAGTCCCGAAAGCCCTGCTGGAAAACGAAGTCAACCGTCTGCGCGTGCAGGCTGTCCAGCAGTTCGGTGGCAACATCAAGCCTGAGCAGCTGCCGGTCGAACTGTTCGAAGAGCAAGCCAAGCGCCGCGTCGTGCTGGGCCTGATCGTCGCCGAAGTGGTCAAGCAGTTCGAGCTGAAGCCTGATGAAGCCGAAGTTCGCAAGGTGATCGAGGAAATGGCCTCGGCTTATCAAGAGCCTGAGCAGGTCGTTGCCTGGTACTACAAGAACGACCAGCAACTGAACGAAGTCCGTTCGGTTGTACTGGAAGAACAAGTTGTAGATACTGTCCTGCAGAAAGCGACTGTGACCGACAAATCGGTCTCGTACGAAGAAGCTGTCAAGCCAGCACAGGCACCTGCCGCCGCTGAGTGATAAGGCTTCTCTCGTAGGAACCCCACAAGCCAGCCTTCGCGCTGGCTTGTGCGTATTCAAGCCATGACTATTTGGGAGTGAGTGCAGGACATGTCCCGCAATTCTTATATTCAGCAGAGCTCTGACATCCAGGCCGCAGGCGGCCTGGTCCCGATGGTTATCGAGCAGTCCGCCCGTGGCGAACGCGCCTATGACATCTACTCGCGCCTTCTGAAGGAGCGGGTGATCTTCCTGGTCGGCCCCGTAGAAGACTACATGGCCAACCTGGTGGTGGCGCAACTGCTGTTCCTTGAGGCGGAAAACCCGGACAAGGATATCCATCTGTACATCAACTCGCCGGGCGGTTCGGTGACTGCCGGCATGTCGATCTACGACACCATGCAGTTCATCAAGCCGGACGTCTCGACCATCTGCATCGGCCAGGCCTGCAGCATGGGCGCCTTCCTGCTGGCGGCCGGTGCCGCCGGCAAGCGCCACTGCCTGCCCAACTCGCGGGTGATGATTCACCAGCCGCTGGGCGGCTTCCAGGGCCAGGCGACCGACATCGAGATCCACGCCCAGGAAATCCTCAACATCAAGGCGCGCCTGAACGAGCTGCTGGCCCACCACACTGGCCAGTCGCTGGAAACCATCAAGCGCGACACCGAGCGTGACAACTTCATGAGCGCTGCGCGCGCGGCCGAGTACGGCCTGATCGACTCGGTCTACGACAAGCGGCAACTGGCATCCTGAAGCAATGCGCCAGAGCGGGCGGGCACGGATTGTGCCCGTCCGCGGACTTGAAAAAGCCAGCGATTGCCTTCATCTTGTGTTTCAAGCCTACCGGATTGGATCGATCGAATGACTGACACCCGTAATGGCGAGGACAACGGCAAATTGCTCTATTGCTCCTTCTGCGGCAAAAGCCAGCACGAAGTACGCAAGTTGATTGCCGGCCCCTCGGTATTTATCTGCGACGAGTGCGTCGACCTGTGCAACGACATCATCCGTGAGGAGGTGCAGGAAGCCCAGGCCGAGAGCAACGCGCATAAATTACCCTCGCCGAAAGAAATCAGCGGCATCCTGGACCAGTACGTCATTGGTCAGGAGCGCGCTAAAAAGGTCCTGGCCGTAGCGGTGTACAACCACTACAAACGCCTGAACCAGCGTGACAAGAAGGGCGACGAAGTCGAACTTGGCAAAAGCAACATCCTGCTGATCGGGCCGACCGGCTCGGGCAAGACCTTGCTCGCCGAGACACTCGCACGCCTGCTGAACGTACCGTTCACCATTGCCGACGCCACGACACTGACCGAGGCCGGTTATGTGGGCGAGGATGTCGAGAACATCATTCAGAAACTGCTGCAGAAGTGCGACTACGACGTGGAAAAGGCCCAGATGGGCATTGTCTACATCGACGAGATCGACAAGATCTCGCGCAAGTCGGACAACCCGTCCATCACCCGTGACGTCTCGGGTGAGGGCGTGCAGCAGGCGCTGTTGAAGCTGATCGAAGGCACCGTGGCTTCCGTACCACCACAAGGTGGTCGCAAGCACCCGCAACAGGAATTCCTGCAGGTCGATACCCGCAATATCCTGTTCATCTGCGGTGGCGCCTTCTCTGGCCTGGAAAAGGTCATCCAGAACCGCTCCACCAAGGGTGGCATCGGTTTCAGCGCTGAAGTACGCAGCAAGGAAGAAGGCAAGAAAGTTGGCGAGTCGCTGCGTGAAGTCGAGCCGGACGATCTGGTCAAGTTCGGCCTGATCCCCGAGTTCGTCGGTCGCCTGCCTGTGCTGGCCACGCTGGACGAATTGGATGAGGCTGCGCTGATGCAGATCCTCACCGAGCCGAAGAACGCGCTGACGAAGCAATACGCCAAGCTGTTCGAGATGGAAAGCGTCGACCTCGAGTTCCGCAGCGATGCGCTCAAGGCCGTTGCACGCAAGGCTCTGGAGCGCAAGACCGGCGCCCGCGGCCTACGTTCCATCCTCGAAGGCGTGCTGCTCGACACCATGTACGAAATTCCTTCGCAGAAGGAAGTCAGCAAGGTGGTGATCGATGAAAGCGTCATCGAAGGGACTTCGCAGCCGCTGCTGATCTACGAGAACAGCGAGCCGCAAGCCAAGGCCGCCCCCGACGCCTGATTCGGGCAGGGGTGCAGCAACCAGCAAAGGGGCCTTCGGGCCCCTTTCTGCATTTCATGGACACCGCGCTTGTAATTTCCCAAGGCTGCCCCCACATTAGCCCCAAGCACCATTTCCAACGGTTTCCGGCCACAAGGCCGCTGTAGAGGCGAAATCATGAAGACCACCCTCGACTTGCCTCTTTTGCCATTGCGGGACGTCGTCGTCTATCCGCACATGGTTATCCCGCTGTTCGTGGGGCGTGAGAAGTCCATCGAAGCCCTCGAGGCCGCGATGACGGGCGAAAAGCAGATCCTGCTGCTGGCCCAGAAGAATCCCGCCGACGATGATCCGGGCGAAGATGCCCTGTATCGCGTCGGTACTGTCGCGACCGTGCTGCAACTGCTCAAGCTGCCCGATGGCACCGTCAAGGTGCTGGTCGAAGGCGAGCAGCGCGGCGCGGTCGAGCGCTTCACCGAAGTCGAAGGGCACGTCCGTGCCGAAGTCAGCCTGATCGACGAAACCGAGACCGCCGAGCGCGAGTCCGAGGTGTTCGTGCGCACCCTGCTGTCGCAGTTCGAGCAGTACGTGCAACTGGGCAAGAAAGTCCCGGCCGAAGTACTGTCCTCGCTCAACAGCATCGAGGAGCCAGGGCGCCTGGTCGACACCATGTCCGCGCACATGGCGTTGAAGATCGAGCAGAAGCAGGAGATCCTCGAGATCGTCGACCTGCAGGCCCGTGTCGAGCACGTACTGGCCTTGCTGGATGCCGAGATCGACCTGCTGCAGGTCGAAAAGCGCATCCGTGGTCGCGTGAAGAAGCAGATGGAGCGTAGCCAGCGCGAGTACTACCTGAATGAGCAGATGAAGGCCATTCAGAAGGAACTCGGTGATGGCGACGAAGGCCACAACGAAGTCGAGGAGCTGAAGAAGCGCATCGATGCCGCCGGCCTGCCCAAGGACGCCCTGGCCAAGGCCCAGGCCGAGCTGAACAAGCTCAAGCAGATGTCGCCGATGTCGGCTGAAGCCACTGTTGTGCGTTCGTACCTGGACTGGCTGGTGCAGGTGCCATGGAAAGCCCAGAGCAAGGTGCGCCTGGACCTGACCAAGGCCGAAGAGATTCTCGACTCGGACCATTACGGCCTGGAAGAGGTCAAGGAGCGCATCCTCGAATACCTCGCCGTACAGAAGCGCGTGAAGAAGATCCGTGGCCCGGTGCTGTGCCTGGTCGGTCCGCCCGGCGTCGGCAAGACCTCGCTGGCCGAATCGATCGCTGCCGCCACCAACCGCAAGTTCGTGCGCATGGCCTTGGGTGGCGTGCGTGACGAGGCCGAGATCCGTGGTCATCGTCGCACCTACATCGGTTCGATGCCTGGTCGTCTGATTCAGAAAATGACCAAGGTCGGTGTACGCAATCCGCTCTTCCTGCTCGACGAGATCGACAAGATGGGCAGCGACATGCGTGGCGATCCCGCCTCGGCGCTGTTGGAGGTGCTCGACCCCGAGCAGAACCACAACTTCAACGATCACTACCTGGAAGTCGACTACGACCTCTCGGACGTGATGTTCCTGTGCACCTCGAACTCGATGAACATCCCGCCGGCGCTGCTCGACCGCATGGAAGTCATCCGCCTGCCGGGTTACACCGAGGACGAGAAGATCAACATCGCGGTCAAGTACCTGGTGCCCAAGCAGGTCAAGGCCAACGGCCTGAAGAAGGATGAGCTGGAGGTCGATGTGTCGGCAATCCGCGACATCATCCGCTTCTACACCCGCGAAGCCGGCGTGCGTGGCCTGGAGCGGCAGATTGCCAAGGTCTGCCGCAAGGTGGTCAAGGAACACACCGGCAGCAAGCAGGTGAAGGTCAAGGTGGCCGGCGAACAGCTCGAGCAGCTGCTGGGTGTGCGCAAGTTCCGCTACGGCCTGGCTGAACAGCAGGACCAGATCGGTCAGGTCACGGGCCTGGCCTGGACCCAGGTGGGTGGCGAACTGCTGACCATCGAGGCCGTGGTCATCCCGGGCAAGGGCCAGTTGATCAAGACCGGTTCGCTCGGTGACGTCATGGTCGAATCGATCACCGCCGCGCAGACAGTCGTGCGTAGTCGTGCCCAGAGCCTGGGGATCGCCGCAGACTTCCATGAGAAGCGCGACGTTCACATCCACATGCCGGAAGGCGCCACTCCCAAGGATGGCCCGAGCGCGGGTATCGGCATGTGCACCGCGCTGGTGTCGGCATTGACCCAGATTCCTGTGCGTGCCGACGTCGCCATGACCGGTGAGATCACCCTGCGTGGCCAGGTCCTGGCCATTGGCGGGCTCAAGGAAAAACTGCTGGCGGCGCACCGTGGCGGGATCAAGACGGTGATCATTCCCGAGGAAAACGTTCGCGATCTCAAGGAGATTCCGGAAAACATCAAGCAGGATCTTCAGATCAAACCGGTCAAATGGATTGACGAAGTCCTCCAAATTGCGCTGCAATACGCCCCGGAGCCCTTGCCAGATGTGGCTCCGGAGATTGTCGCGAAAGATGAAAAGCGCGACGGCGATGCTAAGGAAAGAATCAGCACGCACTAGTACGTATTTCGCTGGGGGGCTTGGTTGACAGCATTTTCGGGGCCTTGCTATAAAGCGGCACGCCAGTGTCAACAGGCCACTCAGCGCTCGTTTCATAAGCTTTTCATTACATACTTAGAAACAAACTCAATAGAGAAATAAGGGGACTTAGAGTGAACAAGTCGGAACTGATTGACGCTATCGCCGCATCTGCTGACATCCCGAAAGCTGTAGCCGGCCGTGCGCTGGACGCAGTCATCGAATCCGTCACCGGCGCCCTGAAGCAAGGTGACGATGTGGTACTGGTTGGTTTCGGTACCTTCTCGGTCAAGGAGCGCGCAGAGCGCACCGGTCGCAACCCGCAAACCGGCAAGGCGATCAAGATCGCTGCCGCCAAGGTTCCAGGCTTCAAGGCTGGCAAGGGCCTGAAAGACGCCGTCAACTAAGTCGTCTCTTCAGCCGGCTCGGGCTTCAACGAGCCGACCGCGTGACGGCGGGTCGCAAACGTTCCCGCTGGCACGCTCGCTTCGAAAAGGCGCATCCACTGGATGCGCCTTTCTTCTATCAGGATTCTACCCACGCTCCGCGGTTGTCGACGCAGTGGTACAGCCGTTTCTGGGGGACGCATGCTGCAGAATATCAGGGACAATTCACAAGGTTGGATTGCCAAGACCATCATTGGCCTCATCGTCGTGCTCATGGCGTTGACCGGCTTCGAAGCCATCTTCCAAGCCGCCACCCATAGCCAGGACGCCGCCAAGGTAAACGGCCAGACCATCAGCCAGAACGAGCTGAGCCAGGCCGTCGACATGCAGCGCCGCCAGCTGATGCAACAGCTGGGCAAGGATTTCGACCCTGCGCTGCTGGACGAAAAGATGCTGCGCGAAGCCGCGCTCAAGGGGCTGATCGATCGCAAGCTGCTGTTGCAGGGCGCCGAAGATGCCAAGTTCGCTTTCTCCGAGGCCGCGCTGGATCAACTGATCCTGCAGACACCTGAATTCCAGGTCGATGGCAAGTTCAGCGCCGAGCGCTTCGACTCGGTCATCCGCCAGATGGGTTACGGGCGTATGCAGTTCCGCGAGATGCTCGCTCAGGAAATGCTCATCGGCCAACTGCGCACCGGCCTGGCCGGCAGCAGCTTCGTCACCGACAAGCAGGTCGAAGCCTTCGCTCGTCTGGAGAAGCAGACCCGTGACTTCGCCGCCCTGACCTTCAAGGCCGATCCGGCCGCGGTCAAGGTGAGCGACGAGGAAGTCAAGGCGCACTATGACCAGCACGCCAAGGAGTTCATGACCCCCGACCAGGTGGTCATCGACTACATCGAGCTGAAGAAGTCGGCCTTCTTCGACCAGGTCAAGGTCAGCGACGACGAGCTCAAGGCACTGTACGAGAAGGAAATCGCCAACCTCGGCGAGCAGCGCCATGCCGCGCACATCCTGATCGAGGTCAATGACAAGACCACCGATGCCCAGGCCAAGGCCCGCATCGAGGAAATCCAGCAACGCCTGGAAAAGGGCGAGGACTTTGCCAAGCTGGCCAAGGAATTCTCCCAGGACCCGGGTTCCGCCAATGCAGGCGGTGATCTTGGCTTTGCCGGTCCAGGTGTGTACGACCCGACCTTCGAGGACGCGCTGTACAAGCTGAACAAGGATCAGGTGTCCACCCCGGTGCGCACTCAGTTCGGCTATCACCTGGTCAAGCTGCTGGGCGTCCAGGCGCCTGACGTACCGAGTTTCGCCAGCCTGAAGGACAAGCTGACCCACGAACTGAAGACCCAGCAAGTGGAGCAGCGCTTCGTCGAGGCGACCAAGCAACTCGAGGATGCGGCATTCGAGGCATCCGACCTGGTGCAGCCAGCCCAGGACCTGGGCCTGAAAGTGCAGACCTCCGCAGCGTTCGGCCGTGAAGGCGGCGAAGGTATCACTGCCAACCGTGCGGTGATCCAGGCAGCCTTCAGCGAGCAGGTGCTGGAAGAGAGCGCCAACAGCAATGGCATCGAGCTCGATCCGGAGACCGTGGTGGTACTGCGGGTCAAGGAGCACCGCAAGCCTGAACAGTTGCCGCTGGAGGCCGTGGCCAAGAACATCAGCCAGCACCTGGCCAAGGAGAAGGCAACCGCCGAACTCAAGGCCAAGGCCGACAAGCTGATCGCCGGCCTGCGTGATGGCTCGGTCAAGGCCGCCAGCCAGAACTGGAAGGTCCAGGAAGCGGCGACCCGCGGTCAGGACGCTATCGACCCGGCCGAGCTGCAGGCAGTGTTCCGCATGGCCAAGCCCGAGTCCAAGGACAAGCCCGTGTATGGCAGCGTGGTGCTGGGCGATGGCAGCCTGGTTGTGCTGCAGCTCAAGGGTGTCAACGAAGGCGCCGCCGCCACCGACGAGGAGAAGGCGCAGATTCGTCGCTACCTCGCTTCGCGTGCCGGTTCGCAGGACTTTGCAGCCTACCGCAAGCTGCTCGAAGGCAGTGCCGACATCACGCGCTACTGAGTGGTGCGCTGATCACGAAACAGGCCGCTTATGCGGCCTGTTTCGTTTCCGGGCGTTCTGCCTGTAGGAGCGGCTTCAGCCGCGATGCGGTCGACGCGGTATCTGGCACCGGCTGCGCCGGTGTTCGCGGCTGGAGCCGCTCCTACACGTACGTGACTAGCGTCGCTGCCCCTCATGGGCATCCAGCGTATCCCGCGCAATTTCCCGCCCCAGGGCAATCAACTCCGGCGCCTTGTAGAACTCGAAAAACCGGCAGACCCGCTTGGGCACGTTGATCAGCACATCGGGTGGATAACCCGCGATCTTGTACTGCGCCAACGACGTCTGCATCACCTCGAAACTCTGGTTGATCAGGTCGAGCAGGGAGGCCGGGCCAACGTTGTCGATAATGAAAGAGCCCGTGGCCGACTTCGGGGCGCCCTCGCTTTCCGGTGCCGCTGCCGGCTGCTGGCCTTCGGGCTCGGCGCTTTCGCCCAGCCAAGGGTTGGGGGGCGCCAGGCTCTCCACGGTGATCTCCTGTTCGATGCGCATCAATTGCTCGGCCGGCTTGCGGCGGAACGGCAGGCGCGAGCCGAGCGAGCTGATCAACGAGTCGAAACGCATCTTGAACGCTGCCGGGCGTTCGATCACTGGCAACTGGTATTGCTTCTGGTTAGTCGCATTGAGGTTGACCGCGATGATCAGGTCGCAGTGGCTGGACACCACCGGAACGATCGGCAACGGGTTGAGAATGCCGCCGTCGACCAGCATCCGATTGCCCTGCACCACAGGGGTGAACAGGCTGGGGATCGCCGCCGAGGCGCGCATCGCCTGATGCAGGCAGCCTTCCTGGAACCAGATTTCCTGTTGGTTGGTCAGGTCGGTGGCCACCGCTGTGTAGGGAATGCGCAATTGTTCGATGTCGATCTCACCAACGATCTTGCGGATCTGCCCGAACACCTTGTCGCCCCTTATGGCGCCCAGGCGAAAGCTCACATCGACCAGGCGCAGCACGTCGAGGTAGTCCAGGCTCTCGATCCAGCTGCGGTACTCGTCGAGCTTGCCGGCGGCATAGATACCGCCGATAACGGCGCCCATCGAGCAGCCGGCGATACAGCCGATTTCATAGCCGCGCCGCTCGATCTCCTCGATCACGCCGATGTGCGCGTACCCCCGTGCGCCGCCCGAGCCAAGTACCAGTGCCACGCGTTTGCTCATGATTTTCCCCCCCGGGCTTGTGCCACCATGGTCCTACAATGCACCCATTGCCACCTGTGCTTCAATGTAGCCCGCGCTGGACTACGCTGAGCAGGGCACTTTTCGTTTGCTTTGCCGTCGAACGGCCATCTATGTCTTACAGCCTTGAGGTATCACCGATGAAAGCTTGGATCACCCTTCCTCTGATTGCCCTGGCCCTGGTGGGCTGCGCGGGCAAGACGGCCTACCGTGACAGCTGCGCGACGCAGCTCGATGCCGCCTGGAAGGAGTTGGACCTGGCCAAGGCCGAAGGTTTCGCCGGCACCGTCAGTTACTCCAAGGCGCTGTCATTGTTGACCGGCGCCAAGACCCAGCAGCAGTTCGAAGGCTTCGAGGGCTGCACCCGCAAAGCCGAAAAGGCACGGTTCTACATTCGTGAGTCTCGCGCCGGACGTTGATCCGAGGAGGGCGCCATGCTCGACCATGTGGTTTCCCAGGTGCTGGCCCTCAACGTACGCCTGCTGGCCTGCCGCGAGCGCTTGGCCGCGGATACCGACAGCGAGGCGCTGCACGACCTGCGCATCGCCTTGTGCCGTCTGCGCAGCTTGCTGCGGCCTTTGCGCGAACTCCCGGGTGTCGAGCAACTGGAAAGCGCCACGGCGTCGCTGGGTACGCTCACGACACCGCTACGGGATCGCGAGGTGCTGGCGGCGCAACTGATCGAGCATGGCCACCTGCAGGCGGGGCAGCGTCGCCTGGAGGGCAGGGCGCGTACCTTCGCCAGTGTCGCGGCAAGCCCTCAGCTAACGCGGGTGCTGGCGATCCTGGACGCGTTTCCGCTGTTTCTGCGGGCGGCGGACCGTGAGGGGTTGGTGAAGAATCTCCAGCGGCGCATCGACAAGCGCCTGGAAAAGCAGTGGCGCACGCTTGGCAAGGCGCTGGAAGACCCGGCCCACGATCGCCATCGCCTGCGCCTGCTGATCAAACGGGTGCGCTACGGCGACGAAGCCTACCCGCAACTCGAGCATGCCCGCAGGCCGCTGCAACGGTTGCTCAAGCGCGCACAGGGCGACCTGGGCGACTGGCACGACCGTGTGCAGTGGTTGTTGCAGGTTCGCGAACACAGCGATCTGGCCGGTTGCAAGGTGGCCTGGGAGCGTGAGCTGCATGCAGCCGAGCGCCGCTCCGACATCACCCTCGAAGCGCTGCGCGAGGCCCTGGCGCGCCGATAGCCGCTGCAAATGACCGATATGCGGGCTGCCGCCGAAGCGGCCGCTGGTTAAGATCGAGACTTTTGCGCAGGAGCCCGGGGCATGAACTTCACTGATTTGATAGCGGCGGCGCGCGCGCACCCCGAGGCGGTCAGCGTGCCCGCCAGCTGGGCGCAGGGGAGGGCGGTATTCGGTGGGCTGATGGCGGCGATGGTGCATGAGGCGATGCGCCAGAAGCTGGTGGATGATCGCCCGGTGCGATCGCTGGCCATCACCTTCGTCGGCCCTGCGGCACCGGATGTGCCGATCAGTCTTGAAGTCGAAGTGCTGCGCGAGGGCAAGGCGGTCAGCACGTTGCTTGGGCGTGCAGTGCAGGATGGCCAGGTCGTGACCTTGGTGCAGGGCAGCTTCGGTGCCGGGCGCCCGTCGGTGGTCGCGGTCAAGGCGCAGCCGGCCATGGCCATCAAGCCGCTGGAGCAATCGGCGCCTGAGCTGCCCTATATCAAGGGTGTGACCCCCGAGTTCATGCGCCATGTGGCATTGCGCTGGGCGATGGGAGGCCTGCCGTTCAGTGGCAACGACTCGCGGTACATGGGGGGCTGGGTGCGCTTGCGCGATGTGGCCGAGGGGCCGGTGGAGGTGGCGCATCTGCTGGCGCTGGTCGATGCCTGGCCGCCAAGCCTGATGCCGTTCCTCAAGCAGCCTGCTGCCGGCAGTACCTTGACCTGGACCATCGAGTTCATTCAGCCCATGCCCACGCTGTCGACCCTGGACTGGTGCCGTTATGTTGTCGAGACCGAGCATGCGCGCGATGGCTACGGGCATGCCGCGGCGGCGTTGTGGACGGCGCAAGGGGAGTTGCTGGCGTTGAGCCGGCAGACGGTGACCGTTTTCGCTTGAGCGCGGGTGCTCACGTCCTCTGTAGGAGCGGCTTTAGCCGCGATGCCGGCAACGCGGTCTGGTACCCGCTTCGCGGGTGATCGCGGCTAAAGCCGCTCCTACAGATCAATGCCGGTGCTTGTGCCGTTCACGCCATGCTCGCCACCAGGCACCGCTTAGAACGAACCGCGGGAAGGTGATGAACTGCTCGGTCAACAGTCGTTGCTCGGCGTCCTTGCGGTTGGCGAACGGTTCGGGCTGTTCGGCCTCCAGGCGGTGCCCCTGGCGCTGCAGGCCCAGGCCGGCGATCAGGGCGATGATGCCCACGGCAATCTGCGACAGCTCGAGAGCGAACAGTCCCGACAGCACCAGCAGCGCCCCCAGGATGAACAGCGGCACGGCGATCAGGTGCAGGACCAGGTTGGTCGGGTGGCGGTGGTTGTGGTGGTAGCCACGCCATTGCCAGGCGGGCAGGTTGGGCAGTCGTTTGCTCATGGACAGGTTCCTCACAAGGATGTCCAAAGCTTAGTGCGGCCCCCGGGTGGGGGCCAATCGAGGCTGGCTATGATGGCTATAGCATGGCCTAGAGCTTGAGCTGGCCGATCGCCTTGTTCAGCTCGCCGGCCAGGGTGGCCAGTTCGCTGCTGGTAGTGGCCGAGCCCACGGTCTGCTGCACGGTTTCTTCGGTGACATCGCGGATGCTCACCACCGCACGGTTCATCTCCTCGGCGACCTGGCTCTGTTGTTCGGCCGCCACGGCGATCTGGGTATTGCTCTCGCGCATCTGCGCCACTGCGCTGGTGATCTCGGCCAGGGCTTCCCCAGCCTCGCGGGCCTGCTTGACGCAATCGTTGGCCTTGTACGAACTCTCCTGCATGAAATCCACTGCGTCGCGGGTGCCGGCCTGCAAGTCGGCGACCATGGTGGTGATCTCATCGGTGGAGGTCTGCACGCGCTTGGCCAGGTTGCGCACTTCGTCGGCAACCACGGCGAAACCACGGCCCAGGTCACCGGCCCGGGCCGCCTCGATGGCCGCGTTGAGGGCGAGCAGGTTGGTCTGTTCGGCGATGCTGTGGATCACCCCGACCACGCCGTTGATCTTCTGGCTGTCGTCGGCCAGTTGGCGGATCATCTCGGCGGTCTGCTGCACGCCGCTGGACAGGCCGGCGATCGAGTCCTGCACGCGGCTGACCACGGCCTGGCCGCTGCCGGCAAGGGTGTCGGCGGTCTGCGACAGGTCGCGGGTGGCGCCGGCATGCTGGGCGATGTGGTGCACGGTGGCGGTCATTTCGTTGATCGCCGTGGCGGCCTGGTCGGTCTCGCTCTGCTGGCCGATCATGCCGTGGCGCACTTCGCTCATGCTGCCGGCCAGGCGCGCAGCACCCGAGTCGAGCTGGGCGGCAGTGCGCGCCACGGTGCTGACCACACGGTGGTAGGTGGCTTGCATGGCGTTGAAGGCCCCTGCCATCTGGCCAACCTCGTCGCCACAGGCCAGCGGTACACGGGCCGAGAGATCACCGGTTTTTTCGACGTGGAGCATCACGTCCTTGAGTGTGTTGAGCTGGCTGAGCAGGAAGCGGATCAGCAACTGCGAGGCGCACAGCATCGCCAGCATCAGGATCAGCACGCACACCGCATAGTTGCTGAAACGATCGAAGTAGACCTGGCGCAGGCTCGGCGATTGGGCGAGGACGGCCAGGTGCTGGTCGCCCTGGCGAAGCACCTGGGCGCCGAACAGAGGATTGTCGCCGAGGATCCAGGCGCTGGGCAGGGCGACCCAGCCTTGGGCGTCGCGCAGGGCCTCCAGCGGTTCGCCGGCAAAGGTGGGGGTCTGGCCGGTACGCCAGGTGACCAGGTTGCCTTGGGTAGGCAGGGGCTGCCCGGCTGGCCAGGCGGCCAGCAGCTGGGCCTGGCTCTGCACCTGGGCCTCGACGCCGCTGGCACGGGCCTGTTGCTCCAGGTACACGGCGTAGAGCACGAGCATCAGGGTGGTGACGAATGCCACCGCGTTGACAGCCCAGAACTTGTACTTCAGGGAAATATTGCTAAGCCAGGCACCCATGGTAGGTCTTCTCTGAGTTGGCGGAAACATTATTGGCAAGGTGCCATCATTGTGCCCGCCAAGGCCAGGATCCTTCTTGATATGCGTCAAGAAACCTCAGGCAGAGCAAAGAAGGCACGTGCGCAGGCCGTGGTGTGTGCCGCAGTGTGTTCGACGGTTTCACCGCGATGCAGTGCCACCTCGCGCAGCACTTCGGGCAGGAAGGCCGGTTCGTTGCGGCCGCTCTTTGGTTTCGGGCGCAGGCTGCGTGGCAGCAGGTACGGCGCGTCGCTTTCCAGCATCAGGCGGCCTGCCGGGATGTTGCCCACCAGCGGGTGCAGGTGAGTACCGCGACGCTCATCGCAGATCCAGCCGGTGATGCCGATATGCAGGTCCAGGTCCAGGTAGGCGAACAGCGCCTGGCGCTCACCGGTGAAACAGTGCACCACGGCGGCGGGTAGCTGGTCGCGGTAGCCCTTGAGGATGGCCAGCAGGCGTTCGCTGGCGTCGCGTTCATGGAGGAATACCGGCAGGCGCAGTTCGACGGCCAAGGCCAGTTGGGCTTCCAGCGCTTTCTCCTGCAGGGGGCGAGGGGAGAAGTCGCGGTTGAAGTCCAGGCCGCATTCACCCACGGCCCTGACCCTGGGTTGCGCCAGCAGGTCGCGCAGCTGCCGCTCGCTGTCGGTGTTCCAGTGGCTGGCGTCGTGGGGGTGCACACCGGCGGTGCTGAACAGGCGTTGGCCGGTCTCATCCAACTGCTGGCACAGTTCGAGTGCCGCATGGCTCACATCCAGGCTGGTGCCGGTGAGAACCATTTGCGCCACGCCGGCCTGCACGGCGCGTTCGACGATCGCTGCTTGCTGGTCGTGAAAACTGCTGTTGGTCAGGTTGACGCCGATATCGATCAGTTGCATGTTGCTACCTCGTGCCGCGGGGCGGCCAGCATAGCAAAAACCGGGAAAACGCGGAAAATTCAAGAACTTCAAACGTTTGCCGTTGTCTTTTGCAGCCATTTATCAAGGATCGATCACAGCACATGGTGCTCGCCAACCCCATTCGGACCCTTTCCCCCATGCTGCGAACCTTGCTGATTACGTTTCTGGTGTCCGGGACGATCACGGTCGGGCCAGCCCATGCCGCCCAGCCGGGGCCTCAGCAGCATGTGCCGGCCAGCCAGGTGCGCGACCTGGAACAGGTGCGCTCAAGCAAGGTGCTGCGGGTGTTGGTCAACCAGAGCCGTAACAGCTCCGGCGAGGTCAAGGGCGAGCCGGTGGGCGTCGAATACTATCGGTTGAGGTCGCTTGAGCACGCCCTCAACGCTCGCGCTGCCGATGGGCAGGATATCCGCTTGAAGATCATTCCGCGGGCCAAGGAGCAACTGATCGGCGCCTTGCAACGTGGCGAGGGGGATCTGGCGGCGCCAGGTGAACTGCTCGACCCGACCCAGGTGCTGGGCGTTGAGGCCAGTGCGCCGGTGGTGGACCAGGTGCCCTTGCTGCTGGTCGGGCGCAAAGGCGACCGGAGCTACAGCCATGTCGAGCAGCTGTCCGGGCGCACCATCGCCTTGACCAGCGCCAGCGCCGCAGGGGCGGCGATCCAGGTCATCAACCAGCAGCTGCAATTGCGCAAGCGGGCGCCGATCAAGGTGGAGTGGGTCGACCCGACCCTGGCGGTAGAGGATGTGCTGGAAATGGTCCAGGCCGGCATCTACCCGCTGACCGTGGTCGAGCGGCCGATCGCCCAGCGCTGGGCGCGGGTGATGCCGCGCCTGCGCCTGGACAGCAAGGTGGCGTTGGCGCAACCCGGGGCCATGCGCTGGTATGTACGGCGCGACGCGCCTCAACTGAAGGCCGCAGTCGATCGCTTCCTGGCCAGCTACCGGGCGCCGGAGAACCAGGATGCCGCGTTCGAGCGCATCTACCGGCGCCAGTACCGGGTGCACAACCCGCTGGCCAGCAAGGACCGCCAGCGCCTGGCGTCTTTGCGCCCGGTGCTGCAGAAGCATGGTGGCGACTTGCAGATCGACTGGCTCAACCTGGCGGCCCTGGCCTACAAGGAATCGACGCTGGACCCCACCGCAAGGGGCATGGGTGGTGCCCATGGGCTGATGCAGATCACCCCGTCGGCAGCCAAGCGTGTCGGGGTCGGCAACACCGCCACGGTCGACGGCAATGTCCAGGCCAGTGCGCGCTACCTGGCCATGATCCGCCGTCGCTTTTTCGCCAGCCCCCAGCTCAACGAGCGTGAGCGCATGGCGTTCGTCCTGGCGGCCTACAACCTCGGCCCGGAGCGGGTCCAGGCCATGCGCGCCGAGGCGCGGCGGCGCGGCCTCAACGGCAACCAATGGTTCTTCCAGACCGAGCGTGTCGCGATGGAGCAGGTGGGTATGGGGCCGGTGAACTTCGTCAACAGCGTGAACAAGTACTTCCTGGCGTTCAATCGCGAGCGGGCGTCGCTCGAGCGGGTGGCAAAGCGCTAATCAATCGAATTAATCGATTTTAAAGTCGCATTATTTGCGGTTTTCTTATCTGTTGATTTGATTAAGATGGCGCTCATCCAACACACACCTGCTCACCCAAGGAAGCAAGAAATGAACAACTCCCTCAAAGCCCTGTTTGCCACCCGCGCCGGTTTCGGCCTGAGCGTCGTGCGTATCCTGGTCGGCGTCATCTTCATGGCCCACGGCGCCCAGAAACTGTTCGGCCTGTTCGGCGGCTACGGCCTCGAAGGCACCGGCCAGTGGATGGAAAGCATCGGCCTGGCGCCAGGCTATTTCATGGCCCTGCTGTCCGGTAGCGCCGAGTTCTTCGGCGGCCTGGCCCTGGTGGTCGGCCTGCTGGCCCGCCCGGCGGCGCTGGCCCTGACCGTGACCCTGGTCGTGGCGATCTTCTCGGTGCATATCGGCAACGGCCTGTTCATGTCCAACAACGGTTATGAGTTCGCCCTGGCGCTGCTTGCAGGGACTGTCGCGGTACTGATCGAAGGTGCTGGCCGCCTGTCGCTGGACCGCCTCATCGCACGTTGATGCAGGGTCTTGTGTAGGAGCGGCTTTAGCCGCGATGCAGCCGACGCGGTGCCTCGCGGATGATCGCGGCTAACGCCGCTCCTACAGAGACGGTGCAAGGCTGAGGCCGGCGTGGTCGCGCAGGGCGCGGGCTTGCCCCGCGATTACGTTTGAACATCCACTTGTAACTTGAAGCTTCAGCCTCTAGCATACGGACTGCGCCGATTTAAACAGCTACTTGCGGGGCGCGGGAGAAGCCCCCCGGTGGGTCATCCGAAATACCGCTAAAGCGCTGGTTCGGTGACGCCTCCCACCGCTGCCCAGCGGGTTCAGCGAGGCGGAGAGAGACTCCATGAGTTGCCCACGTACCAGTGTCTGTTTGACCCCCCTGGCCAAGAATCAGGCCTCCCGCACCCCGCGCATCCTGCTCGGCGGCCAGCATCAACCCACGCTTTTGCGCAATCTCGACGGTTTCTCCCGCCGCAAAGGCCAGGCCTGTGCCTTCCTCATCCAGTTCTCCGATACCTGCGATCAGCTCGATCAGTACGGCAACGACCGCTTCGACCTGGCCGTGATCCCAGCCCCTGCGGCCGAAGATGCCGCCGAAGTCATCGGCCAACTGACCCGCATCGCTCGCCAAGGCCTGATCACGCGCCCTTGAACGGCATGTCGCCGCCACGCGTTTTTCGCTAAGCTCGGTCACTCGGTGGGCGCCCTGGCGCCTGCCGCGGATGCACTGAGGAGACAGTCGTTGAGCACCAACATCATCACAACGGAAGGTCATGAAGCCCTGAAGAAGGAGCTCGACCATCTGTGGCGCGTCTATCGCCCGGAAATCACCCAGAAGGTGGCCTGGGCGGCATCGCTTGGCGATCGCAGCGAGAACGCCGACTACCAGTACAACAAGAAGCTGTTGCGCGAGATCGATCG
This sequence comes from Pseudomonas sp. MWU13-3659, assembly GCF_023757525.1. NCBI lineage: Bacteria > Pseudomonadati > Pseudomonadota > Gammaproteobacteria > Pseudomonadales > Pseudomonadaceae > Pseudomonas > Pseudomonas sp. MWU13-3659. The sequence continues at coordinate 90,554 of NZ_JAMSHW010000015.1, read as the reverse complement.
TCGCGTGCGCTACCTGCGCAAGCGCCTGGAGGACGTCAAGGTCGTCGCCTATTCACCGCAACAGGAAGGCAAGGTGTTCTTCGGGGCCTGGGTCGAGATCGAGAACGACGACGGCGAGCAACTGAAGTTCCGCATCGTCGGTTATGACGAGATCCATGGGCGCAACGACTACATCTCCATCGATTCGCCCATGGCCCGTGCCCTGCTGAAGAAAGAGGAGGGCGACGAAGTGGTCGTGCATACGCCCACGGGCGAGGCCACCTGGTATGTCAACACCATCAGTTACAACCCATAGAGCTTGGCGCGACCTTTGTAGGAGCAGCTTCAGCCGCGATCACCCGCGAAGCGGGTGCCGGGCACCGCGATGTCCAATCGCGGCTGAAGCCGCTCCTACAGAGGTGAGCCTCAACTTTCCCGCAACACCGCCAGCGGGCTGGCATTGAGTGCCCGGCGCGTTCCGATTACACCGGCAGCGCCGACCAGTATCGCGCCAGCCACTGGCAGCAGCAGTAACCACGGGTGCGGTGCCCAGTGCAGGTCGAAGGCATAGCGATACAGTGCCCAGGTGATCAGTTCGCAGCCCAGTGCGGCCAGCACGCCGCTGGCCGCCCCGAGCAGGCCGAACTCGATGCGCCGCGCCTTGACCAGTAGCGGTCGCGTGGCCCCCAGCGCGCGCAGCAGCGCCCCCTGGCGGATACGCTCGTCGAGCGTCGCCTGCAGCCCGGCGAACAACACCGCCAGCCCGGCCGCCAGCACGAACAGCAGCACGTACTCCACCGCCAGGGTGACCTGGGCGAGGATGCTGCGCAGTTGGGCGAGCAGGGCATCGACCTGGAGGATGGTCACTGCCGGGAAGGCGCGTGACAGGGCCACCACTTCCTGGTCATGCCCTGGTGCCAGGTAGAAGCTGGTCAGGTAGGTGGCGGGCAGTCCCTGCAAGGTGCCGGGTTGGAAGATCATGTAGAAGTTCGGCTGGAAACTGTCCCAGTGCACTGTGCGCAGGCTGCTGACGCGTGCCTGGCGTTGCTGGCCGCCGATATCGAAGGTCAGCAGGTCGCCCAATTGCAGCTTGAGGCTCTGGGCCAGCTCTGCCTCCACGGAGACGCCAGGCACCTGGTCGCTGGAAGGTGCCTGTTGCCACCAGGTGCCGGCACTCAGGGCATTACCCTGGGGAAGCTCGGCGGCCCAGGTGAGGCTGAGGTCGCGCTGGATGGCGCGCTCGCCGGTTGACTCCTTGCTTACCAACTGACGAACCGGTTGATCGTTGATGTGCGTGAGGCGCCCGGGTATCACCGGGTACAGCGGTGCGGAAGTGGCGTTGATCTGCGCCAGGCGCTCGGTAAAGGGTTGGCGATCGTCAGCGAGAATGTTCAGGGCGAAATGGTTGGGGGCGTCCTTGGGCAATTGTGCCTGCCAGGTGTCGAGCAGTTCCGCGCGTAGCAGGGCGACCAGCCCCATGGCCAGCAGGATCAGGCCGAAGGCCAAGGTCTGGCCGGCGGCGGCCAGCGGGTGACGCAGCAACTGCCCCAGCCCCAGCCGCCAGGGGAGTGGGGCGTCGGCCAGAAGGCGGCGTAGGTTACGTAGCCCGAGCAGCAGCAGGCCGCCGAGCAGCAGGGCGGCGATCAACCCGCCACCGAGCAAGGCGAAGGTGAGCAGCAAGTCCAGGCTCAGGCGCCACATGATCAGGCCCAGGGCGAGCAGGGCGGCGCCATACACCAGCCAGCTGCTGGGAGGGATCGGTAGAAGATCGCGGCGCAGTACGCGCAAGGGCGGTACTCGGCCCAAGGCGGCCAGTGGAGGCAGGGCGAAGCCGGCCAGTGCCACCAGGCCGGTGCCGATCCCGGCCAGCGCTGGCGTAAGGCCGCCGGGTGGTACCTGGCTGGGCAGCAGGCCTTCGAGCAGGTGGAACAACCCCAGCTGCGCCAGCCAGCCGAGCAAGGCGCCGGCGAGCGCCGCGACCACGCCGAGCATGGCCAGTTGCAGGCAATAAAGGCCCAAAGCCTGGTGCCGGGACAATCCGAGGCAGCGCAACAACGCGCTGGCATCCAGGCGCCGCGCGGCATAGCGCGAGGCTGACAGGGCCACGGCGACGCCGGCCAGCAGCACGGCCACCAGGCTGGCCATGTTCAGGTAGCGTTCGGCCTTGCCCAGGGCGCCGCCGATCTGCCGGTTGCCATCACGGGTATCAAGCAAGCGCTGGTTGGCCGCCAAACTGTTCTCGGTGATCTGGCGATACTGCGCCAGGGGCTCGACATCGCCGCGCCAGAGATCGCGGTAGCTGACCCGGCTGCCTGGTTGGACGACCCCGGTGGCGTCAAGGTCGGCGAGGTTCATCAGTACCCGTGGGGTGAGGCTGTAGAAGTTGTTGGCGCGGTCCGGCTCGTAGGTGAGCACGCGGGTCATGCGCAAGGTCTTCATGCCCACATCGATACTGTCGCCAAGCGCCAGCCCGAGGGCCGCCAGCAGACGTGGTTCGACCCAGGCCTCACCCGGCGCCGGCCCGCCACCGACTGTCTCCTGCGCATAGGGTGCTGGCGCGCTGCGCAGTTGGCCGCGTAGCGGATAGGCGGGGTCGGTGGCCTTGATGCTCGACAGCTGGATGCCGCTATCGCCACCGACCACGCTGGTGAACTCCACCACCCGCGCATGGCTAAGGCCCAGTGCGGTACCGCTGGCAATCTGTTGTTCGCTGGGCGGGGCACTGCCCTGCAGGACAAGGTCGGCACCGAGGAACTCGCTGGCACGCAGTTGCATGGCAGCATTGAGCCGCGCGCCGAAGTAGCCGATGGCGGTGCTGGCGGCCACTGCCACAAGCAAGGCGAAGAACAGCACCCGCACTTCGCTGGCGCGGGCATCGCGCAGCAGCTGACGCAGGGCCAGGACGCACAGGCGCGGGAAAGACAGTCGGGTCATCATGGCTCCAGGGGCGCCACCAGGCGACCGGCGTCCAGGCGGATCCGGCGCCGGCAGCGGGTGGCCAGGCGCTCGTCGTGGGTGACCAGCACCAGCGTGGTGCCCCGCTCCTGGTTCAGCTCGAACAGCAGGTCGCTGATGCGCTCGCCGGTGTGGCTGTCGAGGTTGCCGGTGGGCTCGTCGGCGAACAGCACCGCGGGTTGCGCAGCAAAGGCACGGGCGATCGCCACCCGTTGCTGCTCGCCGCCGGAGAGCTGGCGTGGCGTGTGGCTCAGGCGCTTGCCCAGGCCGACCCGCTCGAGCAGGGTGCGGGCATGTTCGCGGGCGTCACGACGGCCATCCAGCTCCAGTGGCAGCATGACGTTCTCCAGGGCATTGAGGCTGTCGAGCAATTGGAATGATTGGAACACGAAGCCGACATGCTCGGCGCGCACCCGGGCGCGCTGGTCTTCGTCCAGCGGGCCAAGGTCGTGGCCGGCCAGCACGACCTTGCCGGCGCTGGGGCGGTCGAGGCCGGCGAGCAGGCCGAGCAGTGTCGACTTGCCCGAGCCCGAGGCGCCGACGATGGCCAGGCTGTCGCCCTGGGCGAGGTCGAGGGAGAGGGCGTGGAGGATGGTCAGGTCGCCTTCCGCGCTGGGGACCACTTTGCTAAGGTGCTGCGCAACGAGAATGCTGGGGCCCATGGAGAATCCGATGCGAATGTGGTGGTTGAGTGCCGGGCTTGCCCTGTGTTGCCTGGCCCAGGGCGCGATGGCCGGAACCGTGCTGGTTGTCGGCGATAGTATCAGCGCCGGTTTTGGCCTGGATACCCGCGAGGGGTGGGTCGAGCTGTTGCAGCAGCGCCTGAAGGACGAGGGTTTCGACGACCAGGTGGTCAATGCCTCGATCAGTGGCGACACCAGCGCGGGTGGTTCGGCGCGGCTGCCGGCGCTGCTTGTAGCGCACAAGCCGGGCCTGGTGGTGTTGGAGCTGGGGGGCAATGATGGCCTGCGCGGGCAGCCGCCACAGCAATTGCAACAAAATCTTGCCCTGATGATCGATCGTGCTCGCGAGTCCGGGGCCAAGGTCGTGCTGCTGGGCATGCGCCTGCCACCCAACTACGGCGTGCGCTATACCACTGCCTTCGCCCAGGTCTATGAGCAGTTGGCCAACGACAAGCAGGTGCCGTTGGTACCGTTTTTTCTGGAGGGTGTGGGCGGGGTGCCGGCGATGATGCAGGCCGATGGCATCCACCCGGCGCCGGTCGCCCAGCAGCGCTTGCTGGAAAATGCCTGGCCGACGATAAAACCCTTGTTGTGACGCTTTAATCGGGGGCCGCTTTCAGATACTGTTGCGCCCCCCGTTTCGAGTGCCCCCGATGCCGCGCCCCGCCTGGTCCCTGTACGCTTATCAACTGATCGAGCCCGACGAGCAGCTGGACCTGTTCGCCTGCCAGGAAGTGCGCATTCACCTGGCGGCCCGCCAGTTCGAGCTGGGCGTGCCGGTTGACCGTACCCTGTGCGGTGGCCTGCTGCCTGCGCAGCCGCGCTGGTCGGGGGTGGAGCGCACAATCTACCGCGACGATCGCCTGTGCCTGCTGTGCAAGGCGATCCTCGATGCCCAGCGGCGCGGCATGCGCCCGGTGTGGCCGGAGCTCTGAGCGCCTTTCATCATCTGAAACGCTTGCAGGACGCCTGCGCCTCCCGCTTGTTTCCGCGCGGGTGTACAATCGATCTCTTGACTGAACTTTCGAAGGATTTACCGGATGTTGCCGCGCTTTCCCGCCGTCGCCCGTAGCCTCTCGCTTGCCACCTTGCTGGTAGCAGGCCCCGCTGTTGCGCTGGAGCTGCCGTTGCCACCTCCCGGTGAGGACGTCGTCGGCCAGGTCCAGACCATCAAGGCCAAGTACGAAGACACTTTCGCCGATATTGGTACCGCCAACGACCTGGGCTACCTCGAGATGATCGCCGCCAACCCGGGTGTCGACCCGTGGCTGCCGGGTGCTGGTACCGAGATCGTCCTGCCCACCCGCTACGTCCTGCCGCCAGGGCCACGCGAAGGCGTCGTCATCAACCTCGCCGAGTATCGCCTGTACTACTACCCGAAAGGGCAGGGCGTGGTATACACCTTCCCTCTGGGTATCGGCCGTGAGGGTTGGGGCTCGCCAATCGCCAACACCAAGATCACCGCCAAGACCCCGAATCCGACCTGGACCCCGCCAGCGTCGATCCGTGCCGAGCATGCCGCCGATGGCGATATCCTGCCTGCGGTGGTGCCGGCAGGCCCCGACAACCCGCTGGGCCCGTTCAAGTTCACCCTGGGAGTGCCGGGCTACCTGATCCATGGTTCGAACAAGAAGTTCGGCATCGGCATGCGCACCAGTCACGGCTGCTTCCGCATGCTCAACAACAATGTGCTGGAGCTGTCGAAGATGGTGCCGGTGGGTACGCCGGTGCGGATCATCAACGAGCCCTACAAATTCGGTATCAGTGGCGGCAAGGTCTATCTCGAGGCGCACACGCCGCTGGACGACCATGGCAACCCGTCGGTGGTCGACAAGCACACCGCTGTCATCAACGCCTTGCTCAAGCGTGAAGACCTGGCCAACAACTTGCGCATGAACTGGGACATGGTGCGTGACGTGGTTGCTGCTGAAGATGGCATGCCCGTTGAAATCGCCGTGCCGGTCGGTACCGCTGGCGGAGCGCCGGTCGTGTCGAGCATTCCGCCCGAACTGCAGTAAGCCATTTCGTACTACTCTCGAGGGCCTGCCTTAGTGCAGGCCCTTTTTTGTTTGTGTGGCCTGGCGTTCTTCGGGCAATAAAAAAGCCGACCCACAAGTGGGTCGGCTCCATAACAATCCGTGAGGATTATTACTTGCGGCTGGCTTTGTCCAGCATACGCAGAGCGCGCTCGTTGGCTTCGTCAGCGGTCTGCTGAGCCTTCTGAGCAGCTGCCAGAGCGTCATCAGCTTTGCGGTAGGCTTCGTCTGCACGAGCCTGGGCGCGAGCTGCTGCGTCTTCGGTAGCAGTCAGGCGAGCTTCGGTTTCTTTGGATACGCTGCTGCAACCGGTAGCCAGAACTGCGGCCAGAGCCAGAGCAGAGAATTTCAGAACGTTGTTCATCGTGTTCCCCTTCAAGGACTTTCTATTAAATAGCCATCTCTCGGAAAAGAGAAACTGGCCGGCGTACATAGTACCCATTACTTGTAGTAAGTAAACTGACTGAGCGCAAGAACTGCAAAAAAAATGTCGCGATGGGGGGCGCGACGGGGTTTGTGAGCAAAGTGTGAAAATCTTGCGCGGCGTTCGCAAGCGATTGTAGTACGGGAACTTTTTTGTTGAACTAACGGTGACTTTAACTGTCGGCTGGCGTCTTAGCCCTAGAACATCCGGTTGCTGTTGTCTGGCCAGGGCATGATCGGGGAGGTTGCTGTCAGCATTTTCATACGTGGTGGCTTGAGCAATCTTGCAGGCGCCGCCTACTATTTGAGGGTGCCCTGCACGGCAGAACGATCCAGATCGTCCCGCTGTCCAACGGCCAACAGGTGGCGTAGAGGTTCCTCCGCCGGATAATCCCCATCGGTAAGGTAAGGGTCTGCCGACAAGACCTGCGAGGAGTAGTGATGAGCGAGACGCTGACCATCCACCATGACCAGGCGGGTCATCAGTTCGAGACCACCGTGGACGGTCACCGGGCCTACCTGACGTACATGGACCTGGGCAAGCAGACGCTGGATATCTATCGCACCTTCGTGCCCAATGCCTTGCGTGGCCGCGGGATCGCCGCCGCGCTGACCGAAGAGGCCCTGGCCTATGCCGAGCAGATGGGCTACACGGTGATTCCGTCCTGCTCCTACGTCGAGCGCTACATGGAGCGCCAGCAGCGCCACTCGAGCAAGGTTTGATCAGGCTTCACACATGAAAACGCCGGGCATTGCCCGGCGTTTTCGTTTGCGTGGCGGTCAGCCGCGCTGGCGCTTGGGGAGCACGTCCTTGAGCTTGGCGTGCATGCTGCGCAAGGTTTTCTCGGTGGCCGCCCAGTCGATGCAGGCGTCGGTCACCGACACGCCGTACTGCAGCTCGTCGAGGTTCTTCGGAATGGCCTGGCAACCCCAGTTCAGGTGGCTCTCGACCATCAGGCCGATGATCGACTGGTTGCCTTCGAGGATCTGGTTGGCGACGTTCTCCATCACCAGCGGCTGCAGGGCCGGATCCTTGTTGGAGTTGGCGTGGCTGCAGTCGACCATGATGTTGGGCTTGATCTTGGCCTTGGCCAGGTCTTGTTCACACAGGGCGACGCTGACCGAGTCGTAGTTGGGCTTGCCGTTGCCGCCGCGCAGCACCACATGGCCGTAGGCGTTGCCTTTGGTGGTGACGATCGATACGCCGCCTTCCTGGTTGATGCCGAGGAAGCGGTGCGGCTTGGAGACCGATTGCAGGGCGTTGATCGCCACGGTCAGGCCGCCATCGGTACCGTTCTTGAAACCGACCGCCGATGACAGGCCCGAAGCCATTTCGCGGTGGGTTTGCGATTCGGTGGTGCGGGCACCAATGGCCGACCAGCTGATCAGGTCCTGGAGATACTGCGGGGAGATCGGGTCGAGCGCTTCGGTGGCGGTGGGCAGGCCTTTTTCCGCGAGATCCAGCAGCAACTGGCGACCGATGTGCAGGCCGTCCTGGATCTTGAACGAGTCATCCAGGTACGGGTCGTTGATCAGGCCTTTCCAGCCCACCGTGGTGCGCGGTTTCTCGAAGTAGACGCGCATCACCAGGTAGAGCGTGTCGGAGACTTCTTCGGCCAGCACCTTGAGGCGCTCGGCATACTCGTGGGCGGCCTTGATGTCGTGGATCGAGCAGGGGCCGACCACGACGAACAGGCGATGATCCTTGCCGTCGAGGATATTGCGCACCACTTCGCGGCCGGCAGTCACGGTCTGCAGGGCTTTGGCGCTGAGGGGGATTTCCTTCTTGAGCTGATCAGGGGTGATCAAGGTCTCGTTGGAGGCAACGTTCAAGTCATCGATCGGTAAATCAGCCATCGTGTTACTCGTCAGGTCACGGGTGCCGGCCGCCAGCAATCCCCGTGCGGCCCAGCAGCAGTTTGTTCGCAGCGGGGAGCCCCGAACCTTAACGCGTTAGCGGGGGCACGACAATGGCCTGGGCCCGTAATCACGGGGTTTTTGCAGGCGAGGCGGGCTCAGGTGGGCGAGGGCGTGTGCAGGCTGGCCTCGGAGAAGGCGTCGGCGTGCTGGTCGACCCACTGCGCGGCCAGGCGCTGGGTGGTGTCGCTGTCCCGCTCGCCGGGTACTTGCTGCTGGCAATAATGATGGATCTGGCATACCTGTTCGCTCATGCGCGCGGCGAACAGCGCCTGGCTGTCGGTGAAGGCCACGCCCACCCGATAGCCCGCGTCGAGCTTCTGGCACCAGGCGACATAGCCGGGGTAGCGCGCATCCAGCCCCAGCGAGGGCATCAGCACCTCCACCGCCGTGCCGCGCCGGTAAGCACGTGGCTGGTTGCAGGCTATGCCGCCCAGGCCTTGGGTGTAGAGGTGACGACGAAAGAGGCTGGATGATGGACGCAGGGCCAGTTCGACAGGAATATCATCAGGATGGGGCAGGTATACGCACATGCTCGACTCCGTGTCGATTATTTGACCTTCATTGCCCCAGTATAGTGAGGGATCGAAAAACGGCGGGTTTGCGTGTAGAAAAACCGGACAAACAACAACGACACCCGATCAGGAGTGCAGCATGGTCCCTCGCAATATCCGTATCGGCATCATTGGCAGCGGCGCCATTGGTGGCTTCTATGGTCTGATGCTCGCCCGCGCCGGGTTCGATGTGCATTTTCTTTTGCGCAGCGAGTATGACGTGGTGCGCACCCAGGGCCTGAAACTCGACAGTGCCGTGCATGGCCAGCTACGGCTGGACAAGGTACAGGCCTACGCCTCGGCCACCGACATGCCGCCTTGCGACTGGTTGCTGGTCGGGGCGAAAGCCACCAGCAATGCCGAGTTGGCGCCACTGATCGTCCAGGTGGCGGCGCCGGGTGCAAAGGTGGTGTTGCTGCAGAATGGCCTGGGGGTGGAGGATCAGTTGCGCCCCGCCCTGCGTTCGGACATGCATCTGCTCGGTGGGCTCTGTTTTATCTGCGTGAACCGGGAGCGCCCCGGGGAAATCCGCCACCAGGCATTGGGTGCGGTCAACCTGGGTTATCACAGCGGGCCGGGTGGCCTGGCGGTGGTGGAAGAGGGCGCCGCGCTGTTCCGTGCCGCAGGCATCGACTCCCAGGCCATGGCCGATCTCAACCAGGCGCGCTGGCAGAAGCTGGTCTGGAACGTCCCCTATAACGGTCTTTCGGTGCTGCTCAAAGCCAGCACCACGCCCTTGATGAATGACCCCGACAGCCGTGCGCTGATCCAGGCGTTGATGGCCGAAGTGGTCGAGGGGGCCAAGGCGTGCGGGCATGATTTGCCGGAGGGGTACGCCGCCCACTTGTTCCGTGTCACCGAACAGATGCCGGACTATTGGCCGAGCATGCACCACGACCATGTCCAGCAGCGGCCGCTGGAACTGCAGGCGATCTATGGCGAACCCCTGGCCCGCGCGAGGGCGGCCGGATGCAGCCTGTCGCGCATGGAAGCGCTGTACCAGGCGCTGGCGTTCGTCGACCGGCGCAATCGCATGCCTTGACCCTCCCGCAGCCCGCGCCGGCAGCGCGCTGGACGGCAAGGCGCCAGTCCAGCGCGCTGCTAAGCTGAACCTTGCTCTGCCGCAGCGGCAGTCGAGGAGGTCGAATGATCCGTTCCATGCTGTACGCCACTGACCTCGGTGTGTACGCGCCTTTTGTCATGCAGCACGCGCTGGCGCTGGCGCGGACCTTCAACGCAGAGCTGTATGTCATTCATGCGGTGGAGCCGATGGGGCAGTTCGCCGAATCCCTCCTGCAGAGCTATCTCGACGAGCAGACCCTCGACGCCTTGCACAGCGAGGGGGTCAACACGGTAATGGCCAATATCGAGCAGCGGGTGCTGGACAACTTTCGCGAAGAGTTGGGTGAGGCGGCCGATCTTGCGCTGATTCGTGCGGTACGGGTGCGTCAGGGCGACCCGGCACAGGTGATCCTCGAACAGGCGCAGCGCCTGTCGGTCGACTTGCTGATTTTCGGCAGCCACAGCGCAGGCGCGGGGGTGGACGTCCCCATCGGTCGCACGGCGGTGCGGCTGCTGCAGCTGTCCCCGGTGCCGGTCTACATGGTGCCGCTTGCCCAACATCTTGGGCGTAGGAAAGGGTGAAAGTGGCGGTAGGTATTTTCCGGCGATCGTAACAAAATAGTTCTAGATTTATTTCTCAAGCCACTAATATAGTTATAACTCGTCGCTGCCGGCGCGCCGGTGACCTACCGCCTTTGAGGGATATCTATGAAGCTTCAGCAACTGCGCTACATCTGGGAAGTGGCGCACCATGACCTCAACGTTTCCGCGACGGCGCAGAGCCTGTACACCTCCCAGCCCGGTATCAGCAAACAGATCCGCCTGCTCGAGGACGAACTGGGCGTCGAAGTCTTCGCCCGCAGCGGCAAGCACCTGACCCGCGTCACCCCGGCCGGCGAGCGCATCATCAATACCGCCGGCGAGATCCTGCGCAAGGTCGAGAGCATCAAGCAGATCGCCCAGGAATTCTCCAACGAGAAGAAGGGCACGCTGTCCATCGCCACCACTCACACGCAAGCGCGCTATGCCTTGCCGCCGGTGATCAGCAACTTCATCAAGCAATACCCGGAAGTGGCCCTGCACATGCATCAGGGCTCGCCCATGCAGATCGCCGAGATGGCGGCCGATGGCACCGTCGATTTCGCCATCGCCACCGAGGCGCTGGAGCTGTTCGGCGACCTGATCATGATGCCTTGCTACAAGTGGAACCGTTGTGTGGTGGTGCCGCAGGGGCACCCGCTGACCAAGCTGCCGAAGCTGACGCTCGAAGCGGTGGCTGAATACCCGATCGTCACCTACGTGTTCGGTTTTACTGGCCGTTCCAAGCTGGACGAGGCCTTCAGCCACCGCGGCCTGACCCCGAAGGTGGTGTTCACCGCCGCCGACGCTGACGTGATCAAGACTTATGTGCGCCTGGGGCTGGGCGTGGGTATCGTGGCCAAGATGGCGGTCGATCCCAAGCTCGACAGCGACCTGGTGTGCCTGGATGCCAGCGAGCTGTTCGAGGCCAGCATCACCAAGATCGGTTTCCGCCGTGGCACCTTCTTGCGCGGCTTCATGTGCGATTTCATCGAGAAGTTCGCGCCGCACCTGACCCGTGAGGTGATGGCCAAGGCGATCCAGTGCCACAACAAGCAGGAGCTGGAAGAGCTGTTCGAGGGCGTCGAGCTGCCGGTGCATTGATTCGAGATAGTACGGGGCCGCTTTGCGGCCCATCGCGGCACAAGGCCGCTCCTACAGGTATTGCAGCGCATTTGCAGGCGGCGCTGTACCTGTAGGAGCGGCCTTGTGCCGCGATGGGCCGTGAAACGGCCCCTTCTAGTTATGCCTTGGTAATCAGGTTGCCGGCATGCAGCCCGCATTCCTTCTGCGTCGACTCTTCCCACCACCAGCGCCCCTCGCGCTCATGCTGGTTCGGCAACACCGGCCGGGTGCACGGCTCGCAACCGATGCTGATGAAGCCACGCTCATGCAGGCTGTTGTACGGCAGCTCGAGCATGCGGATGTAACCCCAGACTTCCTCGCTGGTCATCTGCGCCAGCGGGTTGAATTTGTACAGAGGGCGCTCGGGGGTGGAAAAGGCGCTGTCGATCTCCAGCGCCGCCACCTGGCTGCGGGTGCCGGGGCTCTGGTCGCGGCGCTGGCCGGTGGCCCAGGCGCTCACGGTGGCCAGCTTGCGGCGCAGCGGTTCGATCTTGCGGATGCCGCAGCATTCACCGTGACCGTCCTTGTAGAAGCTGAACAGGCCCTTCTCCTTGACGAACGGGTCGAGCTTGTCGCGGTCGGGGCTGAGGATCTCGATGGGCAGGTTGTACTGTTCGCGCACCTGGTCGATGAAACGATAGGTTTCCGGGTGCAGGCGCCCGGTGTCGAGGCTGAACACCTTGACCTGCTTGTTCAGCCGCCAGGCCATGTCCACCAGCACCACATCCTCGGCGCCACTGAAGGAGATCCACAGATCGTCGCCGAAGTGTTCGAAGGCGAGCTTGAGGATCTCCTGCGGGGACTTGCTGGCGTAGGTCGCGGCCAGGGCGGCGACGTCGAAGGGTTGGCTCATCAGGCGGTTTCCATCAGGTGAGTGGCGCTGTGCGCTCGTAGTGTCCAGATGGTAACAAAAAATGGCGGCTTGGACTGCGGCGGCCGATTCGCCGGCAAGCCGGCTCCTACCGGTTTGCTGGCGATGTTTTACAAGCTTTGCAGTGTTTCCATCAGCACCCGCACCTTGGCGATCGACTCTTCGTATTCGGCCTGCCAGTGCGAGTCGGCAACCACCGCGCCGCCGCCCCAGCAACTGACCTGGCCATCCTTGACCAGCAGGCTGCGGATGGCGATGGAACTGTCCATCTCGCCGCGAACATCGATGTACAGCAGCGAGCCGCAGTACAGCGCCCGGCGGGTGGGCTCCAGCTCGTCGATGATCTGCATGGCGCGGATCTTCGGCGCGCCGGTGATCGAGCCGCCCGGGAAGCTGCCGCCGATCAGGTCCAGCGCGTCGCGGCCAGCGGCCAGGCGCCCGGTGACGCTGCTGACCAGGTGGTGGACGTTGGGGTAGCTCTCCAGGCTGAACAGTTCCGGCACCTTCACCGAACCGATCTCGCAGGTGCGGCCGATGTCGTTGCGCAGCAGGTCGACGATCATCAGGTTTTCCGAGCGGTCCTTCGTGCTGTTCAGCAGCTCGTCGGCGTTGCGTGCATCCTCGATGGGGTCGCTGGCGCGCGGACGGGTGCCCTTGATCGGACGGGTCTCGACTTCACCTTGGCTGATGCGGATGAAGCGCTCGGGAGAAAAGCTGAGCAGGGCGGTACTGGCATCCAGCTGCTGGTACCCGGAAAACGGCGTCGGGCACGCAGCGCGCAGGGCTTGGTAGGCGTGCCACGGATCGCCCTGGCAGGGCGCGCGGAAGCGCTGGGTCAAGTTGATCTGGTAACAGTCGCCGGCCTGGATGTACTGCTGGACCTTGTCGAATGCGGTGCGGTATTGCTCGGGGGCCAGGTCACCGGCCATGGGGGCGAGCAGGTGGAACGCACCAGGCGCGGCCTGGGCTGGTGTCGCGAACAGCTGGACCAGGCGGTTCCGCTCGGTCGTTTCGAGGCTGGGGTGGAACACCAACTGGCTGCGCTGTACATGGTGGTCGGTCACAAGTGCCCAGTCATAGAGGCCCAGGTGAGCGTCAGGTAGACCGAGGTCGTCCGCAGCTTCGGCTGGCAGATGCTCCAGGCGGCGTCCAAAGTCGTAGCTCAGGTAGCCGATCAGCCCGCCGGCGAATGGCAGTTCCACACCTTCAGGCAGTTGTGCCGTGCCCAGGTCGGCCAGCGCCTGACGCAAGCGGTGCAGGTAGCCTTGGCCGGTTTCGTCCGGTTGTGCCAGCAGCTGTTGCCGTGGCCAGGCGCTGAGCAGGTCGAAGCGGCCGCGCTCGGCATGGGGGCGGGCGCTGTCGAGCAGGATCGCGCCTGGCGCTGTGCGCAGGCGTGCGAAATAGAACGCGGGGTCGGGCTGGTAGGGCAGGGGGTGGAGCGTACAGGTCGGCATCAGAATGGACGGCGATGAAAAAGCGAGGGAGGCGATTGTAGACCTGTGTAGGAAATGCGCCTAGCACTGGCAACGACATTCACTATCCGGATTTGCGCAATCCCCCTGTAGGAGCGGCCTTGCGCCGCGAAAGGGCCGCAAAGCGGCCCCGAGATTCAGCGTTGATGCAGAGATTGCCGGGGCTGCTTTGCAGCCCTTTCGCGGCACAAGGCCGCTCCTACATCGAGCGCGGCTACAGCGGCTGAACGTGCCCGAACAGCCCTTGCGACACCCGCACGCGTTGCGCGGCATCCTCGGTGCGGCCTTCCTTCGCCAGCATCTCCAGGTGCGCTTCGATGGCGTGGGTACGCTGGGTGAGCCCGCAGTCGTTGGCAATCTGGATGTTCAGGCCGGGGCGGGCGTTGAGCTCGAGGATCAGCGGCCCCTTGTCCTGGTCCAGCACCATGTCCACGCCGATGTAGCCCAGGCCACACAATTCGTAGCAGCTGGCGGCGAGCTTCATGAAGCCGTCCCAGTTGGGCAGCTGCACGCCGTCCACTGCGTTGGTGGTGTCCGGGTGCTTGCTGATGATCTTGTTCAGCCAGGTGCCGCGCAGTGTCAGGCCCGTGGCCAGGTCCACGCCCACGCCGATGGCGCCCTGGTGCAGGTTGGCCTTGCCACCGGATTGGCGGGTGGGCAGGCGCAGCATGGCCATCACCGGGTAGCCCATCAGCACGATGATGCGGATGTCCGGCACGCCTTCGTAGCTGATGCTCTTGAAGATCTGGTCCGGGGTGACCCGGTACTCGATGAGCGCACGGTCGCGGTGCCCGCCCAGCGAGTAGAGACCGGTGAGGATGCTGGAGATCTGGTGCTCGATCTCCTCGTGGCTGATGATCTTGCCCGATACCGTGCGGTAGCGGTCCTCGAAGCGGTCGGCGATCACCAGGATGCCGTCACCGCCAGCCCCCTGGGCCGGCTTGATGACGAAGTCGTTGCGCTCGCCGATGATCTCGTCGAGCTTCTCGATCTGCTTCTCGGTCTCGATGATGCCGTACATCTCCGGCACATGGATGCCGGCCGCCAGCGCGCGCTCCTTGGTGATGATCTTGTCGTCGACGATCGGGTACAGGTGGCGCTTGTTGTACTTCAACACGTAGTCCGCGTTGCGCCGGTTGATACCCATGATGCCCCGGGCCTCCAGGGCTTTCCATGTCTTGAACAGGCCGAACATCAGGCGTCAGCCTTCTTCAGGAAGGCCTTGAAGCGCACGAGCTCGGTCAGGCGGTAGCCGCGGTAGCGACCCATCGCCAGCATGAAGCCCACCAGGATCAGCAGCACCGCCGGGAAGGTGAAGACGAAGTAGGTCAGCTCCGGCACGGTCATCAGCAGGTGCGCGACAGAGGCGGCGAACAGGGTGCCGATGGCCACTTTCATGGCGTGGCCGCCACCGCGCTCTTCCCAGGTGATCGACAGGCGTTCGATGGTCATGGTCAGGATCACCATCGGGAACAGTGCCACCGACAGGCCGCGTTCAAGGCCCAGCTTGTGGCTGAACAGGCTGATGGCGGCAATCAGCACCACGACGAAGGTCAGCACCACCGACAGGCGCGGCAGCATCTGTAGCTTGAGGTGTTCGAGATACGAGCGTAGCGACAGGCCCAGGGCGGTGATCACCGTGAACAGCACGATACCGAAGCCCAGCTGCGTCTCGCGGAAGGCCAGGGCGATCAGCACCGGGGTGAAGGTACCCAGGGTCTGGATGCCGATCAGGTTGCGCAGCACCAGGATCACCAGCACGCCGATCGGGATCATCACCATGATCATGAAGGTCTGCTGGGTTTGCAGCGGCAGGCCGTACAGCGAGTACTCGAGGAAATCGGCGTCGGTGTTCTCGTCGGTCAGCTTGGCCAGGCGGATGGCGTTCATCTCGCTGTTGTTCATGCTGAAGGTGACGTTGGCTTTCTTGCCGCCATCGACGGTGATCAGGTTCTCGTCGCCGGTCCACCACAGCAGGCGGTCGGCGGGCAGGCCTTGTTCACCGGTGTCCGGGTTGAAATACAGCCAGTCGTTGCCGTTGAAGCTGCGCAGCCACAGTTCAGGGGTTTGCGGGGTGTCGGCAATCAGGCGGATGGTGTGGACTTTCTCCAGCGGCACGTGGGCGATGGACAGCAGCAAGTCGATGACCTGGGCCTTCTTCATCGACGAAGTGTCGCCAGCCAGCAGCAGCTTGACGTTGTCGTCGTTGAGATTGTTGACACGCTTGATGGTCTCGCCGACGAAGGTCTCGACGTCGGCAGAGTGTTGACGGATCGGTGCCATCAGCGCTTCGGCGGCGATCTTCTCCGGGCCCTCGAGGGCCAGGCTGTCGCGGAAGGTCGGGCCCTTGATCTTGGCTTTCTCGTTGCTGTAGCGCTTGGTCAGCACCAGGCGGTAGTAGAGGGTCTGGTTGCCACTGGCGCGGCGGGCCGACCAGGTGACCTTGCGGTTGCCGTCGACGCGGTTGACGCTCACCCCATAGTTGTTGGAGATGAAGCTCTCGTTGAGGCTCACATAGTCGCGGTTCAGCGGCGGCACGAACATCTGCACCTTGACCGGGTCCTTGGCGCTGGCGACGAACTCGACCTTGGCGTCGATGTTCCACAGGTCGTCGGTTTCATCCTCGGTCACCGGGATACCTAGGGCGAAGATCTGATAGGCCGTGATCGCCACGCCCAGCAACACCAGGACGGTGATCAAGACTTTCAGGTGGAGGGTAAGAGAGCGCATCGGAATTACTCTGCTTTGGGAGCTTCGGTGGCACAGGCAGGTTTGCCGGCCGCGTATTTAAGGCTTGGGTCGACCAGGGCACCAAAGTGCTTGAGGGCCTCGGAGCCGATCAGCAGCGGGAACTGGAAGGCGCTGCGGTCGGTGAGGTTGACCTCGATGGTGCGTCGTGTCTGGCCCATGCAGATATCGAGCTCGATGACCGGGCGGGCGGTGTAGGCCTTGCCGGATTCGGCGTCATAGTCCCCGGCGCGGCGCTTGATCTTGCTGACCCGGGCCAGGGGGCGTTCGATAGGGTGTTTGTGGGCGGCGTCGATGGCCAGGTAGAAACGTACCCAGCTCTCGCCGTCGCGCTTGAACCGTTTGATGTCACGGGCGCTGAGCGAGGCGGTCTTGGCGCCGGTATCGAGCTTGGCCGCCACCTCCAGGTCCAGGTCGCCCAGGCGGGCATATTCGTTCAGACCGTACACGGTCTTTTCCGCCGCGGGCGCGAGGGCCGGCAGCAGGGTCAGGCAGAGCAGCAGTGAAGCGGGTATGAGTCTCATAATCCTGGCGCGGTGCTGTGCGGGGTTCAGGGCAAGGCGACTGGCCAAGCGTCCTCATGAGTGTGTCGGTAGCATGAAAAGATGACAGACACGCGATCCATGCTCCGAAAGGAGCGCGGCATTCTATCACGCCGATGTCTTGACGCCAGCGCGCCCGCGATCAGACCGCCGGGAGGCGGGGTAAGTTCGTTATTAGACGATTGTCGACAATATTCTTTTTGTCTTTGACTCGAAGCCTTGGTTTAGCTAGTTTTGCCGTCATTGATTTTGAAGGTGTCGACAATCATGCTGGACACAGCCCAGGCAGCCACGATCAACCAGGACGAGACCGAGACCCTCTCGGAGAACGTCTTCCGGCGCATCCAGGCGGCCATCGTCAAGGGTGAAATCGCCCCCGGCAGCAAGATTTCCGAACCGGAGCTGGCGCGCACCTACGGCATCAGCCGCGGCCCGCTGCGCGAGGCGATCCACCGCCTGGAAGGCCAGCGCCTGCTGGTGCGCGTGCCCCATGTCGGGGCGCGGGTGGTGTCGCTGAGCCACGCCGAGCTGATCGAACTGTACGAGATCCGTGAATCGCTCGAGGGCATGGCCTGCCGCCTGGCCGCCGAGCGCATGAGCCAGGCGGCCATCGACGAGCTGCGCCACGTACTCGACACCCACGAGCGCGATGCCGCGTTCCAGGCCGGGCAGGGCTACTACCAGCAGGAAGGCGACTACGACTTCCACTACCGGATCATCCAGGGCAGTGGCAACCAGACCCTCTACAAGATGCTGTGCGGCGAGCTGTACCAGCTGGTGCGCATGTACCGCATCCAGTTCTCCACCACGCCCAACCGGCCACGCCAGGCCTTCGCCGAACACCACCGTATCCTCGACGCCATCGAGGCCCGCGACGGCGAGCTCGCAGAACTCCTGATGCGCCGCCACATCGGCGCGTCCAAGCGCAATATCGAGCGCCACTACCAGGGCGCCGACAACAATAGCCCACGAGGTGAGTCATGACAGTGAAGAGCACCCCCGGCCAGCGTTTCCGTGACGCGGTTGCCGCCGAACATCCGCTGCAGGTGGTCGGGACCATCAACGCCAACCACGCCCTGCTGGCCAAGCGCGCCGGGTTCAAGGCGATCTACCTGTCCGGCGGCGGTGTCGCCGCCGGTTCCCTGGGCCTGCCGGACCTGGGCATCAGTGGCCTGGACGACGTGCTCACCGACGTGCGCCGCATCACCGACGTGTGCGACCTGCCGCTGCTGGTGGATGTCGACACCGGCTTCGGTGCCTCGGCCTTCAACGTCGCCCGTACCGTCAAGTCGATGAGCAAGTTCGGCGCTGCGGCGATCCACATCGAGGACCAGGTCGGCGCCAAACGCTGCGGCCACCGCCCGAACAAGGAGATCGTCAGCCAGCAGGAGATGGTCGACCGCATCAAGGCGGCGGTGGATGCCCGTACCGACGACAGCTTCGTGATCATGGCGCGCACCGACGCCCTGGCGGTGGAAGGCCTGAACGCCGCGCTGGACCGTGCCGCGGCTTGTGTCGAAGCCGGCGCCGACATGATCTTCCCGGAAGCGATCACCGAACTGTCGATGTACAAGACCTTCGCCGACCGGGTGAAGGCGCCGATCCTGGCCAACATCACCGAGTTTGGTGCCACGCCGCTGTACACCACCGAAGAGCTGGCCTCGGTCGACGTGTCGCTGGTGCTGTACCCGCTGTCGGCGTTCCGCGCCATGAACAAGGCCGCCGAGAACGTCTACACCGCGCTGCGCCGCGACGGTACGCAGAAGAACGTGATCGACACCATGCAGACCCGCATGGAGCTCTACGATGCCATCGGTTACCACGCCTTCGAGCAGAGCCTCGATGCGCTGTTCGCGCAGAAGAAGGGATAAGTGCATGCCTGTGCCGGCCCGCTCCCACAGGTTTGCGAAACACCGCTGTACCTGTAGGGGCCGGCTTGCCGGCGAACAGGCCCGACACCCGATTAGCCAGAAAAGACTTCGATAACAAATTCAAGAAAGGAGAAACACCATGGCCGAAGCAAAAGTACTCAGTGGCGCAGGCCTGCGTGGCCAGGTGGCCGGGCAGACCGCGCTGTCGACCGTCGGCCAGGCCGGTGCCGGCCTGACCTACCGCGGCTATGACGTGCGCGACCTGGCCGCCGGCGCCGAGTTCGAGGAAGTCGCCTATCTGCTGCTGTACGGCGAGCTGCCAAGCAAGGCCGAGCTCGCCGACTACAAGCGCAAGCTCAAGGGGCTGCGTGACCTGCCGCAAGCGCTGAAGGAAGTCCTCGAGCGCATCCCGCGCGACGCCCACCCGATGGACGTGATGCGCACCGGTTGCTCGGTGCTCGGCACCCTGGAACCGGAGCTGACCTTCGATGCCCAGCGCGACAAGACCGACCGCCTGCTGGCGCTGTTCCCGGCGGTGATGTGCTACTGGTACCGCTTCACCCACCACGGTGTACGCATCGATTGCACCAGCGATGAAGAGACGATTGGCGGCCACTTCCTGCACCTGCTGCATGGCAAGAAGCCCAGCGAACTGCACGTCAAGGTGATGAACGTCTCGCTGATTCTTTATGCGGAGCACGAATTCAACGCCTCGACCTTCACCGCCCGGGTCTGCGCCTCGACCCTGTCCGACCTGTACTCCTGCGTGACCGCCGCCATCGGTTCGTTGCGCGGCCCGCTGCACGGTGGCGCCAACGAGGCGGCGATGGAGCTGATCGAACGCTTCCAGACCCCGCAGGAAGCCACCGCCGAGCTGCTGCGCATGCTTGAGCGCAAGGACAAGATCATGGGCTTCGGCCACGCGATCTACAAAGAGTCCGACCCGCGCAACGAGGTGATCAAGGGCTGGTCGAAAAAGCTCGCCGACGAAGTGGGCGACAGCGTGCTGTACCCGGTTTCCGAGGCCATCGACAAGACCATGTGGGAACAGAAGCGCCTGTTCCCCAACGCCGACTTCTACCATGCCTCGGCGTATCACTTCATGGGCATCCCGACCAAGCTGTTCACCCCGATCTTCGTCTGCTCGCGCCTGACCGGCTGGGCTGCGCACGTGTTCGAGCAGCGCGCCAACAACCGCATCATCCGCCCAAGCGCCGAGTATGTCGGCGTCGAGCAACGCCAGTTCGTGCCGATCGAGCAACGCTGAGTCAGCCCGCGATCCCTGTAGGAGCCAGCCTTGCTGGCGAACCCCGGTGACGCCGGGTCTGGGGGCGCTTCGCCGCCCATCGCCAGCAAGGCTGGCTCCTACAGGGACGCAGGGCGGCCGCAACAGCACCGACCTTACCGTGATTGAGTCCCTGTGCCATGAATACAGAATTTCGCAAGCCCCTGCCAGGCACCGCCCTGGACTACTTCGACGCCCGTGCCGCGGTCGAGGCGATCAAGCCCGGCGTTTATGACGGCCTGCCGTACACCTCCCGCGTGCTGGCCGAAAACCTCGTGCGCCGTTGCGATCCAGCCACCCTCAACGCCTCGCTCGAGCAACTGATCGAGCGCAAGCGCGACCTCGACTTCCCCTGGTTCCCGGCCCGCGTCGTCTGCCACGACATCCTCGGCCAGACCGCGCTGGTGGACCTGGCCGGCCTGCGCGACGCCATCGCCGACAAGGGCGGTGACCCGGCCCAGGTCAACCCGGTGGTGCCGGTGCAGTTGATCGTCGACCACTCGCTGGCCGTGGAGTGCGGCGGCTTCGACCCACAGGCGTTCGAGAAGAACCGCGCCATCGAGGATCGCCGCAACGAGGACCGTTTCCACTTCATCAACTGGACCAAGAAGGCGTTCAAGAACGTCGACGTGATCCAGCCGGGCAACGGCATCATGCACCAGATCAACCTGGAGAAAATGTCGCCGGTGATCCACAGCGACCGTGGCGTCGCCTACCCGGACACCTGCGTCGGCACCGACAGCCACACCCCGCACGTCGATGCCCTGGGCGTGATCGCCATCGGCGTCGGTGGCCTGGAGGCCGAGAACGTGATGCTGGGGCGCGCGTCGTGGATGCGCCTGCCGGAAATCGTCGGCGTCGAGCTGACGGGCCGCCTGGCCCCCAACATCACCGCCACTGACCTGGTGCTGGCGCTCACCGAGTTCCTGCGCAAGCAGAAAGTGGTCGGCGCCTACCTCGAGTTCCACGGTGCCGGCGCCAGCGCGCTGACCCTGGGCGACCGCGCCACCATCTCCAACATGGCCCCGGAATACGGAGCCACCGCGGCGATGTTCGCCATCGACCAGCAGACCATCGACTACCTCAAGCTCACCGGCCGCGACGAGCAGCAGGTGCAGTTGGTGGAGACCTACGCCAAGGTCGCCGGCCTGTGGGCCGACAGCCTGGCCAAGGCCGAATACGAGCGCACCCTGAGCTTCGACCTGTCGAGCGTGGTGCGCAACATGGCCGGCCCGTCCAACCCGCACGCCCGGGTGTCCACCAGCGACCTGGCGGCCAAGGGCATTGCCGGCCAGTGGCAGGAAGTACCGGGGCAGATGCCGGATGGCGCGGTGATCATCGCCGCCATCACCAGCTGCACCAACACCAGTAACCCGCGCAACGTGATCGCTGCGGGCCTGCTGGCGCGCAATGCCAACAAGCTCGGGCTTGCCCGCAAACCCTGGGTGAAGTCGTCGCTGGCGCCTGGCTCCAAGACCGTGCAGCTGTACCTGAAAGAAGCGGGGCTGGAGCAGGAACTGGAGCAGTTGGGCTTTGGCATCGTCGCCTTTGCCTGCACCACCTGCAACGGCATGTCTGGCGCGTTGGACCCGGTGATCCAGCAGGAGATCATCGACCGCGACCTGTACGCCACCGCCGTGCTGTCGGGCAACCGCAACTTCGACGGGCGCATCCACCCCTACGCCAAGCAGGCCTTCCTGGCCTCGCCGCCGCTGGTGGTGGCCTACGCCATTGCCGGCACCATCCGCTTCGACATCGAGAAGGATGTGCTTGGCGTGGTCGACGGCAAGGAAATCCGCCTGATGGATATCTGGCCGAGCGATGAAGAAATCGACGCCGTGGTGCGTGCTTCGGTGAAACCGGAGCAATTCCGCCAGGTGTACATCCCGATGTTCGCCATCGAAGAGGACAGGGGGCCGAAGGTTGCGCCGCTGTACGAATGGCGCCCGATGAGCACCTACATCCGCCGCCCGCCGTACTGGGAAGGCGCCCTGGCCGGCGAGCGCACCTTGCGTGGCATGCGCCCGCTGGCGGTGCTGCCGGACAACATCACCACCGACCACCTGTCGCCGTCCAACGCCATCATGCTCGACAGCGCCGCCGGCGAGTACCTGGCGAAGATGGGCCTGCCGGAGGAGGACTTCAACTCCTACGCCACCCACCGCGGCGACCACCTGACCGCGCAGCGCGCCACCTTCGCCAACCCCAAGCTGTTCAACGAGATGGTGCGCAAGGACGACGGCAGCGTGAAGCAGGGTTCGCTGGCGCGCATCGAGCCGGAAGGCAAGGTGACCCGGATGTGGGAAGCCATCGAAACCTACATGCAGCGCAAGCAGCCGCTGATCATCGTCGCCGGTGCCGACTACGGCCAGGGCTCGTCCCGCGACTGGGCGGCCAAGGGCGTGCGCCTGGCGGGGGTCGAGGCGATCGTTGCCGAAGGCTTCGAGCGCATCCACCGCACCAACCTGGTGGGCATGGGTGTGTTGCCGCTGGAGTTCAAGCCGGGCACCGACCGCAAGATGCTGGGGCTGGACGGTAGCGAGACTTATGACGTGCTGGGCGAGCGCACGCCTCGCGCGACGCTGACCCTGGTAGTCACGCGGCGTGATGGCGAGCGTGTCGAGGTGCCGGTGACCTGCCGCCTGGATACGGCTGAAGAAGTGTCGATCTACGAGGCGGGTGGGGTGCTGCAGCGCTTTGCCCAGGACTTCCTGGAAGGCGTGGCCTGAGCCGTGTTCGCCGGCAAGCCGGCTCCTACAGGGGGCTTGATCTTCTGTAGGAGCCGGCTTGCCGGCGAAAGGGCCCTAGGGTGCTCTGTTTTCATTTCAGACAGGACAGCAATGCAATGGCACACGTACCGCAAATAAAAATCCCCGCCACCTACATCCGTGGCGGTACCAGCAAAGGCGTGTTCTTCCGCCTCCAGGACCTGCCCGAGCAGGCCCAGGTCCCCGGCCCGGCCCGCGACGCCCTGCTGTTGCGGGTGATCGGCAGCCCCGACCCGTACGGCAAGCAGATCGACGGCATGGGTGGCGCCACCTCCAGCACCAGCAAGACGGTAATCCTCTCGCAAAGCATCAAGGCCGACCACGACGTCGACTACCTGTTCGGCCAGGTGTCGATCGACAAAGCCTTCGTCGACTGGAGCGGCAACTGCGGCAACCTGTCCGCCGCGGTCGGCTCGTTCGCCATTGCCAGTGGCCTGGTCGATGCTGCGCGCCTCCCACGCAACGGCATCGCCACCGTGCGCATCTGGCAGGCCAACATCGGCAAGACCATCATCGCCCATGTGCCGATCACCGATGGCGAAGTGCAGGAAACCGGCGACTTCGAACTCGACGGCGTGACCTTCCCGGCCGCCGAGGTGCAACTGGAGTTCCTCGACCCGGCCGCCGACGAGGACGGCGACGGCGGGGCGATGTTCCCCACCGGCAACCTGGTCGACGACCTCGAGGTGCCGGGTGTCGGCACCTTCAAGGCAACCCTGATCAACGCCGGCATCCCCACCATCTTCGTCAACGCCGCCGACCTCGGCTACACCGGTACCGAGCTGCAGGATGCGGTCAATGGTGATGCTGCGGCACTGGCCCGTTTCGAGACCATCCGTGCCCATGGCGCAGTGCGCATGGGCTTGATCGCGCATGTCGACCAGGCGGCCGGGCGTCAGCACACGCCCAAGGTCGCTTTCGTCGCGGCGCCGACCACCTACACTGCTTCCAGTGGCAAGACGGTCAATGCCGAAGAAGTCGACCTGCTGGTGCGCGCGCTGTCGATGGGCAAGTTGCACCACGCGATGATGGGCACCGCCGCGGTGGCCATCGGCACGGCGGCGGCGATTCCCGGAACCCTGGTCAACCTTGCGGCCGGCGGGGGAGCGCGTAGCGCCGTGCGCTTTGGGCACCCATCCGGCACGTTGCGGGTCGGTGCCGAGGCACGTCAGGTTGATGGGCAGTGGACCGTGACCAAGGCCATCATGAGCCGCAGCGCTCGGGTGCTGATGGAGGGCTGGGTGCGCGTGCCTGGCGACAGCTTCTAACGCACCAACGGCGCACGGCTTTCGTTGTGCGGGGCCGCTGTGCGGCCCTTCGCGGGACAAGCCCGCTCCTACAGGATTTGCGCGGACCTGTAGGAGCGGGCTTGTCCCGCGAAGGGCTGCACAGCAGCCCCCGTTATCAAGGAGCCGCCAATGAGCGCCAACGTCGACTTCAACACTCGCCCCGACTACGACCAGATCCTGCAGGCTATCGCCGACTACGTCCTCGACTATCGCGTCGACTCCGCCGAAGCCCTCGACACCGCCCGCAATTGCCTGATGGATACCCTGGGCTGCGGCCTGCTGGCCCTGCGCTTCCCCGAATGCACCAAGCTGCTCGGCCCGCTGGTCGAGGGCACCGTGGTCCCCCACGGCGCACGGGTGCCCGGCACCAGCTACCGGCTGGACCCGGTCAAGGCCGCCTGGGACATTGGCTGTACCGTCCGCTGGCTGGACTACAACGACACCTGGCTGGCGGCGGAGTGGGCCCACCCCTCGGACAACATCGGCGGCATCCTTGCCGTCGCCGACCATCTTTCGCAAAAGCGTGTGGCCGGTGGCGAGGCGCCGCTGACCATGCGCACTGTGCTCGATGCGATGGTCATGGCCCATGAGATCCAGGGTGTGCTGGCGTTGGAAAACGCGTTCAACCGGGTCGGCCTGGATCATGTGCTGCTGGTCAAGGTGGCTTCCACGGCGGTCTGCGCCAAGCTCATGGGCGCCAACCGCGAACAACTGCTGTCGGCGCTGTCCCATGCCTTCGTCGACGGCCAGGCCTTGCGCACCTACCGTCACGCACCCAATGCCGGTTCGCGCAAGTCGTGGGCGGCGGGGGATGCCTCCAGTCGCGGGGTGCGCCTGGCCGATATCGCCATGCGTGGCGAAATGGGCGTGCCCAGCGTGCTGACGGCGGCGCAGTGGGGGTTCTACGACGTGTCGTTCAGCCACACCAACAAGGACCTGGCGCTCAAGCCTGACGAACAGCAGGCACTGCGCCTGCCCCAGGCCTTTGGCAGCTATGTGATGGAGAACGTGCTGTTCAAGGTCAGCTTTCCCGCCGAGTTCCATGCGCAGACTGCCTGCGAGGCGGCGCTGGTCCTGCATCCGCAGGTGCGCAACCGCCTGCACGAGGTCACGCGGATCGTCATCACCACCCAGGAGTCGGCGATCCGCATCATTTCCAAGGAGGGCCCGCTGGCCAATGCCGCCGACCGCGATCATTGCCTGCAGTACATGACTGCCGTGCCGCTGATCTTCGGTAGCCTGGTGGCCGAGCATTACGAGGATGCTTTCCACGCGGCGCACCCGAGCATCGACCGCCTGCGCGAGAAGATGGAGGTCGTCGAGGCACCGCGATTCAGCCGCGAATACCTGGAGCCTGACAAGCGTTCGATCGCCAACGGCCTGCAGGTGTTTTTCAAGGATGGCAGCCATACGCAGGAAGTGGTGGTGGAGTACCCGGTCGGCCATCGTCGGCGCCGGGCAGAGGGGATACCGTTGCTGGAGGCCAAGTTCAGGGAGAACCTGGCGACGCGGTTTGTTCGGCAGCGGTGTGAGCAGATTCTGGCGCTGTGCAAGAACCAGGCTGCGCTAGAAGCCATGCCGGTGCACAGGTTTGTCGATCTGTTCGTGATCTGAGGGCCTCTTCGCGGCTGAAGCCGCTCCCACGGGTCCATCGTAGTCTTAAAGATTTCGGGTTTCCTGTGGGAGCGGCTTTAGCCGCGAAGAGGCCAGCAAAGCCAACACAAACAGCACAAAAAAGCCCCGGCATTTCTGCCAGGGCTTCTTCTTGTAGCTTGCAGCTTACAACTTGCCGCTCAGCTTACGCCTGGACCACCGGGATCTTGGCGTTGGCCGCGGCTTCGCGGAACTCGGCGATCTGGTCGAAGCTCAGGTAGCGGTAGACGTCGGCAGCCATGCTGTCGATATCCTTCGCGTACTGCATGTACTCCTCGACGGTCGGCAGCTTGCCGATGATCGAAGCGACTGCGGCCAGTTCGGCCGAGGCCAGGTACACGTTGGTTGCGTCGCCCAGGCGGTTCGGGAAGTTACGGGTCGAGGTGGAGACCACGGTGGAGCCGGTCTGCACACGTGCCTGGTTACCCATGCACAGCGAGCAGCCTGGCATTTCCATGCGTGCGCCAGCCTTGCCGTAGATGCCGTAGTAGCCTTCCTCGGTCAGCTGGTGGGCGTCCATCTTGGTTGGCGGGGCCAGCCACAGGCGGGTCGGGATACCGCCCTTGACCTTGTCCAGCAGCTTGCCGGCGGCGCGGAAGTGACCGATGTTGGTCATGCACGAACCGATGAACACTTCGTCGATCTTCTCGCCCTGTACCGACGACAGCAGGCGGGCGTCGTCCGGGTCGTTCGGCGCGCAGAGCACAGGCTCTTTCACGTCGGCCAGGTCGATCTCGATGATTTCGGCGTATTCGGCGTCGGCGTCAGCCGACAGCAGCTCAGGCTTGGCCAGCCAGGCTTCCATCGCTTGTGCGCGGCGCTCCAGGGTGCGGGCATCGCCGTAGCCTTCGCCGATCATCCAGCGCAGCAGGGTGATGTTGGACTGCAGGTACTCGGCGATGGCCTTCTCCGGCAGTTTGATGGTGCAACCGGCGGCGGAGCGTTCGGCCGAGGCGTCGGACAGCTCGAAGGCTTGCTCGACGGTCAGGTCGTTCAGGCCTTCGATCTCCAGGATGCGGCCGGAGAAGGCGTTCTTCTTGCCTTTCTTCTCGACGGTCAGCAGGCCCTTCTGGATCGCGTAGTAAGGGATCGCATGCACCAGGTCACGCAGGGTGATGCCAGGCTGCAGCTTGCCCTTGAAGCGCACCAGGATCGACTCCGGCATGTCCAGCGGCATGACGCCGGTGGCGGCGGCGAAGGCCACCAGGCCGGAACCGGCCGGGAACGAGATGCCGATCGGGAAGCGGGTGTGCGAGTCGCCACCGGTACCGACGGTGTCCGGCATCAGCATGCGGTTCAGCCAGCTGTGGATGATGCCGTCGCCCGGGCGCAGCGACACGCCGCCACGGGTGCGGATGAAGTCTGGCAGGGTGTGGTGGGTGGTGACGTCGATCGGCTTCGGATAAGCCGCGGTGTGGCAGAACGACTGCATCACCAGGTCAGCGGAGAAGCCCAGGCACGCCAGGTCTTTCAGCTCGTCGCGGGTCATCGGGCCCGTGGTGTCCTGGGAGCCGACGGTGGTCATCTTCGGTTCGCAGTAGGCACCTGGGCGCACGCCCTGGCCTTCCGGCAGGCCGCAGGCACGGCCGACCATCTTCTGCGCCAGGGTGAAGCCCTTGGTCGAAGCGGCAGGCTGTTCGGGTTTCTTGAACAGGTCCGAAGCACCCAGGCCCAGTTCGGCGCGGGCTTTCTCGGTCAGGCCACGGCCGACGATCAGCGGGATACGGCCACCGGCGCGGACTTCATCCAGCAGTACTTCGGTTTTCAGCTCGAAGCTGGTGACCAGTTCGTCGCTGCCGTGGCGGCGCACTTCACCCTTGAACGGGTAGACGTCGATGACGTCGCCCATGGCCAGGTTGGTGCAGTCGAACTCGATCGGCAGGGCGCCGGCGTCTTCCATGGTGTTGTAGAAGATCGGGGCGATCTTGGTGCCGAAGCAGAAGCCACCGGCGCGCTTGTTGGGAACGTACGGGATGTCGTCGCCGAAGAACCACAGCACCGAGTTGGTGGCGGATTTACGCGAGGAACCGGTACCGACCACGTCGCCGACGTAGGCGACCGGGAAGCCCTTGGCTTTAACGGCTTCGATCTGGGCCAGCGGGCCGACCGAACCTGGCTGCTGCGGCTCGATGCCGTCACGGGCCATCTTCAGCATGGCCAGGGCGTGCAGCGGGATGTCAGGGCGCGACCAGGCGTCCGGGGCAGGCGACAGGTCGTCGGTGTTGGTTTCGCCAGGCACCTTGAACACGGTCAGGGTGTACTTGTCGGCGATGGCCGGGCGGGCGGTGAACCACTCGCCGGCGGCCCAGGATTCCAGCACGGCCTTGGCGTGGACGTTGCCGGCCTTGGCTTTTTCAGCCACGTCGTGGAAGGCATCGAACATCAGCAGGGTGTGCTTGAGCTGTTCGGCCGCGACGGCGCCCAGTTCGGCGTCGTCCAGCAGCGCGACCAGCGTTTCGATGTTGTAGCCGCCCTGCATGGTGCCCAGCAGTTCGGTGGCGCGCTTGCGGTCGATCAGTGGCGACTTGGCTTCGCCCTTGGCGACGGCGGAGAGGAAGGCGGCCTTGACGTAGGCGGCTTCGTCCACCCCTGGCGGGACGCGGTTGGTGATCAGGTCTACGAGGAAGGCTTCTTCGCCGGCCGGCGGGTTTTTCAGCAGCTCGACCAGGCCTGCAGTTTGTTCGGCGTTCAGCGGCTGGGGCACGATACCCAGAGCGGCACGCTCTTCGATGTGTTTGCGGTAGGCTTCAAGCACAGTTATTACCCTCATCAGTGGTCCCTAAAGGGAGTCCGGGACGCTCATCCAGCATTCCCATGCACCCATGCGCTAATGGCGGCTTTTTGAGCCGGCAAGCCAGGGTCGCAGAGAATCCTTACAGAAGCTGCTTTCAAAGTTTTACGCCTGTAGAACGGAAGGCTGATGAGGGGTTGGCCATGGACATGCGCGTTTGCATGGACAGGGCCAACGCCGTTCTACCGGATGAACTGTGCTCGTGACGCTTTGAAAACAGCTTCCAACGGACATTGTTGCCTTGAAAAGGCGGAGTGATTCTACGGCAAAAATCAGCCGAAGGTAAGGCGGCGAAGATGACTTTAACGGGTGACCCTGGTTAGACAAAGGGCTAACATGAACCGGTGTTCCCCCGCCAAGCCGTTGTTTCTACATGTCCAACCAATCCATCAAGACGCCTTGCGTCGGCCTCTGCTCCACGGTGTACGGAGACCTGGTGTGCCGCGGCTGCAAGCGCTTCCACCACGAAGTGATCCACTGGAACGGCTACGACGACACGCAGAAGCGCGCGGTCTGGCTGCGCCTGGAGCAACTGCTGGTGCAGGTGATGATGGCCAAGCTGGAGGTGTTCGACAAAGGGCTGCTGCGCCAGCAGCTGGAGCAGCGCTCGATCCGCTTCGTGGCGCAGCAGTCGGAGTACTGCTGGGCGTATCAGCTGATCGCCCGCGGGGCACGGATGATCCGCGACCTGGAGGCATACGGGATGGCCTTGCTGCCGGAGTTTCGCGACTGGGAACTGCCGCAGTTGCGCGATGCCATCGACCGGGAGTTCTTCCTGCTGTCGGAGGCGCATTACCAGCGCTATATCGCGCCGAGCTTTCTGCGCGATGCCATAGGGGATGGGCAGGGCTGATGGTTCGCCGGCAAGCCGGCTCCTACGAAGAGCGCACCGTCCCGTAGGAGCCGGCTTGCCGGCGAACCCGCCGGATCAATCGCCGGTGTACTCGCACCCGCTGGTGCAGGTCTCGTGGATGCGCACCTTCGACAGTTCCGGCAGCAACGGCTTGACCTGTTCCCAGATCCACTTGGCGATCACTTCGCTGGTGGGGTTTTCCAGGCCTGGAATATCATTCAGGTAATTGTGGTCGAGCTGCTCGTAGATCGGCTTGAAGATCGCCTTGATCTCGGAGAAGTCGCGGATCCAGCCAGTATGCGGATCGAGCGGGCCGGTCAGGTGCAGGGCGACCTTGAACGAGTGGCCATGCAGGCGGCCGCACTTGTGCCCGGCCGGGACGTTGGGCAGGCGGTGAGCCGATTCGAAGGTAAATTCCTTGAAGATTTCCACGCTGTCAGAACTCTGTGTGAATCAATGATGCGCGCAGTCTACCAGCATGCCCGCTACAAGGCTTGCAGGCGATCCTGCAACCGCCCGGTGGCGATCAGCTCGAGCAACTCGTCGCCCAGCCGCCGGCTTTCGGCGATGGCCTGGTACCAGTAGCGCTTGCGGCTGGGGGCATCGCCCATGAAGCGCTTGAAGTCGTTGCGGTCGGGCAGCTTGCCGTAGGGCAGGGCGGCCAGGTACTGCGGCGAGGGTGTCATCAACAGCACGTTGCGCAGGCGCGTGGCATCGCCCTTGCGCCAGGGCAGGGCCTTGTCGAACCAGCCGGGCACCACTTTGTCGGTGAAGTGCGGGTAGAGCACCAGGTCGTCGCCGCGGTAGGGCAGGTCGAGGTGATAGTCGAGCAGGCCGCCGTCGCGGTAGGTGCCGGCACCCGCGCCGGGGATGTCGCGCACGCCTTCCATGACCATCGGGATCGAGCCCGAGGCGAGCAGGGCGTGGCGCAGGTTGGCCAGGTCCAGCGGCAGGTTGCGCGAGGGGAAGTCGGTGAGCGCCTCCAGGGGCGGCGCCTCGCGTACATCATGCAGGATGACCCTTTCGAAGTGCCGCCCAAGGCGCTCGCGCCCCAGCAGGTTGCTGGCGATCACCGAGCCCAGGCCCATGCCGAGGCGGCCGCGGTGGTCGTGGGCCAGTTGGCCGTGGCTCTTCACCACCAGGATGTTCAGGCGGTAATGCGGGTTGGCGAGGATCTGCCCGTCGCGGCCTTGCAGCAGGTCGTCGAGCATGCGCTGGCTGCTCTGGCTGATCTCTTTGGGTGTCACGCCCTTGGCGAAGTCCTGCTCGGTGTACAGCTCGCCGAGGCGACGGATGCCGGCGACCGGGTCGTCGAGGCAGGCGCTGGCGAAGCGCCAGGAACCGATCGAAGCGCCGATCAGCGCGCGCTGGCGTGGCGCCGACGGCAGCCATTCACCGAACAGCGCCAGGTCCAGGCCCTGGATGCCCAGTGGCTTGGGGCCGCCGGCCGCGCCCGGCAGCACGCCGACATCGGCCGCCTGCAGGCCGCGCTCACGGATCTGCCGCAGCGCGCGCTGGCCGGCCTTGAAGGTCAACGCGGGGTACTTGATGTGGATGGCGGTCATGGCCTGGCTCGCGATTGGCAAGCGGGCAGTATAGGGGATTTGCCGGTCCTGTTCGCCGGCAAGCCGGCTCCTACCTGGTATCGCGGTAGGAGCCGGCTTGCCGGCGAACATGCGCTATCATGCGGCCAGCTGTTTTCAGGTTGAGTTAAGGACCCCCGGTTAGTCTTGATCCCGTAGACAACTTGCACACCCCGATGGAGTGACCCCATGAAAACTTTGACTGCCCTGTTCACCGCCGCCACCCTCGCTTTTGCAGCCAACGCCGCCTTCGCCAAGGACGTACAGCCTGATGAAGTGGTCAAGCTGGTGAACGCCAAGACCATCAAGTCGCTGGACGAGCTGAAGGCCGCCGCCGTGGCCAAGCACCCAGGTGCCACCGTCACCGACAGCGAGCTCGAGGATGAATACGGCCGCTATATCTACAAGGTCGAACTGCGTGATGCACAGAACATCGAGTGGGACGTCGACCTGGACGCCAAGACCGGTGAAGTGTTGAAGGATGCGCGAGACAACTGATGACTGAACTACCGCGAACGGCGCGCTGGCTGGCCCTGGCCTTGATGGCCGCCTGTTCGCTGGCCGCCGCCCGCGACCTGGACCAGGACGAAGCCCTGGCGCTGCGCCAGCAAGGCATCATCCTGCCCCTCGAGCAACTGCTCGAGGCCGCCCTGGGGCGTTACCCCGGGGCGCGCCTGCTGGAGGCGGAGCTGGAAGAGAAGCACGAGCGCTACGAATACGAAGTCGAACTGCTGACCCCCGAGGGCGTGGTGCGCGAGATCAAGCTCGACGCGCGCACGGGTGCGCTGCTCAAAGACGAGGAAGACGACTGAATGCGCCTGCTGCTGGTCGAAGACAATGTGCCCCTGGCCGACGAACTGACGGCCGCACTGCAGCGCCAGGGCTATGCCGTGGACTGGCTGGCCGATGGCCGCGACGCGTTGTACCAGGGCCAGAGCGAACCCTATGACCTGATCGTTCTCGACCTCGGCCTGCCGGGCCTGCCGGGGCTCGAGGTGTTGGCGCAATGGCGTGCCGCGAACCTGGTCACTCCGGTGCTGATCCTGACCGCGCGCGGTTCCTGGGCCGAGCGCATCGAAGGGCTCAAGGCCGGGGCCGACGACTACCTGACCAAACCCTTCCACCCGGAAGAGCTGCAACTGCGCATCCAGGCTTTGCTGCGCCGCGCCAAGGGGCTGGCCAACCAGCCCACGCTGGAGGCCGCCGGCCTGCACCTGGACGAGTCGCGCCAGTGCGTCAGCCGCGAGGGTGTCGATATCCAGCTGACCGCCGCCGAGTTCCGTCTGCTGCGCTACTTCATGCTGCACCCGGGGCAGGTGCTGTCCAAGAGCCACCTGGCCGAGCACCTCTACGATGGCGAGACCGAGCGTGATTCCAACGTGCTCGAAGTGCACGTCAACCACCTGCGGCGCAAGCTTGGGCGCAGTGTGATCGAGACCCGTCGCGGCCAAGGCTACGTGTACGCCGGGAGCGCTGCGTGAAGTCGATCCAGGCGCGCCTGAGCCTGGGGCTGGTGGCGGTGCTGGTGGTGGTTGGCGTGGCGTTGGCGCAACTGACCTTGTGGCTGTTCGAGGCTGGCCTGCAGCGTTACCTGGAAACCGGCCTGCGCCAGGAAAGCGAAAACCTGCTGGTGGCGTTGGTGCGGGGGCCATCCGGTTTGCAGCTGGACGAGCGGCGCATCTCTTCGGCGTACCAGCGGCCGTTCTCGGGTTATTACTTTCGCATCGATTTCGACCAGGGCACCTGGCGCTCACGCTCGTTGTGGGACCTGGACATGCCCAAGCCTGGCAAGCCGGGTTTGGACGATGGCCATGAACTGGGCCCGGAAGGTCAGCAGTTGTTGGCCTATCGCGGTGACTACCGGCGCCTGGGGCAGGATATTTCCATCAGCGTCGCCCAGGATTATTCCCCCGTGCGCGAAGGCTTCCGACGCATGCAGCAGATCGGCCTGGGCATGGGCCTGGTGGCGCTGCTGCTGGTGCTGGTGCTGCAACGCATCACCGTGACCCGTTCGCTGCGCCCGCTGGAGCGAGCGCGCCGGCAGATCGCCCAGTTGCAGCAGGGGCAGCGTTCGCAACTCGACGCCGAGGTGCCCAGCGAGCTGCAGCCGCTGGTCGGTCAGATCAACCATCTGCTGGCACACACCGAAGACAGCCTGCGCCGTTCGCGCAATGCCCTGGGCAACCTTGGTCATGCACTGAAAACGCCGCTGGCGGTGCTGCTCAGCCTGGCGTCCAGTGAGCGTTTGCAGGCGCTGCCCGAAGTGCGCGCGCAAATGCGCGAGCAGTTGGAGCAGATCCAGCAGCGTCTGGCCCGCGAGCTCAACCGCGCACGCCTGGCCGGGGATGCCTTGCCTGGCGCGCAGTTCGATTGCGACGCCGAACTGCCGGGGTTGCTGGCCACCTTGGGCATGATCCATGGCGAAGGCTTGCTGCTCGAGCGCGACGTGCCGCCGGGCCTGCTGTTGCCCTGGGACCGCGAAGACCTCCTGGAGCTGCTCGGCAACCTGCTGGACAACGCCTGCAAATGGGCCGACAGCGAAGTGCGGGTGGGCATTGCGCCGACGAAAGCGGGTTATCGGCTGTGGGTCGATGACGATGGTCCGGGCATCCCCGAGTCGCAGCGCCTGCAAGTGCTCGAACGGGGTTCGCGGCTGGACGAGCAGGTTGACGGCCATGGCCTTGGGCTGGGGATCGTGCGCGATATCGTCGAGGCCTGGGGCGGGCGAATCGCGTTGCTGGAAAGCCCGCAGGGCGGCTTGCGGGTCAGTATCGAATTGCCGCGCAAAGGGCGTTGATCGGCGGTGGCCCGGTTCGCCGGCAAGCCGGCTCCTACATCGAATCGGCCATACCCGTTGTCGTAGGAGCCGGCTTGCCGGCGAACAGGGCCATTGGCACTGCAAAAAAATTGCAGTTCAGCCGCAGTTTTTTGAATTGGCCACCCCAACGCCCTCCCGGCAAAATCCCTCTCCATGAAACCTCCCGGTTTCCATCTCTCCATGGACGGAGCCCCTTGCGCCACTGCATTGCGCAACACAGGGCCCAGGCCGGTTGCGCTGGGCTTTCTTTTTGATCAGAAGAACACGACCCGAATACCCCGATGCCTGCCTCGCGTCCCGAAACCCGCTTGCAACGCCTGCTCCCGGCGCCCTTGAACATCCCTCCCAAAGAATGGCTGCGTGCCGGCATTGGCGCGTTGCTTGGGCTGTTCTTCGCCGGTTACCTGTGCAGCCTCGCCTATGGCCCATCCATCGCCTTGCACCTGCTCGGCCCGCTGGCGGCCTCGGCGGTGCTGGTGTTCGCCGTGCACTCCGGGCCCTTGGCCCAGCCCTGGCCGGTGCTGGGCAGCTATGCCCTGGCCGGTGTCGTGGGGTTGGCCATGCGCCAGGGTTTCGGCGACGGACTGTGGGTGGCGGCGGCTGCGCTGGGCATCGCGATCCTGGTGATGTGCCTGCTGCGTTGCCTGCATCCGCCCGGCGGTGGCGTGGCCGTGAGCGCGGTGCTGGCTGACCCGGGGCTGGTGGCGCTGGGTGACCATCTGCTTGAGCCGGTGCTGCTCAACGCCTTGGTGTTGGTCGCCGTGGCGGTGCTCTACAACCGCCTCA
This sequence comes from Pseudomonas sp. MWU13-3659, assembly GCF_023757525.1. Lineage (NCBI taxonomy): Bacteria > Pseudomonadati > Pseudomonadota > Gammaproteobacteria > Pseudomonadales > Pseudomonadaceae > Pseudomonas > Pseudomonas sp. MWU13-3659. The sequence goes on along the minus strand of NZ_JAMSHW010000015.1, from coordinate 55,911 downwards.
CCGGTGTGCGCTACCCAAAGGGCGCGGTGCCGCGCAAGGACCTTCACCACACCCGCGACCCACTGCCCAGCGAGCGGGTCGGGATCAGCAGCGCCGACCTCGACCTGGCCCTGGCGGAAATCGGCGAGTTCGTCGATGTCACCCGCGACGAGCTCGAACGCATTGTCCTGGCCACCGAGCAGCATGCCTTGCAACGCAGCCTGGGCGGCATCGATGCCGGGGCGGTGATGTCCCGCGATGTGCAGGTGGCCACGCCAGGCATGTCCCTTGAGCAGGCCTGGAAGCTGCTGGCCAGCCATCACCTGCAGACCCTGCCGGTGCTGGACGAGGGGCGTCTGGTGGGCCTCGTCGGCGTCGCCGATCTGGTCGAGGCGGCCATGGCGCGTGGACGCATCCGCTGGCGCAGCCTGTTGCGACGCCAGCCCGTGCGCCTGGCGCAGGTGATGAACCGCCAGGTGGTCAGCGTTACCCCGCGGCACCCGCTGGAACGGCTGTTGCCCTTGCTCGGCGAGCAGGGCCGGCACTGCCTGCCCGTGCTGGACGGCGAGCGTCTGGTCGGCGTGATCACCCAGACTGACCTGATCGCAGGCCTCAAGCGGCACCTGCTCACTGCCGCCGCGCAGGGCTCAGATGAGCGGGTCCCAGCGTTGTGACCAGTCGCTCTCGCCGGCCGCGACCAGCCGGCGCAGGATGGCAAAGGCCTGTTGCAGGGCCGCGCTGTCACGCTCGCGGGCATACACCAGGTAGGTCGGGTAGGTGAACTCCGGCGCCTGGGGCACCCGCTCGAACACCCCGTTCTGCAGATAGGCCTGCACCACGCGGGTACGGAAGTAGCCACTGCCGCCACGGTCGAGGATGAACTGCAACGCCAGCGGCCCGAGGTTGAAGCTCAGCGGCGCGCGCGCCAGGTCGGGCAGGGCGGCGTCGTGGCGGCGGCGGAAGGCGGCGCCCCAATCGATGTAGACATAGGGCTCGGGCTGATCGATCCGGCGAATGCGGATCAGCTTTTCCTCCATCAACTGCTCCACCTGCAGGCCTGGGCCGTAGGTCGGCTGGTACACCAGCGCGGCATCCAGCAGGCCCATCTCCACCTTGCGCAACAGCGACTCGCCGTCGCTGACTTCGCTGCGGATGGCATGGTTGGGCATCTCCTGGTGCAGGGCGCTGACCCAGTCGAGCATCATCGGGTTGCCCAGGCTCACCTCGCCGCCCACATGCAGCACTTGCTGGCAGCCTTGGGGCAACGGCAGGTCGCGGCGTGCGGCTTCCCAGGTCTGCACCAGCTGGTTGGCGTAGCTGACGAACGCCTCGCCGTCGGCGGTCAGGCTGGCGCCGTTGCGGCTGCGCACGAACAGTTGGCAGCCCAGTTGCTGCTCCAGGCGCTGCACGCGGGCGGTGATGGCGGTCTGCGACACGAACAGGCGTTCGGCTGCGGCCACCAGGCTGCCGCAGCGGACGATTTCCAGGAAGGTACGGGCCTGATCGATGTCCATGGTGGGCTCTAGGGAGGAGGGGCATCCATTCTAGGGCTTTTGCCCCGAAATGGGGCGGGCAATCAGGCTGACAGCCTTTCCACCAGTTCGTTGAACAGCGGTCGTTCAGTCACGTCGGGGTGCTGGCAACGCCTGGCCAAGGCGTGCAACACCTTGTCGCTTTCCGGGCAATGCGCCAGCAGCTCTTCCAACAGGATGCCAAAGGCACGGACTTCCAGGCGCTCAAGGGCCTGAGACCGGGGATGGAACGACGCCGCACCGAAGTCGCCCAGCAGGCACTGGCCGTCGTCGAACAGTATGTTGTGGGCGTACAGGTCGCCGTGGCTCAGGCCGCGCCCATGCAGGTGCGCGCACACCGAGGCGATACCGGAAGCCAGGCGTCGCACGTTGCTCAGGGGCAACGCAAACGTATCGGCATAGCGGTCGCGGGTGCAGCTGTCGAGGCTGGGTGGGCCGGCAAGGTTGCGCCAGTGCGGGGCGATCAGGTGCATCACCAGGGCGGGCAACTGTTGTGGATGATCATCGATGCGGCCGGCCAGGCGCACCAGGTTCGGATGATCGCCGGCCGCGATGCAGGCGCTCATCTCCGCCAGGGGCGAGCCATCGCTGGTGAGCGCGCCCTTGTACAGCTTGACCGCCATCGGCGCATCCTGGCACATGGCGCGGTGGATCACGCCGGAGGCGCCTTGGCCCAACACCTGCTCGAGGTGAACATCCTGCCAGTCGATCCGTGGGCAGTGGCCCTCGTCGACGGGCGCGATGAAACCCTGCGGCATCGGGTTGTCGGCATAGGCCAGCCAGGCCAGGCTGGGCATGCGCAGCAGCCACTCAGGCAGGGCGGGCAGGTGGTTGCTGGCGATGCGCAGCAGTTCAAGCCGTTCGCAACGGGCGAGGCCCGCGGGCAGGGCGATGAGGCGGTTGCCGGCAAGCATCAGCTTTTGCAGCCAGGTGCAGTCGCCCAAGGCATCCGGCAGTGTTTCCAGTGCGTTCTCGGTGAGGATCAGGGCCCGCAGGCTGGCAGGCAGCGCCTGTGCGGTGACGAGCTGGATCTGGTTGTCGCGAAAGCCCACCGTTTCGAGGTTCGCGCAACGTCCCAGCGCTGCTGGCAGCTCGGTGAAGCGATTGCCGGAGCAGAACAGCACCTTCAGCCGCGTCAGGCGATGCAGGTCGTCGGGCAGTTCACTCAGGGCGTTGTTGCTGAGGTTGAGCACCTCCAGGCTGTCGGCCAGCGTGAAGATCTCGCGGGGGAATTCGCTCAGGCCCAACTCAAGGTCAAGGCGGGTGATGCCGCGCAGGCGGCCGGCGCGGAGGTCGTCGAGGTTGTGCATGGAACGGGTCTGGCATCGGTGGGCGGCCATTCTAGCCAGATGACCACTGCAAATCTGCATATGGGTTGCGACTTAAGTCAAATGGCAGGCTGCAGGCAGCGGTCCATACTCGAAGTTCGCCCTTCTATAACAACAAGTACCGGGTTGCGAACCAATGACCTACCAGCACAGCTACGCCCATTCCATCAGCGATCCCGCCGCCTTCTGGCACGCCCAGGCCGAACAGCTGGCCTGGCACCGCAAGCCCTCGCTCACCTTGCAGGAAAACCCCGACGGTACCCACCGCTGGTTTGCCGATGGCCGGCTGAACAGCTGTTACCTGGCCCTCGACCATCAGATCGAGCAGGGCCGTGGCGAGCAGTTGGCGCTGATCTATGACTCGCCCGTGACCGGCGTGCAGCAGACCTTCACCTACAACCAACTGCGGGACGAAGTCGCGCGCCTGGCTGGCTTGTTGCGCTCGCTGGGTGTGAGCAAGGGTGATGGGGTGATCATCTACATGCCCATGGTGCCCCAGGCGGCGATGGCCATGCTCGCCTGCGCGCGAATCGGCGCGGTGCACTCGGTGGTGTTTGGTGGCTTTGCCGCCAACGAACTGGCCCTGCGCATCGACGATGCGCGGCCTACGTTGTTGCTCACGGCCTCGTGCGGGCTGGAGTTCGACCGGGTCATCGAATACAAGCCGCTGGTCGATCGCGCCCTGCAACTGGCCCGGCACCAGCCCCGGCAGGTGCTGGTGCTGCAGCGGCCCCAGGCGAAGGCCGAGCTGCAACCCGGCCGCGACCTGGACTGGGAACAGGCATTGTCGGGCGCCGCGCCGGCCGCCCCGGTGGAGCTGGACGCGGGCGACCCGCTGTACATCATGTATACCTCCGGCACCACCGGCAAACCCAAGGGCATCGTGCGCGAGAATGGCGGCAACGCAGTGGCCCTGTGCTACGCCATGCGCCATGTCTATGGCATGCAGGCGGGTGATGTGTGGTGGGGGATTTCCGATGTGGGCTGGGTGGTCGGCCATTCGCTGATCGTCTACGGGCCGCTGATGAGCGGCTGCACCACCGTGTTCTACGAAGGCAAGCCGATCCGCACCCCGGACGCCTCGGCCTATTGGCGGGTGGTGGAGCAGTACAAGGTCAATGGCCTGTTCTGCGCACCTACCGCGATGCGTGCGATCCGCAAGGAAGACCCGCACGGTGAGCTGATCCGCCGTCACGACCTGGGCGCCTTGCGCCAGTTGTTCCTGGCGGGAGAGAAGCTCGATTCCAGCACCCATGAATGGCTGGAGCGGGTCAGCGGCAAGCCGGTGCACGACCATTGGTGGCAGACCGAGACCGGTTGGCCGGTGACCGCGCCTTGCGTGGGGCTGCAGGGCTGTGCCGCCCGGCCGGGGTCCAGCAACCGTGCGGTGCCGGGTTACAACGTGCAGGTGCTGGACGACGAGGGCAAGCCGCTTGGGCCCAATCAGCAGGGCGCCATCGTGATCGCCTTGCCGTTGCCGCCCGGTTGCAGCCAGACACTCTGGGGCGATCACCCGCGCTATCTGGAAGCTTACCTGCGCAGCTATCCGGGCTATTACCACACCGGTGACGGTGGCTACCTGGATGACGACGGCTTCGTCTACATCATGGGCCGTACCGACGACGTGATAAACGTCTCCGGCCATCGCCTGTCCACGGGCGAGATGGAGGACCTGGTGGCGCGGCATCCGGCGGTGGCCGAATGCGCGGTGATCGGCGTGCATGACGAGATCAAGGGGCAGGTGCCGCTGGCGCTGGTGGTGCTCAAGGACGGGCAGGGCATCGGCGAGGCACAGTTGCAGGGCGAGCTGGTGGCCAGTGTGCGCGAGCAGATCGGCGCCCTGGCCTGCTTCAACCGCGTGCGGCTGGTCAAGCGCCTGCCCAAGACCCGTTCGGGCAAGATCCTGCGGGCGGTGCTGCGCAAGATCGCCGACGGGCAGGACTATGTTGCGCCCTCGACCCTGGACGACCCGGCGGTGCTGGAGGAGATCGAAGGGGTGCTGGCGGACCTGCCCCGGGCGGGTTGAACCCATCGACCTGATGCAACCTCTGTAGGAGCGGCTTCAGCCGCGATCACCCGCGAAGCGGGTGCCAGGCACCGCGTTGCCTGCATCGCGGCTCAAGCCGCTCCTACAGGGGCCAATCCGATGCAGCTGCCCCAGTCGGCTTCGTGTACGCATCAGGTCGGCGAGCGCTCCGCCAAGGCTCTGCTCCAGCGGCCGTTTGCCAATCACTGTCACCTGGCGATCCAGGTCATACAGCACATCCACCAGGTTGACGAACCGCTGCTGCGCGGCGAGCGAGCACTCGGCCAGGTCGTCCAGGCCATCGATGGTGAACTGATCGTAACGTTCGGCTAGCGCCAGGTAGTCGATCACCGCGGTAGGCTGCTCGCACAGGTCGTCGAAGGCGAACATCACCTGTCGATCTTCGCTGGCCAGGGCGCGCAGCGGCCGCTTGTTGATGTCCAGCACGCTTGGCGAAGTTGTCGGCAGCGCCAGCGCCTGGCGCTGTTCCGGGGTACCAGGCCAGACGTAATGCCCCCGGGTGAAACGCTGGTGTTCACGGTTGGCCGGCAGGCTGCGAAAATCCGTGTCGCCCCCGACTTCCAGGACCTGCATGCGGCTGTTGATCAAGCGGATCACCGGCAGGAAGCGTTCGTGGTACAGCGGGTTGGGCAGCAGCCCTTCGGGGGCGTAGTTGGAGGTCACCAGCAAGAGCACGCCGCGCTGGAACAGGGCGCTGAACAGCCGGGTGAGGAGCATGGCGTCGCCGATATCGTGCACATGGAACTCATCGAAGCACAGCACCCGGCAATCGCCCAGCAACGTGTCGAGCGTCGCCCCCAATGCATCGTCCAGCGCCCGGTGGTGGTGCATGCCCTGGTGCAGGCGAGCGAAGAAGTCATGGAAGTGCAGGCGTCGCTTGTCGGGCGTAGGCACCGCCTGGAAGAAACCATCGAGCAGCCAGCTCTTGCCGCGCCCCACCGCGCCATGCAGGTACAGGCTGCGCGGCTGATCGGTGTCGAGCGTGGCCAGTGTGCGGGCCATGGCTTCGATCACCCGGTTCTGGCTGTCGCTCAGGGTGTAGCCGCGCTCGATCGCCTTTTGCCGGAAGTGGCCCGGCAGCGCGCTGTTCACGACGGATTCGCTGCGCAGGCGCTGTTTGCGAAGTGGAGCGGGAAGCCAGGTGGGCATGGGGCAGGGTCCTAGAACAGGTACAGGCAGCGCGCAGCTTGCGCGAGCGCGGGCCTTTTGACCAATCGAGAATGTGCTGGGCAATGATCGTGAAATGCGATAGGTGGGCGGCCCGCTTCAGCCTTCGTCAAAACCCAGCCACTGAATGCCGAAGCCTTCACGGCTCATTGCACTGCCTGCGATAAGCGCCCGGCTGCACCCCCACTGCCTTGGCAAACGCCCGGGTAAACGCAGCCACCGATTGATACCCCACCTGCGCCCCCACCTGCTCGACGGTACTTCCCGCCTTGAGCAACTGGCAGGCATGGCGCATGCGCAGCGCCAGCAGCACTTGCCCCGGCGACTGCCCGGCCAGCTCGTTGAAGCGCTTGAAGAACGCCGAGCGCGAAAGCCCCGCGCAGGCCGCCATGCTCTCCAGCGTCCAGGCCTGCCCAGGCTGCTCGATCATTTGCTCCAGCAACCCGGCGAAGGCCGGCTGGCGGGCGAGGGCGACCAGGCCGCCGAGCGACAGCCCCTCATGCACCTGCTGGCGCAGTACGTAGAGGAACAACAGGTGAGTCAGCCGCTCGAGCAACGTGGCCGACGGTTGAGGCGTGCGCCGGCACTCCTCGAGGATCAACTCGAACAGCGCCCGTGCCGCGCTTCCGGCCGGGTCCCCGGCACGTAGCAGGATCCAGCCCGGCAACCCTTCGACGATCAGCGTCGACAGCCCCGTCTGGAAATGGAAGAACCCGCACACCAACCCCACGCCATCACCCGCTTCCAGATCCAGCCCCTGCATCGTCTGGCGCGGCTGGGCGCAGGCATCGGTTGCGTTGCGGTCACTGGACAGTCGATAGCCCAGGTCACGCAGCAGGAACACTGCGTCGCCGCTGTCCAGCCGCAGCGCTTCAGGCTGGCCATCGATGTGCAGCCAGCAATGCCCCTGCACCACCAGGTGGAAACTGGCCCGGCCCATGCCCTGGGTGCTGGCATGCCAGCCGCCGCAGTAGCGGCCGACATGGAACAGGCTGGCGTCGAGCTCCAGGCCTTCTAATAACCAATCGACGAGGTGGCTGGATGAAATCATCTAATGCAAGGACTCTGGAGCAAGTAAAGGCGACTGATGAATATGGATGCTACTTCTTATAACCAACAGACTGTAGCGACCTACATCAAAGGAGACCACTCCATGTCCGCGCGCATTACTCTACACAGCCTGCAGACCGCCCCGGAAGCCGCGCGTCCGTTCCTCGAGAACGCGCAGAAGAACTCCGGCTTCATCCCCAACCTGCTGGGCATCCTCGCCAACGCCCCGGCCGCCCTGGAAACCTACGTCACGGTGTCGGCGCTCAACGGCAAGGCCGAACTGACCCTGGCCGAGCGCGAAGTGGTGCAGTTGATTGCTGCTACAAAGCACGGTTGCGACTTCTGCGTGGCTGGCCACACCGCCGTGGCGCTGAACAAGGCCAAGCTGCCGCAAGAGGTGGTCGATGCGCTGCGCGCCCGTGGCGAGTTGCCGGATGCCCGCTTCGAGACCCTGGCCGAGTTCGCCCGTGAAGTGATCGCCACCCGCGGCAACGTCAGTGATGCCACCTACCAGGCCTTCCGCGACGCCGGCTTCACCGAGGGCAACGCCCTGGAAGTGATCCTCGGCGTGAGCCTCGCAACCCTGTGCAACTTTGCTAATGTGTTCGCCCAGACGCCGCTCAATGACGAGCTGGGCAAGTACCGCTGGCAGCCTTCGGCGTAAACCACGCCCGGTGCCGGCGTGGCCGGCGTTTCAAAGGAGTAGGGACATGCTTGATTCCGCATTTCGCCACTGGCTGGATGCCAATGCCGAGGCCATCGACCAGGGTCGGTGCGACCCGCACCTGGTCCTGGCGCACATCGCCGAGTCGCAATTGCTGCGCGTCGGCGTCGACCCAGCCCTGGGCGGCTCGGGCGGCGACGTCACCGAGGCGGTGGAAGCCATTGCCGCCATCGCCAGCCGCTCGTTGGCCGCGGCCTTCGTCTGCTGGGGGCAGCGCGCCTTCATCGAATACCTGTTGCAAAGCCCCAACCAACGCCTGCGCGAGCGCTTGATCCCAGACCTGCTCAAGGGCGAACTGGCCGGCGCCACGGGGTTGTCCAATGCCATGAAGTTCCTGTCCGGCATCGAGGCCCTGCAAGTGCGCGGTCGGCCCGAAGCGGACGGCTGGACCCTGGAAGGCCGCCTGCATTGGGTGACCAACCTGCGCAAATGCGGCTTCGTGGTGGCCGCGGCCATCGAGGACGATGCCGGTGGCGCACCGTTCGTGGTCGCGATTCCGTCCACCGCCCAAGGTCTGGAACGTTCCGACGACCTGCAACTGATGGGGCTGCAATCGAGCAACACCGCCGCACTGGCCTTCCACCAGGTGAAGCTGGCCCGCGACTGGCTGCTGCATGACAATGCCCGCGAGTTCCTGCCCAAGGTGCGCCCGGCGTTTCTCGCGCTGCAGTGCGGCATGGCCATCGGCCTGGCCCGACGCGCACTGGACGAGGTGCAGGAGCACCTGCAAGGCCGTGGCTCGTTCCTCGAAGAGGCCAGCCTGGTACTCAGGGAACGCCTGGAGAACACCGTCGGTGAGTTGAAGCAGGGCCTGCTCGACGGCCGCTTCCTCAAGCAGCCGGCCGCCCTGTTCAAGCTGCGCATCACCCTCGCCGAAAGCGCCGCCGACGCCGTGCAGCTGGAGCTTCAGGCCAGCGGTGGCAAAGCGTACCTGACCGCCTACGGCGAAGGCTTCGCCCGCCGTTGGCGCGAGTCGGCGTTCGTGCCGATCGTCACCCCGAGCCTGGTGCAACTGCGCGCCGAGTTGCAGCGCCAGGCGGCCACGGCATGAGCGATGCGTTGCTCGAAGCCCGGGGCATCAGCCTGGGCTACCCCCGCGAGGGTGGCTGGCAGGCGGTGTTGGCGCAGTTCGACCTGACCCTGGCCGCTGGCGAGGTGGTCACCATCCTCGGCCCCAGTGGGGTGGGCAAGTCCAGCTTGCTGCGGGTGCTGGCGGGCCTGCAGCAACCACGTGACGGTGTCGTCACGTTGCATGGCGAGGCGTTGCAGGGGCCGCATCCGCGCCTGGCTGTGGCGTTCCAGGACCCGAGCCTGCTGCCTTGGCTCAGCCTGGAAAAGAACGTCGCCTTCGGCCTCGACTTCGCCCGCCAGCCCAAGCTCTCGAGCAACGAGCGCCGGGCGCGGATCGACCATGCCATCGAGGCGGTAGGCCTGGCCCATGCGCGCGCTCAGTACCCCGCCCAGTTGTCCGGTGGCATGGCCCAGCGCACCGCGCTGGCCCGCTGCCTGGCGCGCCAACCCGAAGTGTTGCTGCTCGACGAGCCGTTCGGCGCGCTGGACGAGGTGACCCGCGCCGACATGCAGCAACTGCTGCTGCAACTGATCGCCACCCACAACACCGCCGCCGTGCTGATCACCCACGACATCGACGAAGCCCTGCTGCTGTCCGACCGCGTGCTGCTACTGGGCGACCACCCGGCGCGCACCCTCGGCCAGTGGCGCATCGACCTGCCGCAGCCGCGCGCGCAGCGGGTCGAGGAACTGGGCGCCCTACGTATCGACATCCTGAAAACCCTACGGCGGGCAAGCCGCACAGCCGAACCCACCCCATCCCCCTTGCCCTCGGAGGCTGTCCATGTGCATGGATGACTGCTGTTCCTCGACGTCCCGTCGCGATTTCCTCAAGTTGAGCGCCATGCTCACCGCCGCCGGTGCCGTGCCGTTGCTGTCCAGCCTGCAGGCCCGCGCCGCCGCCGAACCGGATGCGCCGGTACGCATCGGCTACCTGCCGATCACCGACGCCACGCCGCTGCTGGTGGCGCACAACAACGGCCTGTTCGAGGCCGAAGGCATCAAGGCCGAACGCCCGGTGCTGCTGCGCAGCTGGGCCCAGGTGATCGAGGCGTTCATCTCCGGCCAGGTCAACGTCATCCACCTGCTGTCGCCGATGACCGTGTGGGCGCGTTACGGCAGCAAGGTGCCGGCCAAGGTCGTGGCCTGGAACCACGTCGGTGGCTCGGGCCTGGCCGTGGCGCCGGACATCACCGACATGAAGCAACTCGGTGGCAAGACCGTGGCCATCCCGTTCTGGTATTCGATCCACAACGTGGTGCTGCAGCAGATGCTCGCCGACAACGGCCTCAAGGCAGTGTCCAAGCCCGCCACCGCGCCGTTGGCCGCCAACGAAGTCAACCTGCTGGTGCTGCCGCCATCGGACATGCCACCGGCCCTGGCCAGCAAGCGCATCGCCGGCTACATCGTCGCCGAGCCGTTCAACGCCCTGGCCGAGAACCTCAAGGTCGGTCGCGTGCAGCGCTTTACCGGCGATGTGTGGCGTAACCATGCCTGCTGCGTGGTGTTCATGCATGAGCACGACCTCAATAATCGCCCCGAGTGGTCGCAGAAGGTGGTCAACGCCATCGTCAAGGCCCAGCAGTGGACCCGCGAGCACCGCGCCGAGGCGGCCGCGCTGCTGTCCAAGGCTGGCCCCAACAAGTACACCCCGCACGAGCCGGCAGTGCTCACCCGGGTGCTGGCACCGTCCGCCGACGACCGCGCGGGCTATATCGCCAGCGGTGCCATCCAGCACCAGCAGTGGGATGAAAAGCGCATCGACTTCCAGCCGTACCCGTACCCCAGCTACACAGAGGAACTGGTCAAGCGGCTGAAGAACACCCTGATCGAAGGCGAGAACGGTTTCCTCGCCAATCTGGACCCGGCCCACGCCGCCCGCGACCTGGTCGACGACCGCTTCGTGCGTAACGCCATCGCCGCCGTCGGTGGCCCGGCTACATTCGGTATCGCCGAGAACTTCCAGCGTAGCGAGGAGTTCGCGGTCTGATGCGCAAGCACGTCGTACATGGCGCCCTGGGCCTTGCCGGCCTTGCGGCGCTGCTGTTGCTGTGGTGGTTGGGGGTGCGGGTGTTCGGCGAAGCCGATGGGTTGTCCGCGCGCTTCTCGCCCCAGGCCACGTTGCACAGCCTGGTCGAGTTGCTGGGGCAGGGCGAGGTGTACGGGCATGTCTGGGTGAGCCTCAAGCGCATCCTGGTCGGCCTGCTGCTGGCGCTGCTGATCGGTGTGCCGCTGGGCTTGCTGGTGGGCAGCTACCGGCACCTGGAGGCAGCGACCACGCCGGCGTTCCAGTTCCTGCGCATGATCTCGCCGCTGTCGTGGATGCCGGTGGTGGTGATGCTGATGGGGGTGGGCGACCAGCCGATCTACTTCCTGCTGGCCTTTGCCGCGCTGTGGCCGATCCTGCTCAATACGGCGGCGGGCGTGCGCCAGCTCGACCCGCGCTGGTTGCAGCTGAGCCGCAGCCTGAGCGCCACGCGCTGGGAGACCTTGTGCAAGGTGATCGTTCCCGGGGTGATCGGCCATGTGCTGACCGGGGTGCGCCTGGCCATCGGCATCCTGTGGATCGTGCTGGTGCCGTGCGAGATGCTCGGGGTGAGCGCGGGGCTGGGCTACTTCATTCTCGATACCCGGGACCGGCTGGCGTATTCCGAGTTGATGGCGATGGTGCTGCTGATCGGCGTGCTCGGCTTCATGCTCGATGCACTGGCACGCGGGCTGCACCGGCGTTGGGTGCATGCCTGATCGACCTGTTCGCTGTAGGAGCGGCTTCAGCCGCGATGCAGGCGCTGCGGTGTCTGGCACCCGTTTCGCGGGTGATCGCGGCTGAAGCCGCTCCTACACTCAATGCCGGGTAAGCCGTTGCTTGACGCACACCCTGGCCTGTTCCGCCAACTCATCCAGCCGCTCGTCGCGCAGCCGCTCCGCCTCCACCATTGCCTCCTCACCCTGCTGCTTGAGCAGGTACGCATGGATCTGCCGCACTTCGACGGTCTGGTAGATCGGCGCGATATCCAGCCGCCCGATCAACGCCCCGCTGGCATGCCCGGTGCTGCTCATCAGCACTTGCGGCCCGGCGCTGGCCACCACTTGCAGGCCCATGGCTTCGAACCACGGTACCTGCGCGGCGAAGGCGCTCAGCTCGACACAGCCGTAACGCGCGCGCAGGTCGTCCAGCAGGCCGCGTGCGATGCCTTGGCGGCGATGGCGTGAGTCCACGGCAAGGTAGGCCAGGGCACAGGCTTGCGGGTTGTCTTGTGCCGGTAGCGCCAGGGCGAAGCCCAGCAGTTGGTCCGGGGCCTCGGCGTCCAGCGCCAGGGTCAGTTCCACGGCCAGGCCACGGGTGCCGTCCAGGGCCATCAGGTATTGGTGCACCTCAAGCCCCACGCCGTACTGGTACAGCGGGTAGAGCGGATTGTCCGCACTGATGGCGACACTGCTGAGCTGGCCGACATGGTCGATCACCAGCTGGCGGATCTGGTTCTGGAAGGATTCGGGCGGCACGCCGTCGAGGCGGCGGAGGATGAACATCGCGGGCAGGGCTCCGGTTGGGCATGAACACCCGCGTCACACCGACGCGGGCGCCCAGTCTAACCGTTGTTGCAGCACGCCGCTTACTGTGTACTGGTAGGAGCCAGCTTGCTGGCGAACCGGGCCCCGCGCAGACTCTGGATCGTACCTGGCATCGTTCGCCAGCAAGCTGGCTCCTACAGAGCAGCGAGCATCAGGTCGAGGTTCTGTACCGCGGCACCCGAGGCGCCCTTGCCCAGGTTGTCGAACACAGCGGTCAGCAGCACCTGACCATGCTCGGGGTTGGCGTACAGGGCCAGGCGCAGGTCGTTGCTGTCGTTCAGCGCCTGCGGGTCCAGCGCGGTGGCCGGGCCGTGCTGGTGCAGCGGCATCACCTGCACATGGCGGGCACCCTGGTAGTGCTGCTCCAGGCAGGCCTGCAACTGTTCGACGGCAACACCCGGAAGCAGGCGCAGCTGCAGCGGGATGCTCAGCACGATGCCCTGGCGGTAGGCGCCGTAACCCGGCACGAACAGCGGGCGCGCACTGAGCCCGGCGTGTTGCTGGATTTCCGGCACATGTTTGTGCGCCAGCTCCAGGCCATACAGCTGCAGCGTCGGCAGGTAGCCTTCGCTGGGCTGTTCATGGCGCTCGACTGCGGCGCGGCCGCCACCGGAATAGCCGGAGATGGCGTGGATGCTCAGCGGGTAGTCCGCCGGCAGCAACCCGGCCTTGACCAGTGGGTGCAGCAAGGCGATGGCGCCGGTGGGGTAGCAGCCGGGGTTGCTCACCCGCTTGGCCTGGGCGATGCGCTCGGCCTGTTGGGCATTCAGTTCTGGCAGGCCGTAGACCCAACCTGGGCTGGTGCGGTGGGCGGAGCTGGCATCGATCACCCGCACCACCGGGTTGTGGATCGTCGCCACGGCGTCGCGGGCCGCGTCATCGGGCAGGCAGAGCAGGGCGATATCGGCGCTGTTGATGGCTTCGGCCCGGCGCGCCGGGTCCTTGCGCTCGGCCTCGGGCAGGGTCAGCAGGCGCAGGTCCTGGCGACCGTTGAGGCGGGCGTGGATCTGCAGGCCGGTGGTGCCTTGGTCGCCGTCGATGAAAACGAGGGGCTGGTGCATGGCGGGTGTCCGTAGGGGAGGGGAATAGGGATATCCTCGCCTGCGGCTGGACGAAAGAAAATTTGAATATCATGATGTTCAACTTCAGGAAAAATGAACAATTTTGAAGCCGCCCCCGCCCCCTCCGGGAATGGGTTGCCCCGCGAATCAGGCAACACGGTGCATGGCACCGGCTTCGCCGGTGTTCGCGGGTAAGCCCGTTCCTACAGAGGGCGGTGTCATCCGCGATACGCGAGACCCCAATGCGAGAAATCAGCCTCGACCGCCTGCGCACCCTGGTGGTGATTGCCGACCTCGGCTCGTTCGCCGACGCCGCCCGCCAGCTCAATCTGGCGCCGCCGACCATCAGCCTGCATGTCGCCGAACTGGAGGCGCGGATCGGCGCGCCCTTGCTTTCCCGTACCCGCGGCCAGGTGCGGCCCACTGCCGTCGGCGAGACGTTGCTGGCCCGTGCCCGGCGCTTGCTGGCTGACGCCGACCAGGCGCTGGACGAGGTGCGCCGGCAGGTCGAAGGCCTGACCGGCCGGGTGCGCCTGGGCGCTTCGACCGGCGCCATCGCCCACTTGCTGCCCAAGGCCTTGGAAGCCTTGCGCGTGGATCACCCAGGGATCGACGTGCAGGTCCAGGTACTCACCTCGCAAGCTTCGCTGGCGCGCCTGCGCGAGGGCACCCTGGACATCGGCCTGGTGGCGTTGCCGCAGGTGGCGGGCAAAGGGCTGAAGGTCACCCCCTGGCGACGCGACCCGATCATGGCCTACGTACCCGCCGACTGGCGGCCACCGACGCGGGTCACGCCGGGCTGGCTGGCCGGGCGGGCGCTGATCCTCAACGACAGCACCACGCAGTTGTCGCGGGTGACGTCGAAGTGGTTCGCGGCGGCCGGGCTGTACCCCGAGCCGCGCATCGAGCTGAACTACAACGACGCGATCAAGAGCCTGGTGGCAGCGGGTTACGGGGCGACGCTGCTGCCGCAGGAGGGCGAGGTGCAACAGCACAATCCGCGGATCGCGCAGCGGCCGTTGCGGCCGGGGTTGTGGCGGCAGTTGGGAATCGCCTGCCGCCAGGGCGAAGTGGAACGGGCGACGGGCCATGTGCTGGCTGCACTGCAGACGCTGAGCATGGCGCGCCACCTGTAGGAGCCAGCCTTGCTGGCGAACGGCATTTTCGAAAACCAAGGCTCGGCGTTGCCCCGGTTCGCCGGCAAGCCGGCTCCTACGTCGATCGTTTGCGCAGTGCCGTCACTGTTTCACCGCCCACCCCCCAGTTGTCGGTGGGCACCTCTTCGATCACCACGAAGGTGCTGGCCGGCGGCTTGTTCAGCACCCGCTCCAGCAACTGCGTCGTGCCTTCGATCAGCAGGCGTTTGTGCTCGGCGCTGACGCCTTCGTCAGTCACGCGGATATGGACATAAGGCATGGTCGTATCCTCCTTCGCTCAGTGCCAGGTGCCAGCGGTGCTGCCGCCGTCCACCGGCAGGATGACGCCGCTGACGAAGCGTGCGTCGGTCAGGTACAGCACGGCGTCCACTACATCCTCGGGCTTGCCGACCCGACCGCTGGGCGACAACGCCCCAAGCCCTTCGACCTGGTTGCCATGCAGTGGGGTCTCGATGATCCCCGGTGCCACCGCATTGACCTGTACGCCGCTGGCGGCCAGTTCCAGGGCCAGGCCCTTGACCGCCTGGTTGAGGCCGCCCTTGACCAGCACTGGCAGCAGCGCCGGGACGCGGGTATCCGGTTGCAGGGCCACCGATGCGGTGATGGCGATGATGTGCCCGTGCCCTTGTTGTTTCATGACCCGTGCCGCCGCTTGTGCGGGGTAGAAGAAGCCTTTGAGGTTGGTGCCGACCAGTGCATCGACATCGGTCTCGGTGTAGTCGGTCACTGGCTTGGGAATGAAGATGCCGGCGTTGTTGACCAGAATGTCGACCCGGCCAAAGGCTTCCTGGGCGGTGGCGAACAGGCGTTCGGCGGTGGCTTTCTCAGCGATGTCGCCCGCCACGCCGACGAAGTTCGCCGGGTTGCCAAGGCGGACGGCGGCTTCGTTCAGGCGCGCCTCGGTGCGGGCGTTGCCGACCACGTTGTCGCCGCGCTTGAGGAAGGCCTGGGCAAGGGCGAAGCCCAGGCCGCTGGAAGCGCCGGTGATGATGACGGTGCGCGGGGTGCTCATGAAGGTGATCTCCAGGTGGGTGAGCCGCAAGCTCGGTATGGGTTCACTTTAAATTGCAACGCGAGCTTGAAAAATGAGGCACATGGCATTTCAATCGATACATCATGTAATCAATAAGGCTGCCATGACCCGCCATTTCGATGACCTGCAATTGGGCAGCCTGGAGCTGTTCTGCCTTGCCGCCGACGCCGGCAGTTTTACCGAGGCGGCCACCCAGGCTGGCGTCACGCCCGCAGCGGTGAGCCGTTCCGTGGCGCGCCTGGAGGAGCGTCTGGGCGTGCGCCTGTTCGTCCGCACCACGCGCCAGATGCGCCTGAGCGAGGCCGGGCAGGCGTACTACCAGCAATGCCGGCAGGCCCTGGGGCAACTGGTCGAGGCCGAGCGCCAGGTGGCGGGCGGGCAACTCGAGCCCAGCGGTCGCTTGCGCATCAGCGCGCCGACCCCCTATGCCCATCACCGTCTGCTGCCGTTGCTGCCGCGTTTTCGCGAGCGCTTTGCCCAGGTCCAGGTGGATGTTCACGTCAGCAACCGCAACGTCGATTTCGCCGAGGAGCCGTTCGACCTGGCTATCCGGGGGCGTGCTCCAGCCGATTCGCGTCTGGTGGCCCGGCGTCTGGAGGACGCTGAGCTGGTGGTTGTCGGCACCCCGGGCTACCTGGCGCGCAAGGGCGTGCCCCGCACACCTGCCGACCTGGCCGCTCACGACTGCATCCAGTTCGAAATGCCCAGCAGCGGCCGCCGGCCCCCCTGGAGCTTTCGTCAGGACGGGCAGGTGGTGGAAATCGACACCCAGGGCGGGTTCACCTGCCTGGGCGACTTTCTCGCCACCAGCACCTTGGCCAGGCATGGCGGCGGCCTGATGCAGGCCTACCGCTTCACCGTGCAGGACGCCCTGGACAGCGGTGAACTGGTGGAGGTGCTGGGCGACTACGGCGGGACGTCGCGGCCATTCATGCTGGTCTACCCCCAGGCCCGGCACATGCCCTTGAAAGTGCGGGTGTTCATCGACTTCCTGGTGGCCGCGGTGGCCCGACCGTTGGGCTGAAGCCGCGTCGGCCGTGCCCTGGCTGACTATTCTTGTTGCTGCGTCGGCGACCCGGCCGGCGTTCAGGCCGGCAGTCCGGTCATTGCCCAGGAGAACGCGCCATGAAATCCATGACACTGCTTGTGATCGCGTCCGTGCTCAGTTTCGCCGCCCACGCCGAAGACAGCGCGGCGACCAACTGCGACGCCAAGATCAAGGACCTCGAGTACATCAGCAAGAGCGATGGCCAGGCGCTGCATGGCGGCATGGCCCACGACTACCATGAGCTGCTCAAGCAGGCCAAGGCCGCCCAGTCCAAGGGTGACATGGCCACCTGCATGAGCTCCGCCGACCGCGCCAAGACCATCTACAACAAGGCGCGCGGCAAGTAGCCGACGGTAATTTCCGAAGGCGGCCAGGTCTCGTGTAAGCTCGCGCCCGACACTCCACGAGACCGCCGCATGAACCCGACCCCTCCGCGCCTCGACAGCCTGCTCACCGGCAGCGCCCGGCCGTTCACCCGCCCAGGCTCGCACAGCGCCATCGACAAGCAGCCCCGCGAGGGCGCCTTGCACGTGACCTTCCTGGGTATCGCCGGGGATGAACAGGGCGACCTGCGTGTACACGGTGGGGTCGAGAAGGCCATCCATCACTATCCCCGCGACCACTATCCGGACTGGGCGGCCGAACTCGGCGATCACCCGTTGCTGGCCAAGCCAGGCGCCTTTGGTGAGAACTTCAGCAGCCATGGCTGGCGTGAAACCGACGTCTGCCTGGGTGACCGCATCCGTGTCGGCACGGCGCTGCTGGAGATCTCCCAGGGCCGCATGCCGTGCTGGAAGCTCAATGACCGCTTCGACGTGGCGCAGATGGCACTGCGGGTGCAGCAGAGCGGGCGCACCGGCTGGTACTACCGGGTGCTGGAAGAAGGTGTGGTGACGGCGGGCGATACACTGGAACTGGTCGAACGACCCCATGGCCAGTGGTCGGTGGCGCGCCTGTCGGCGGTACTGTTCGACAAACGCCTGGAGCCCGAGCTGCTGCGCGAATGCCTCGAGCTGCCGCTGGTGCCGAACTGGCGCCGCACCCTGGAGAAACGCCTGGAGCAGCACCAGGTCGAAGACTGGACGTCGCGTCTGCAAGGCCGTACCGACGCCTGAGCCCAGGCGCTTTCAACTGTTTTCAAGACAAGGATTGCCCCATGCCTTTCGAACTGGATGACCGCCTGGTGATCGGAGTCGCTTCCAGCGCGGTGTTCGACCTGAGCGAGTCCGACGCGGTGTTTCGCCGCGAGGGCGAGGCCCAGTACCGCAAGTACCAGGAGCAGCACCTCGACGTGCCCCTGGGCAAAGGCATTGCCTACCCATTCATCAAGCGCCTGCTGGCCCTCAACGACCTGCGCGACGACCCGGAAGACCCGTTGGTGGAAGTGGTGCTGCTGTCGCAGAACGACCCGGACACCGGCTTGCGGGTGATGAAAACCATCGGCCATTACGGGCTCAACATGACCCGGGCCATCTTCACCCAGGGCCGCTCGCCCTACGAATACATCCCGGCGCTGAACATCGCGCTGTTCCTGTCCGCTGACAAGCAGCACGTCGACGCTGCGATCAAGGCGGGTTACCCCGCGGGCCAGGTGCTCGACTCGAAGTTCGATGATGACGAGAGCGATGACAACCTGCGCATCGCCTTCGACTTCGACGGCGTGCTGGCCGGCGACGAATCGGAAGCGGTGATGCAGGCGGGTGGCCTGGACAGTTTTCACGCCCACGAAGTGATGAACGTCGCCCAGCCGCATAACCCAGGGCCATTGAAGGAGTTCTTCGTGCGCATCGCGCGGATCCAGGCGGCAGAGGAGCAGTACAAGCTCGAGCACCCTGGCTACGAGAACCGCCTGCGGGTATCGATCGTCACTGCGCGCAACGCGCCTTCCCACGAGCGTGCGCTCAACACCCTGAAAAGCTGGGGAGTGATGGCCAACGACGCATTCTTTCTCGGGGGTATCGAGAAGCGCCGGGTGTTGCGGGTGCTCAAGCCGCACATCTTCTTCGACGACCAGTCGGGGCACCTGAAGAGCACCAGCACCGTGGTGCCCTCGGTGCACATCCCCTTCGGCGTGACCAACCGATCACGGTAGGAGCCAGCCTTGCTGGCGAACCGGGCCAATGCCGATCTCTGGTCTGTGCGCGAAGCTGTTCGCCAGCAAGGCTGGCTCCTACAGGGGGCGTGCCTGGTTTCAGAACCAGCGATCGTTGCGTTTGCGGCCGCGGGTCAGCGCCGGCAGGATCAACCCCACCAGCAGCCCGGCACCGGCGATGCTGCCGCCGTAGACCATGTAGCGCATCATCACCTGCTTGTTTTCGTCGCCCAGGCGTGCCTGGGTGTCGCGCAGGGTTGACTGGCTCTGCGCCAACTGCTCGTTGAGCGCCTTGTTGCGGGTTTCCAGCTCATCGATCAGCGCCTTGCGCGAATCAAGGGTTTCCTGCATGCCCTGCACACGGCTCTTCCAACTGTCATCGATGGTCTTGAGCTGGCCGGACAAGTCCGCCACCTGGGCGTCGAGCTGTGGCAGGCGCTCGTTTTGCCCTGGCACCGCCTGCAGGTCGCTGGTGAGGATCCACACCAGGTCGCCGCTTTGCCCGCGCACCTGGCTGTAGTTGCCCTGGGTGGTCTGCAGCGTGACTTTCTGCCCGGACTTGAGCGTGCCGACGATTCGGTGGCCATCGGTGGGGCCACTGCGCACATAGGTGCTCAGGCTGTCACTGACCCAGCGCGCATCGCTGGTCGGTTCTTCGGCGTGGGCGGGCGCGGCCAGGGCGATCAGGGCGGCGATCAGGCCGCCGCGCAGGGCGGGCAGGGCGGAGGAGGCAGGCTGGTTTTCTGGCATGGTGATCTTCGCTGCAACAGGACAAATAAGGGCCCGATGACTGGGCCGGCGATCCGGTCGGGTGGGTTGACCGTCAGCGAAAGACCGCTTTTTTGTAGGCAGGTTCACTGCTTGAGGCGGGAATTGTCTGCAGAATGTTGCTTGATGCGAAGCATGCGGGGGCAAGGTGGGCGCCAGCGAGCGCCCACGGCGGCGATCAGCGGGTGGCGGCCTTGCCGTCCAGGCGGGCCTGCTCCAGCAGCAGGTTCAACTGGGCGACCTGCTGGCGCAACTGGTCACGTTCGTCCTTCAACTGGCGCAGTTCGTCACGGCGCACGGTCACGTAGAGGGTCTGGGTGGGAGTGGCAGGCATCAAGGTACCCATTGGCACACCTCGCTTGGCTGGTGACATTCAAAAGCGTAGACGCTTCAGGCGGCGCGCATTCTGAATTCTTTGCAGGCCCTTTGGAACCTTTTTTGTTTATCGTTGTCACCCCGTTCGTCGGTGAACCCTCGAGCGGATCGCTGGACTAATCTGAAATCTTCAAAATGTTGTCATCCAAATCCAAGGGGAGCGTCGGCACATGCAACTGGGAATCATCGGGCTGGGCCGTATGGGCGGCAATATCGCAAGGCGCCTGATGCGCGCAGGTCACAGCACTGTGGTCCACGATCTCAACGACGAGGCCATCAAAGTTCTGGTAGGCGACGGTGCCTTGGGCGCCAACACGCTTGAAGCGTTAGTAGAGCAGCTCGAAGCGCCCCGGGCAGTGTGGGTCATGCTGCCGGCGGGCGAGCCAACCGAAAATACGATCAATGCTTTGGCCAAGCTGCTGAGTCCGGGCGACGCAATCATTGATGGCGGCAACACCTTCTACAAAGATGATGTGCGCCGTGCCGCCAAATTATCCAAGGACGGCCTGCACTACCTCGACGTCGGCACCTCCGGTGGCGTTTGGGGCCTGGAGCGCGGCTACTGCATGATGATCGGTGGCGAGGAGGAGGTGTTCAAACGCCTGGAACCCCTGTTCAAGGCCCTGGCCCCCGGCGTCGGCGATATCCCGCGAACCCGGGGCCGCACGGGCGAGTACGACCGCGCCGAGCACGGTTACATTCACGCCGGCCCACCCGGCGCCGGGCACTACGTGAAAATGGTTCACAACGGTATCGAGTACGGCCTGATGCAGGCCTACGCCGAAGGCTTCGACCTGTTGCGCAGCAAGGGCGGCAACGAACTGCCGGAAGACCAGCGCTTCAAACTCAACGTGGCGGAAATCGCCGAGGTGTGGCGCCGTGGCAGCGTGGTCACCTCCTGGCTGTTGGATTTGACCGCCGACGCGCTGGTCGCCGATCCGCAGCTCAGCGAATTCAGCGGTTCGGTCTCCGACAGCGGCGAAGGGCGCTGGACCATCGATGCCGCCGTCGAGCAGGCCGTGCCGGTGCCGGTGCTGTCCAGCGCGCTGTTCGCCCGCTTCCGCTCGCGCCAGCAGCAGGGCACCTACGGCGACAAGATCCTCTCCGCCATGCGCCTGGGCTTTGGCGGCCACGTCGAGAAGAAGGGCGAATGACCAAGCAGACGATCCCTGCCGCGCCGCCTTGCACGCTGTTCCTGTTCGGCGCCAATGGCGACCTGGTCAAGCGCCTGCTGATGCCGGCGCTGTACAACCTGGCCCGCGACGGCCTGCTTGACCGCAACCTGCGTATCGTCGGTGTCGACCACAACCCGGCCACCGCCGAAGCTTTCGCCGAGCGCCTGCATGCTTTCATGCAGGAGCGCGACAAGGGGCGTGAAGGCGATGAGCGTTGCCTGGATGACGCGCTCTGGGAGCGCCTGGCCAAGTGCATCGACTACCAGACCGGTGATTTTCTCGACCCTGAGACCTACAAGGCCTTGGCGGCGCGCATCGACGCGACCCGCCACGGCAACGCCATCTTCTACCTGGCCACTTCGCCGCGTTTCTTCCCCGAGGTGGCCCAACGCCTGGGCGCGGCCGGCCTGCTCGACGAGTCCGCCGGCGGTTTTCGCCGGGTGGTGGTGGAGAAGCCCTTCGGCACCGACCTGGCCAGCGCCGAGGCGCTCAACGCCTGTCTGCTCAAGGTGATGAGCGAGCGGCAGATCTACCGTATCGACCATTACCTCGGTAAAGAGACGGTGCAGAACATCCTGGTCAGCCGTTTCTCCAACGGCCTGTTCGAGGCGTTCTGGAACAACCACTACATCGACCACGTGCAGATCACCGCCGCCGAGACCGTCGGCGTCGAGACCCGTGGCGCCTTCTACGACAGTACCGGCGCCCTGCGCGACATGGTGCCCAACCACCTGTTCCAGTTGCTGGCGATGGTGGCGATGGAGCCGCCCGCCGCATTCGGCGCTGATGCCGTGCGCGGCGAGAAGGCCAAGGTGATCGGCGCCATTCGCCCCTGGTCGGCGAAGATGGCCTTGAAGAACTCCGTGCGTGGCCAGTACACCGCAGGCAAGCAACTGCCGGGCTACCGTGAAGAAGCTAACGTCGACAAGGGCAGCCAGACCGAAACCTATGTCGCGCTGAAGGTGATGATCGACAACTGGCGCTGGGCCGGAGTGCCGTTCTACCTGCGCACCGGCAAGCGCATGAGCGTGCGTGACACCGAGATCGCCATCTGCTTCAAGCCCGCGCCTTATGCCCAGTTCCGTGAAAGCGAGCTGGCGCGGCCCAAGCCCAACTACCTGAAGATCCAGATCCAGCCCAACGAGGGCATGTGGTTCGACCTGCAGGCCAAGCGCCCGGGGCCGGAGCTGGTGATGGAGAATGTCGAGCTGGGGTTCGCCTACAAGGACTTCTTCAAGATGACCCCGGCGACCGGTTACGAAACCCTGATCTACGACTGCCTCACCGGTGACCAGACGCTGTTCCAGCGCGCCGACAACATCGAGAACGGCTGGCGTGCCGTGCAGCCGTTCCTGGATGCCTGGGCTGGCGAGGGAAGCGAGGTGCATGATTACCCGGCAGGCGAGGATGGCCCTGAGGCGGGCAACGAACTGCTGGCGCGTGACAAGCGCGAGTGGCACAAGCTGGGCTGAAGTACCTGTTCGCCGGCAAGCCGGCTCCTACAACGCGACGCGCAAACTGTAGGAGCCGGCTTGCCGGCGAACCGCTTTCAACCGCAACACGCTCGCTCAGCGGAACACCCACCCGATCCAGGCATCCAACACTCCAAGTGCCCGCCACCAGGAGTCCAGATGCCTGCCCCGATCGAAGACTACGCCCTCATCGGCAACTGCCGCAGCGCCGCGCTGATCAATCGCGACGGCGCCCTCGATTGGCTGTGCCTGCCGCGCTTCGACGCCCCGGCCGTATTCGCGGCACTGCTGGGCAACGAAGAAAACGGCCGCTGGCGCCTGGCGCCCAGTGACCCGGTCGAGCGCACTACCCGACAGTACCTTGAAGACACCCTGGTACTGGAAACCACCTGGACCACCGCCAGCGGCCGCGCCCGCGTGCTTGACTGCATGCCCCTGGGCGACAGCAATGCCGTGCTGCGCATCGTCGAAGGCATCGCTGGCGAAACCGCCTTCGAGATGGACCTGGTGCTGCGCTTCGACTACGGCCGTAGCGTGCCTTGGGTGGAAAAGCTCGACCCGCTGACCCTCAGCGCCGTCGCAGGCCCCGACCGCCTGGTCTTGCGCAGCACCACCGAAACCCACGGTCGCGACCACCACAGCGTCGCGCGCTTTCGTGTCCGCGCCGGCGAGCGGCAAGTCTTCAGCCTCTGTCACCAACCCTCGCACCTGCCCGTGCAACCTGGTTTCGATGCCGGCCAGGCCCTGGCGCAGACCGTCGACCAATGGCAGGCCTTTGCCGCCCGATGCCCCGACGTGGGCCCTTACAGCACCTTGGTGCGCCGTTCGCTGCTGACCCTCAAGGCCATGACCTACACGCCCACGGGTGGCATGGTCGCCGCCGTCACCACCTCGTTGCCCGAGCGCGTCGGCGGCGAGCGCAACTGGGACTACCGCTACTGCTGGCTGCGCGACGCCACCATGACCCTGTTGGCGTTCATGAACCTCGGCTACTTCGACGAAGCCCAGGCCTGGCGCGAATGGCTGCTGCGCTCGGTAGCCGGCAACCCTGAGCAGATGCAGATCATGTACGGCCTGGCGGGGGAGCGTGACCTGCCCGAGTTCACCTTGCCCTGGCTGGCGGGCTATGAGCGTTCGCAGCCGGTGCGCGTGGGCAACGCCGCCTCCGAGCAACGCCAGCTCGACATCTACGGCGAACTTGGCGACGCCATGGCCCAGGCAATCAAGGGCGGCCTGCCGCGCCACCCGCGCAGCGCCGCCATCGCCCGGGCGATCCTGCCCTATGTCGAGCGCATCTGGCGCGAGCCCGACGAAGGTCTCTGGGAGGTGCGCGGAGGTCGCCAGCACTTCATTCACTCCAAGGTCATGGCCTGGGTCGCCTTCGACCGTGCGGCGGGCCTGGCCGACACCACCGAGGAAGGCCGTGAGCGCAGCAGCCATTACCGTCAGGTGGCCGACGAGATCCATCGTGAGGTCTGCGTTCGCGGGCTGGATGCCCAAGGGCAGTTCTTCGTGCAGGCCTACGGTTCGACCGAACTCGATGCCAGCCTGTTGCAAATCGCCCTGACCGGGTTCCTGCCGGCCGACGACCCTCGGTTCCTGCGCACCCTCGAACAGGTCGAGGGGCGGTTGCTGCGCAATGGATTGCTGCTGCGCTATGACAGCGACAGCTGCAGCGACGGCCTGACGCCGGGGGAGGGGACGTTCCTGGTGTGTTCGTTCTGGTTGGCGGATGTGTACGTGTTGTTGGGGCGGCGGGAGGAGGCGCAGGCGTTGTATGCGCGGTTGACGGGGTTGTGCAACGACGTCGGCTTGCTGGCCGAGCAGTACGACCCGGTGGGCAAGCGCATGCTGGGGAACTTTCCGCAGGCCTTCAGCCATATCGGGATCATTAACACTGCGTTGAACCTGCACCGGGCGCAGTGCCCGGTGCGGGATCGGGCAAAGTGTGATTAAGCGTTGGCAGATGTCCAGCTTGTTGGCTGGACACTTGTCAAATTTGCAGTATGCAGTTGCAGCCAGAGCCTCACGTGAGATTATCCGGGATGGCTTCGATATCACTGATTTCCAGAACGGCTTTGGCGTGCTTTAGTCGCCCAGTGACGCTGATGTTCACTTCACTCGCAAAGTGCTCGACGACATCGTCGTACAAGGTGTCGTTGAATGCGCATTTGAGTTCAGGTTCTGCGTTGGGGCGGCTGCGCAGAATGAATGTCAGATTATCTTTGTCCAGCTCCCGAATCTTGCCGCTGGTCTTCATGAGCTGATGCTTCAGCGTTTGATGTCGTGCCAGGGCTTCACTGATGCGCTTGCGGTGGGCGCGGGTGAGCCGAAACACATGGTTGTTGCTGATCAACTGGCCACGAAGCTCGGCAGACTCCACTTGGCCATGGGTGGGGGGAGTCAGGTCTTTCAGGGCTTCCAGCACGGACAGTTCGGGTTCGCCGCCTGATTGATCGACGAGCCAGCGCAGCCCTTTTTCGAGTACCTGCGCACTTTGGGTGTAAGCGCCGATGCCAGGGTCTGGCAAGTCCAATTGCTCGAGGCAGGGAGCAGAGAAGGAAACTTCGAAACTGTTGTAGGCAAATCGCGTTGCCGGGAGGTCATACGATTTCCTGAAGCTTTCCTCCGGCCTTCCTTGGGCAGCGCTCTGGGTGATGGCTTCCAGAATTTTCTTCAGCGCATTTGCAGGGCTGTTGACTGCTCGCGCAATGACACTGGCGGGGACGGTGCCCTCTTTCAACCCTTGCCCCAACAAGCGATAGGATAGTAAAGGCATATGTTCCGGGTAAAGCGTGGCATGGGGCTCTGGTTTGAACTTGGCGGGTACTTCATCAAGGCTTGCGATATTCCAGGCTTTTGACGGCGACATGTCATAGCGCAGGTCGACAGCCCAAAGCCAACTCTGCTTGAGCAGGTCATGCACCGACTTGTGTCCAGACTTCAACTGCTGGATCAGTGAGGCGCTACTTGGGGTGACCAGGTAGCGGATCAATTTATTGTCCCGGTCTTCCTTGCTTTCGTACCAGAAGCGCAGAAGGCCATCCTGGCCAAGGGAGGTGAAAATCTTGGGGCCATCGAACTCATAAAGAACTTCTGCGATTTGCAGGTCTTCAAAGGGTTGGGTGCTGATGGTGGGTGAGGTGATGGGCCATGGCATGTTCAGGCCTCCACTAGCTTGAAGAGCACACTGCGCTCAAGGTCTTTGCGCGGCCACCAGGTCATGTGCCGGGGGTTGCGTTTAGTGGGGGTTTCCATCGTTTTGCCGTGGCTGGGATCAAGCTGGGCGGCAACGATGTGTTCTCCAAGCCCGGGGAACAAGGATTGTTGATGGCTGCAACTGGCGAAGTCGGGAAATACGGAAAGCCCGTGGCGTGTGCATGCAAGATCACCCGTTGCATCGACGGCACGGCCACGCTCCGCCTGTGAAAGGCAATCCTGTTGGTCCACAGGGTAGTTGGGCGAAATCATGTAAATCGTTCCAGAGCAGCTCACGGCATTTGGCAGCGGGCAGTTTTTGGGCAGCCCATCGGGGAAAATCATTATCGCGTCCTTTCGTGCCTGGCATTTTAGGTCTGTAGCAGCGGAGCGTCCATGCGGTTCGACTTGACGTTGGAAGCGTTGCGCAAGGCTTGCCGTGAAGCCATCATCGTAGATGTGAATAAATGAGTTTGGGAACTGCATCCAAGCCTGTTTTTGCCGGGCTTTCTGTGATCCGTTTCCGAAATGCTGCGTGCTGAGGCATTCGCGGTAAGGTTTCCAGGGCGCAGCAATTGCCGAGACAGGTATGTCATCATGCTTGGCCGCGCGTTTGGCGCATGTATCGAGAAGGCCCCTTCAATGACCTCGACCCCACCCAACGGCCTACCGGTCTACCGCCTGATCACCGGCAAGGACGACGCCAGCTTCTGCAAGCGTATTTCCGAGATCCTGGCCATGGGCTACCAGCTGTATGGCTCGCCCAGCGTGACCTTCGACGCCACCCAGGGGCACGTGGTTGCCGCCCAGGCGGTGCTGTGGCCGGGGCATGGCGGGGCCGCACGGGATTGAGCGTCAGCCGGGCCGCCATCACCTTGCGCCCGGCCGTGGTCGCCGAGGCCGATGCCATTGCAGCGCTGGTCGCCGAAGCCTATGCCCCCTACATTGCCAGGATCGGCCGCAAGCCGGCGCCGATGCTGGATGACTACGCGCAGGTGGTGCGTGACGACGAGGTGTTCGTGGCCGTTCAGGGCACGCGTATCGTCGGCGTGCTCGTGCTGCGGCGCGAGGGCCGCGAATTGCTGCTGGTGAACGTCGCCGTACTGGCTGCATGCAAGGGGCAGGGTATCGGCCGTTTACTGATGGATTTCAGTGAAGCCCATGCACTCGCCGCAGGCTGCGAGGCTGTTCGGCTCTATACCCATGAGCGAATGACCGAGAACATCGAGATCTACGGCAAGCTGGGCTACCTAGAGACCCGCAGAGCAGTCGAAGATGGCTTCGCGCGGGTGTTCATGCGCAAGTCGCTGGTCGGCCCAAAATAGCCATGAGCGCTCAGGCCGGTTCGCCGATGCACCACCAGTGCTGCGTTTCGCCTTCCTCGCCGATGACGGGGTGCCCATGCTCGATGAAGCCGTCGGGCAGGTCCAGGGCGAGCGTATCGCTCAGGCGCAGCGGCGCCAGGGCGTTGTGCTCGCCGAGGAAGGACAGGTAGTAATCACGGTCGTGGAAGATCGTCACTTCGCTCTGGTGCAGCCACGGCCAGACCAGCAGGCAGGCGACACGGTAGTAGCCCTGGCTACGGTCCGCTGCCTCGGCCAGATGGCGCGCTGCCTCCAGCAGTTGCTGCACGCACAGGGCTTGCACCTCGATACGCGCCCAGGGGCCCTGGACCAGCGAGTTGATCACCGGAATCTTCCAGTTCCAGTAGCGTTCCATCCCTGGGCGAGGATGGAATTCACCCTCGAAGGTCGACGCCCAATACTCCAGCGCCCGCAGATGGCGGGGGATGTTGCGCAGTTTCTTGTTGCTCAGGCTGAGTCGTCGCAAGGGAGGTCCTTCTCGGACAATCAAATGGAAGGCAATTATGAGGGCTTCTACAGGCTGATCAAATCCTGTTCATTGGCTCGAGCGAGGTGCTTTTGGTGAGTGTGTGTTGTGACGTATCGAGTCACACATGGTGCTTTGCGATCTGTGATGCATGGGGTCACACTCGGTCCGATCACTGATCAGGAGGCTCTTCATGGCCATGCACAACCCGCCGCGTCCCGGCGAAACCTTGCGAGAGGACGTCCTGCCCGCACTGGGCCTGACGGTAAAAGCGTTCGCCGCGCACCTGGGCTTCGCGCGCGAGGCGCTGTCCCGCGTCTTGCACGGCCGCGCGGCGGTCTCTCCCGACCTGGCCGTGCGCCTGGAAATGGCCGGCATCAGCACCGCGCGGCTGTGGCTGACGATCCAGGTCGACTACGACATCTGGCAGGCTCGAAACCGCCAGCAGCCAGCCATCACGCGGCTGTTCCAGGCCGCCTGAAAACACAAAGCCCGGGGCGAAACCCCGGGCTTTGTCATTTACACCGGCTTCATGCGTCAGGCCAGTGCTTCACGCTCGCTGCTGGCGACCTTGGTATGGCGCAAGGTCGGAATCAGGAAGGCGATGGCCAGCACGCATGCGCTTACCAACATCACGAAGCCACCATCCCAACCGAAGTGGTCGACGGTGTAGCCCATCGCCGCGCTGGCCGCAACCGAGCCGCCCAGGTAGCCGAACAGGCCGGTGAAGCCCGCCGCAGTACCGGCAGCTTTCTTCGGTGCCAGCTCCAGCGCCTGCAAACCGACCAGCATCACCGGCCCGTAGATCAGGAAGCCGATGGAGAACAGCGCGATCATGTCGATGGTCGGGTTGCCCGGTGGGTTGAGCCAATACACCAGGGTGGCGACGGTCACCAGCGCCATGAACACGATGCCGGTCAGGCCACGGTTGCCACGGAAGATCTTGTCGGACATCCAGCCGCACAGCAGGGTGCCGGGGATGCCGGCCCACTCGTAGAAGAAGTACGCCCACGAGGTGGTGTCGACGCTGAAGTGCTTGGCCTCTTTCAGGTAGGTCGGCGCCCAGTCGAGCACGCCATAGCGCAGCAGGTAGACGAACACGTTGGCCAGGGCGATGTACCACAGCAGTTTGTTGCGCAGCACGTACTCGACGAAGATCTGCTTGGCGCTGAACTCCTGCTCGTGGCTCTCGTCGTAGCCTTCGGGGTAGTCGTTCTTGTATTGCTCCACCGGTGGCAAGCCGACCGATTGCGGGGTGTCGCGCATCATGGCGAAGGCGAATACCGCCACCAGCACCGCCACGGCGGCAGGCACGTAGAAGGCCGCGTGCCAGTCGTTGGTCCAGCCCAGGCCCAGCAGGAACAGCGGGCCGATCAGGCCGCCGCCGACATTGTGGGCGACGTTCCACACCGACACCACGCCGCCGCGCTCTTTCTGCGACCACCAGTGCACCATGGTCCGCCCGCTTGGCGGCCAGCCCATGCCCTGGGCCCAGCCGTTGATGAACAGCAGCACGAACATGATCGCCACGCTGGAAGTGGCCCAATGCGCGAAACCGAAAATGAACATCACCCCGGCGGAGATCAACAGGCCGAAGGGCAGGAAGTAGCGCGGGTTGGAACGGTCCGAGACCAGCCCCATGAGGAACTTGGACAGGCCGTAGGCAATGGCGATCGCCGAGATGGCCAGGCCCAGCTGGCCACGGGTGTAGCCCTCTTCCTCGATGAGGTAGGGCATGGCCAGGGAGAAGTTCTTGCGCAGCAGGTAGTAGCCGGCATAGCCGAAGAAGATCCCGGCGAAGATCTGCCAGCGCAGGCGGCGGTACGTGCTGTCGACGTGCTCGTCGGGCAGCGGCGCCCGGTGCGGGGCAGGGCGGAAGAAGGCAAGCATCTGAAGCTCCAAGCTTGTTATAGGTATGCGAATGCGAATATTACATTTTCGTTACAGAAAAAATATCGCTTTTATTGCGCAGGCCTGTTGGTTTATGAACCTTTTGCCGGGTGAGGGCCTGGCTGTCGCAGCGGCGAGGGCGCGGCTATGCTGTCTAGGGCGGGGGTTGAATGGGGGATCACTTCATGGCGACGCTGGAGCGGGCCATCGCGATGGCCATCAAGGCTCATGAAGGGCAATTCGACAAGGGCGGTGCGGCCTACATCCTCCACCCGTTGCGGGTGATGGAGCGGGTGATCACCCCGGAGCAACGGATCGTCGCGGTGCTGCACGATGTGCTGGAAGACACCCCGGTCACGCTGTCCGACCTGGCCCGGGAAGGTTTCCCACTGAAGATACTCGCCGCACTGCTGGCCTTGAGCCGCCGCCAAGGCGAAAGCTACGAGGCGTTCGTCATTCGCCTGGGCGTCGATCCTCTGGCCCGCCAGGTCAAGCTGGCGGACCTGGCCGACAACAGTGACCTGTCGCGCATTGCCCACCCGGGCCCGGCGGACATGGCGCGGCTTTCCCGCTACCGGCAGGCCAGCGCCTATCTGCAGACGCTGACCTGACGGTGCTCAGCCGCAGGCCTTGAGGTTGACCGGGCCGACGAACTCGTTGCCGCGGCCCATCACGCAGGCCACCTGCTGGTTGCGCTGCAGCTCCCACGCCTGCGGTGGGTAGGTCTTGTTCCAGGCTTCGAACAGTTGCCGGTCCTGCCTGGACAGGCGCAGGTCGTACTGCTTGCTCATATAGAAGTAGGTGCGCGCGATCATGCCGCGGATCGACGGGCGCGGCATCACCTTCTTGGCCTTGAAGTCGACCTGGGTCAGGCAGCTGCCGTATTGGCCGTGCTGCTCGGGCAACCAGCCGAAGCTGAAATTGCTGCGATCGCCGTTGACCTCGCCGATGCTCGGTACCAGGTTGTGCAGGTCGGCCTCGGCGCGCTGGTAGACCTTGTCGTTGCGCGAGCAGTTCTTGCGCCCGCCGTCCTGCCAGCACTGGCGCTGGTGGCCGATCTGCCAGGCCGGGACGATGTGTTCCCATTCGATGCGCGAGGCGCGGTTGAGGTTCTTGCGCGGCTCGTAGCCGCAGGAGGCCAGGTCGACCTTGTTGCCCTTGTACTTGCAGCCGCAGTAGAACTCGGTGGACTGCGGCGCATACAGTTTCCAGGCGACCTTCTTGGCCTCCTGGAAGGTGCGTGGGGCGTCGGCGTGGGCGAATGGGGTGATCAACAGCAGGCAGGTGGCAAAAAGCGAAACTCTCATGCGCGGTCAGTCTTCCTTCGGCACGGTCCAGAAAATCTGCACACCGCCATCGTCGCGGTGGGCGAGGGTGACGTTGTCGTTCTCGGCGATTTCCTCGAGCAGGGTTTCCCAGTCGTCGGGCGACTCGTGCTCCAGGCGGAAGATCAGCGCGGCGCGGCTGCGCTGGGCGGTCGGGCTGTTGATGATCTTCTGGATGCGCTGGCCCAGTTGCTCATAACTGCTTGGCGAGGCGGAGGAGGGGGTGGCCACGGGTCTGTTCCTTGTTTTGCTGTATGTGCATACAGTATTTGACTGTGGGCCATTTCGCAACAGCAGGTAGGGCGAAAGCCCTATAAGACCGTGGTAGAGGGATTGGTTCCCTGTTCGCCGGCAAGCCGGCTCCTACAGGTGTGGCGCAATCCCCTGTAGGAGCCGGCTTTGCCGGCGAACTGGCCGGAGCAAACAACGCCCCGGTTCAACTCAAGCGCCGATCAATATTCCCAGAAGATCCGCTGCAGTTCCTTGCTGTCCTGGGTCTTGGTCATCGCGACCATTGCCAGGATCCGCGCCTTCTGCGGGTTCAGGTCATGGGCAACGACCCAGTCGTTCTTGTCGTCTGGCTGCTCGGCATTACGCAGTACGAAGCCACCCTGGTTGACGTGGGACGAACGAATGATCTGCACACCGTCCTTGCGCAGTTCCTGCAGGGCCGGCACAACGCGCGACGACACCGAACCGTTGCCAGTACCGGCATGGATGATCGCCTTGGCGCCACCCTGGGCCAGGGCCTTGTAGGCAGTGTCGGTCACATTGCCATAGCCGTAGGCAATATCCACCGCCGGCAGGCTGCTGATGGTCTTGATGTCGAACTCGGAGTTCAGGGTGTGGCGCTTGGCCGGCAGGCGGAAGAAGTACGATTTGCCTTCCACGACCATGCCCAGCGGGCCCCATTGGCTCTTGAAGGCTTCGGTCTTGATGTTGACCGCCTTGCTCACGTCGCGACCCGACTGGATCTCGTCGTTCATCGTGACCAGCACGCCCTTGCCGCGGGCATCCTTGCTGCTGGC
The DNA here is from genome assembly GCF_023757525.1 of Pseudomonas sp. MWU13-3659. Classification (NCBI taxonomy): domain Bacteria; kingdom Pseudomonadati; phylum Pseudomonadota; class Gammaproteobacteria; order Pseudomonadales; family Pseudomonadaceae; genus Pseudomonas; species Pseudomonas sp. MWU13-3659. The sequence continues at coordinate 23,988 of NZ_JAMSHW010000015.1, read as the reverse complement.
CACGGCCACGGCGTTGTACAGGTTGAGCATGCCGTCGGCGGACATGGCGGTGCCCGGGCGCATGGAGCCGACCACGATGATCGGCTTGTCGGTCTTCTCTACCAGGTTGAGGAAGTAGGCGGTCTCTTCCAGGGTGTCGGTGCCGTGGGTGATGACGATGCCGTCGACATCCTTGCTGTCGGCCAGTTCGGCGACGCGCTTGCCCAGTTTCAGCAGGTCTTCGTTGCCGATGCTCTCGGAGGCGATCTGCATCACCTGCTCGCCGCGCACGTTGGCCAGGTCCTGCAGTTCCGGCACGCCGGCGATCAGCTTGTCGATGCCCAGCTTGGCGGCCTGATAGGTGGCGCTGTTGGCAGCGCTGGCGCCGGCGCCAGCGATGGTGCCGCCGGTGGCCAGGATCACCACGTTGGCGAGCTTCTGTTGTTGCGCGGCTTCCTTGGCGGAAACCGAGGTTGGCAGGACCAGCAACAGGGCCAGGGCGCCCGGTGCGAAGGTCTGGAATGCGGATTTCATCATTTCTGCTTCTCTCTTCCTGGGTGAGATGTGCGTTATGTCGCACTTCTGGAAAGGCAGATTTCGTACCAGCAACTACCGTTCGTCGTATTTCATCTTGAATCCCCTGAAAAGACTGGGGATATCGAGAGCTGACCGCAAGGTCACCAGGGCTGCCCTTGTTCGGCTTTCCGAACATTTGCAGGAAAAGGTGTTCGGTTTTTCGGATAAATTGCGGATAATCCGACCGGCGTAGCCTGGGGCGGCCTGCGCGGGGATTTGACAAAAGCGGCGCCTGTTTCCATAGTTGGTCACCGCAAACGTTTGCGATCCGATAAAAACCACAAGATTCGGAGTCAATTCCATGAAACTGCCGTTCTCCGGCCGTCCGCTGGCCCTCGCCGTACTGTCTTCGCTGATCTTCTCCATGTCCGCCGCCCACGCCGAGGACGCCCCCAAGGTCGCCCTGGTGATGAAATCCCTCGCCAACGAGTTCTTCCGCACCATGGAAGACGGCGCCAAGGCCTACCAGAAAGACCACCCGAACGACTTCACCTTGGTGGCCAACGGCATCAAGGACGAGACCGACACCGGCAACCAGATCCGCATCGTCGAGCAGATGATCGCCACCGGCGCCAAGGCCCTGGTCATTGCGCCGGCCGACTCCAAGGCGCTGGTGCCGGTAATCAAGAAGGCCATGGACGCCGGCATCACCGTGGTCAACATCGACAACCGCCTCGACCCCGACGTGCTCAAGAGCAAGGGCATCAGCGTGCCGTTCGTAGGCCCGGACAACCGCAAGGGCGCGCGCCTGGTCGGCGATTACCTGGCCCAGCAGAAGCTCAAGGCCGGTGACCAGGTCGGCATCATCGAAGGCGTGCCGACCACCACCAACGCCCAACAGCGCACCGCCGGCTTCAAGGACGCCATGGAAGCCGCGCAGATGAAGATCGTCTCGGTGCAGTCCGGCAATTGGGAGATCGACAAGGGCAACGCCGTGGCCGCCTCGATGCTCAACGAATACCCCGAATTGAAGGCGCTGCTGGCCGGCAACGACAGCATGGCCCTGGGCGCGGTCTCGGCCGTGCGCGCCGCCGGCAAGACCGGCCAGGTGCAGGTGGTCGGCTACGACAACATCAATGCCATCAAGCCGATGCTCAAGGACGGCCGCGTGCTCGCCACCCTCGACCAGGCGGCCAGCCAGCAGGCGGTGTTCGGCATCCAGGCGGCGTTGAAGATGCTCAAGGGCGAGAAGCCCGGCGTGGATGCCGACAACGTCATCCAGACCCCGGTCGAGCTGATTACCCAGTGACAAAATGATCTCTGTAGGAGCGGCTTCAGCCGCGATGCGGGCATTGCGATGCCTGGCACCCGCTTCGCGGGTGATCGCGGCTGAAGCCGCTCCTACAGGGGTGGTATGTCTATCCAGGAGAAATGGCCATGTCAGTAGCGGCCAATGAAACCATGCTGGCCGTCAGCGGCCTGGGCAAGACCTACGCCCAGCCCGTGCTCGGCGACGTCACCCTCGAGCTGCGCGGCGGCGAGGTGCTGGCCCTGACCGGCGAGAACGGCGCGGGCAAGTCGACCCTGTCCAAGTTGATCAGCGGCCTGGAGGTCCCCACCACCGGGCAGATGACCTATCGCGGGCAGCCTTACAGCCCCGGCAGCCGCGCCGAAGCCGAGCGCCTGGGCGTGCGCATGGTGATGCAGGAGCTCAACCTGCTGCCCACCCTGACCGTGGCCGAGAACCTGTTCCTCGACAACCTGCCCAGCCGGCTCGGTTGGGTCAACCAGAAGCGCCTGCGCCAGCTGGCGACGGCGGCCATGGCCCAGGTCGGCCTGGACGCGATCGACCCGGACACGCCGGTCGGCGAGCTGGGCATCGGCCATCAGCAAATGGTCGAGATCGCCCGCAACCTGATCGGCGACTGCCATGTGCTGATCTTCGACGAACCCACGGCCATGCTCACCGCCCGCGAGGTGGAGCTGCTGTTCACCCAGATCGAGCGCCTGCGCCAGCGCGGCGTGGCCATCGTCTATATCTCCCATCGCCTCGAAGAGTTGCAGCGCGTGGCCCAGCGCATCGCCGTGCTGCGCGACGGCAAACTGGTGTGCGCCGAGCCGATCCAGCGCTACAACAGCGAACAACTGGTCAACCTGATGGTTGGCCGCGAGCTGGGCGAGCATATCGACCTGGGCCAGCGCACCATCGGCGCGCCGCTGCTCAAGGTCGACAAGCTCAGCCGTGGCGACAAGGTGCGCGAGGTGTCGCTCGAGGTCAGGGCAGGGGAGATCTTCGGTATCTCCGGCCTGATCGGTGCAGGGCGCACCGAGCTGCTGCGCCTGATCTACGGCGCCGACCGCGCCGACAGCGGCCAGGTCGCCCTTGGCCAACCGCCAGCGCCCGTGACCATCGACTCGCCCAAGGCCGCGGTCAAGGCGGGCATTGCCCTGATCACCGAAGACCGCAAGGGCGAAGGCCTGCTGTTGACCCAGTCGATCAGCGCCAACATCGCCTTGGGCAACCTCGGCGCCGTGTCCCGCGCCGGGGTGCTCGACAGCAACGCCGAGCGTGAACTGGCCGAGCGTCAGATCGGTGCCATGCGCATCCGCAGCGCCAGCCCCGCGCAGGCGGTGGGCGAGCTGTCCGGTGGCAACCAGCAGAAGGTGGTGATTGGCCGTTGGCTGGAGCGCGACTGCCAGGTGCTGTTGTTCGACGAGCCCACCCGTGGCATCGACGTCGGCGCCAAGTTCGACATCTATGGCCTGCTCGCCGAGCTCGCCCGCCAGGGCAAGGCCATTGTCGTGGTGTCCAGCGACCTGCGCGAACTGATGCTGATCTGTGACCGCATCGCCGTGCTGTCGGCCGGGCGCCTGATCGACACCTTCGACCGCGACCACTGGAGCCAGGACCAACTGCTCGCCGCCGCCTTCGCCGGCTACCAGAAACGTGATGCCCTGCTGCACGACGCAGCCCCCAGGATGGATGCATGAAAACCACACTCGACACCCCGGGCGCAGCGCCCGCCCGCCGCAGCGGCAACTACTATGGCCTGGGCACCTACCTGGGCCTGGCCGGCGCCTTGCTGGCGATGATCGTGCTGTTCTCGATGCTGAGCAGCCACTTCCTCTCCTATGCCACCTTCAGCACCCTGGCCAACCAGATTCCCGACCTGATGGTGCTGGCGGTGGGCATGACCTTCGTGCTGATCATCGGCGGCATCGACCTGTCGGTGGGCTCGGTGCTGGCCCTGGCCGCCTCGGCTGTCAGCGTGGCCATCCTCGGCTGGGGCTGGAGCGTATTGCCCGCCGCCTTGCTTGGCATGGCCGTGGCGGCACTGGCCGGCAGTATCACCGGCAGCATCACCGTGGCCTGGCGCATCCCCTCGTTCATCGTCTCGCTGGGCGTGCTGGAGATGGCCCGAGGCCTGGCCTACCAGTTCACCGACTCGCGCACCGCCTACATCGGCGATGCCTTCGCCTGGTTCTCCAACCCCATCGCCTTCGGCATCTCGCCGGCCTTCATCATCGCCTTGCTGGTGATCGTGCTGGCCCAGCTGGTGCTGACCCGCACCGTGTTCGGCCGCTACCTGATCGGCATCGGCACCAACGAAGAGGCCGTGCGCCTGGCCGGCATCGACCCGCGCCCCTACAAGATCCTGGTGTTCACCCTGATGGGTGTGCTCGCGGGCCTCGCCGCGCTGTTCCAGATCTCGCGCCTGGAGGCCGCCGACCCGAACGCCGGCGCCGGTCTCGAGCTGCAGGTGATCGCCGCCGTGGTGATCGGTGGCACCAGCCTGATGGGCGGGCGCGGTTCGGTCATCAGCACCTTCTTCGGTGTGCTGATCATCTCGGTGCTGGCCGCGGGCCTGGCCCAGATCGGCGCTTCGGAACCGACCAAACGCATCATCACCGGGGCGGTCATCGTCATCGCCGTGGTGCTCGACACTTACCGTAGCCGGCGCGCGAACCGGCGGAACTGAAACCATGGCAACCATCAAAGATGTCGCGGCACTGGCGGGTATTTCCTACACCACCGTGTCCCATGTACTGAACAAGACCCGCCCGGTCAGTGAGCCCGTGCGGCTCAAGGTCGAGGCGGCGATCGCCGAGCTCGACTACGTGCCCAGCGCCGTGGCCCGCTCGCTCAAGGCCCGCAGCACCGCCACCATCGGCCTGCTGGTGCCCAACAGCGTCAACCCGTACTTCGCCGAACTGGCCCGGGGTATCGAGGACGCCTGCGAGCGCAATGGCTACTGCGTGATCCTGTGCAACTCCGACGACAACCCGCAAAAGCAGCGCAGCTACCTGCGCGTGTTGCTGGAAAAACGCATCGACGGGTTGATCGTCGCCTCGGTGGGCGAGGACCAGGACCTGCTCGACAGCCTCGGCGGCGTGCGCACGCCCATGGTCATCGTCGACCGCGCCCTGGACGGTGTCGCCGCCGACCTGGTGCGCATCGACCATGAGCACGGCGCCTACCTGGCTACCCGTCACCTGCTGGAGCTGGGCCACCGCGAGATCGCCACCATCGCCGGCCCCGCCGACACCGGCGTGAGCCAACTGCGCCTGGCCGGTTTCCGTCGCGCCATGGCCGAAGCCGGGGTGGCGGTGGCCAAGGGGCATGTGCTGCACAGCGACTTCACCAGCCCCGGTGGCCATGCCGCGGCGGCGCGGCTGCTCGATGGCGAGCGGCCCACGGCGATCTTCGCCGCCAACGACATGATCGGCTTCGGTGTGCTGCGCGCCGCCGCCGAGCGCAACATCGACGTGCCGGGCGAGCTGTCGGTGATCGGCTTCGACGACATCGAACTCAGCCGCTACGTGTACCCGGCGCTGACCACGGTCGGCCAGTCGATCCGCGAGCTGGGCGAAAACGCCGCAGGCCTGCTGCTGTCGCGCATCGGCGCGCGCCAGCATGAGGGCGCGGAGCAGCGCATCGTCGCCCCGCGCATCGTCCTGCGCGAATCCACCGGGCCACGCCCGGACCTGTTCAACGATTACCGTTAAGGAATACCCATGGATGCCAAGGTGGTAGTGGTCGGCAGCCTCAACATGGACCTGGTGGCCCGCGCCCAGCGCCTGCCCCGGGGAGGCGAGACCCTGGCCGGCGAGAGTTTCTTCACCGCCCCCGGCGGCAAGGGCGCCAACCAGGCCGTGGCCGTGGCCCGGCTGGGCGCCAGCGTGGCGATGGTCGGTAATGTCGGTGACGACGCCTACGGCCAGCAGTTGCGCCAGGCCCTGCAGACCGAGGGCGTCGATTGCCAGGGCGTGAGCGTGTGCGAGGGCGTGTCCAGCGGTGTGGCGCTGATCGTGGTGGACGCCGCCAGCCAGAACGCCATCGTCATCATCCCCGGTGGTAACGGCCTGCTCGGGCCTGAGTCGGTGCGCCGCTTCGACAACCTGCTGCAGCAGGCCGAAGTGATCATCTGCCAGCTGGAAGTGCCCAGCGCCACCGTGGCCTGGACTCTGGCCCGCGGCCGTGAACTGGGCAAGACGGTGATCCTCAATCCGGCGCCGGCCAGCGGCCCGTTGCCGTCGGAGTGGTTCGCCCATATCGACTACCTCATCCCCAACGAGAGCGAGGCCGAGGCCCTGGCCGGTGTGCCGGTCAGCGACCAGGACAGCGCCCGCCGCGCCGGCGAACGCCTGCGCCAGCTGGGGGCGGGCAAGGTGATCGTTACCCTGGGCGCCGACGGCGCACTGTTGGTCGATGCCGCCGGCAGCCGGCATTTCCCGGCCCCTCGCGTGCAGCCGGTGGATACCACGGCGGCGGGCGATACCTTCGTCGGCGGCTTTGCCGCTGGCCTGGCGCGCGGCCTGTCGGAAGAGCAGGCCATCGGCTTCGGTCAGCGCGCCGCCGCATTGTCGGTGACCCGTGCCGGCGCGCAGCCGTCGATACCCTACCTGAAGGAGTTGGCGCCATGAAAAAGACGCCGTTGTTGAATATCGCCCTGTCGCGGGCCATCGCCGGCCTGGGGCATGGCGATATCCTGGTGATTGGCGATGCCGGCTTGCCGGTGCCGCCCGGCGTGGAGCTCATCGACCTGGCGTTGACCCCTGGCATCCCGGACTTCGCCAGCGTGTTGCGCGTGGTGCTGAGCGAGATGCAGGTGGAGCGGCATGTGCTGGCCGAGGAAATGTTCCAGGCCGCGCCGCTGGGGCTGATCGAGGTTGAGCAGATGCATGCCCGTGGCGAGATTGGCCAACGGGAAGTGATGAACCATGCCGATTTCAAGGCGCTGTGCCGGCAGGCACGGGCCGTGGTTCGTACCGGTGAGTGCCGGCCCTACAGCAATATCGCGCTGATGGCCGGCGTCACCTTTTGATATCGAATGCGAGGGCTGCGCCCTCGATCGCGGCACAAGGCCGCTCCTACAGGGGCGATGCGGTTCCTGTAGGAGCGGCCTTGTGCCGCGAAAGGGCCGCAAGGCGGCCCCTGTTGAATCCATCCCCTAGCAACAAGGAGTGCTGAATGTCCCTCAAACGCCTGCTCCAAGGAGCCGTCCTCATGTCCGCGCTAGCCGCCACCGCCCTGCAGGCCGCCCCTCGCGACCTGATCATCGACACCGACCCCGGCGCCGACGACGTGGTGGCACTGCTGCTGGCCATGGCGTCCCCCGAAGAGCTGAAGATCCGCGCCATTACCACCGTCGCCGGCAACGTGCGCCTGGAAAAAACCTCGCGCAACGCCCGCCTGGCCCGTGAATGGGGTGGTCGCGAAGAGATCCCGGTGTACGCCGGGGCAGGGCGCCCACTGGTGCGCACGCCCATCTACGCTGCCAACGTGCATGGCGAGGAAGGCCTCACCGGCGTCCAGGTCCACGAACCGAAAAAGCCCCTGGCCAAGGGCAATGCCGTGCAGTACCTGATCGACACCCTGAGCGCCGCCGAGCCCCACAGCATCACCATCGCGATGCTCGGCCCACAGACCAACCTGGCCCTGGCACTGATCCAGAAGCCCGAGATCGTCAACGGTATCAAGGAAGTGGTGGTGATGGGCGGGGCCCACTTCAATGGCGGCAATATCACCCCGGCCGCCGAATTCAACCTGTTCGCCGACCCCCATGCCGCCGAAGTGGTGCTGGCCAGCGGCGTCAAGCTGACCTACCTGCCGCTGGACGTCACCCACAAGGTGCTCACCAGCGACGCGCGCCTAAAGCAGCTGGCCGCGGTGAACAACCATGCCAGCAAGCTGGTGGTGGACATTCTCAACGCTTACATCAAGTACGACATGGACACCTACGGTATCCCTGGCGGCCCCGTACACGACGCCAGCGTCATCGCCTACCTGCTCAAGCCCGAGCTGTTCCAGGGCCGTCAGGTGCACCTGGCAGTCGACAGCCGCGAAGGCCCGACCTTCGGCCAGACCGTCGCCGACTGGTACGGCGTGCTCAAGCAGCCGGCCAATGTGATGTGGGTGAAGGAGGGCGATGCCCAGGGCTTCTTCGACCTGCTCAGCGCACGGCTGGCTCGATTGAAATAGCCCCCTGCGGCGCGTGGTGCTCGAGCACCTGCTCGATGAAGCTGCGCGCCGCCTCGCCGCCCAGGTCGCGTACCAGCAGGTCGATGGCGATCAGCACCAGCTCTTCGGGCGTGCCCGGGCTGTAGGCGCTCTGGCCTTCGTCCCACTTGACCTTGATGTCGGCATCGATGCTGTGGCTGCTCATGGGGCGGTTCTCGTTGTGGCCTGGGTGATAGGTCGAATACCGCGTCCTGGCGTTCGAAGGGGAGGCATGTCGCGCTCCACTTATTGCAGTAAATCATGCCTTTGCATCAAGCGGCCTGCGACTTAGGTATAAGCGGCGCATCTGGCCGAACCTACGGTTTGGTGCAAAATCCAGTCACGATTGCCCTTCGCGTCATGTGGCGAGTTCGGGCAGAATCGTGCGGTTTTGCAACAAACATTCCGCGGTACTGTCGGATAAGGCAGTACCCAGATCGATCTAGGAGGATTCATGTTCCGTACCCGCGCTTCCCTGGCGACCCTGCTGCTGGCCACCGTCCTGGCAGGTTGCAGCACTGGCGGCTCCTCGGGCGGCAGCAGCGCCCCGAGCGCCCCGGCCGGCAACGACGGCCGCTGCGAGGCCAGTGGCGCCGGCTTCGCTGTCGGCAAGCAAGCCTCGCCGGAACTGCTGGACCAGGCCCGCAAGGCCAGTGGTTCGCAGATGGCGCGCGTCCTCACCCCGCACGACGTGATCACCCTGGAATACCGCTCCGAGCGGCTGAACCTGAATGTCGACGAAAAGGGCGTGGTAACCCGCGTCAATTGCGGCTGACCCGAAGCTAGGCGCTACCCCTGTAGGAGCGGCTTCAGCCGCGATCACCCGCACAGCGGGTGCCATTCGCACCGCGTCGCCTGCATCGCGGCTGAAGCCGCTCCTACAGACGGAGGGCCGTTTCGCAAAACCCGAAACGCGCCCATAAAAAACCCGCCACAAGTGGCGGGTTTTTTGTTGCGATCCGAATTACTCCGGACGAACCTGTGCAGCCTGCATGCCCTTCTGGCCTTTCTCGGCAACGAAGGTTACAGCCTGGCCTTCTTTCAGGCTCTTGAAGCCGTCGGATTCGATGGCCTTGAAGTGTACGAACAGGTCGTCGCCGCCGCCTGCTGGGGTGATGAAGCCGTAGCCTTTTTCATCATTGAACCATTTGACGGTGCCGTTTTGGCGATTGGACATGAGGTGAATCTCCAGAAACATGATTTTTATCGAAGTGCGATGTTGCCGAGGCTACAGGTGCACCGGCGACATCATAGTCCATTTCTGCGCATCTAGCGCCTTTTACCTTCGCAGGATGTTGATCTGGCGCAAAAGATGCGTCGAATCGTCCCGCGACCCCTCTATTTCGGCTTGCAGGCTGCCTGCACGGCCACCTGGGCCTTCTGCATCAGCTTGGCATCCACGCCGTCCTGGCTGTCGAGGTCCTCGATCTCCTTGTCGTTGAATTTCTTTTTGATGGTTTGGGCGCCGCATTCGCAGTGCTTCTTCGCCTTTGCCGTGTCCAGGCCCTGGCCCATGGCCACTTGCTGGCATTGGGTCATGTAGGCCGCTTCCTTGCCTGCTGGGAAATTGCCCGCATGGGCGGCCAGAGGCAGCAGCAGGGCACTTGCGGCACAGGCAGCCAGAAGGGACTGAAGTCGCATAACCAGACACTCCTTAGGTTAAGGTCTCATCAAGAGTAGGTTGCTTCAGAAGGTCTGATAGAAAATTTTCCGTACAAGTTCACCCCAAGGCCGTAATTTCCAAATATTTCTGCTTCCCGGTGCAACCCGCGTGCTAGCATGCTCGGCTTGCAGCTCGCCACTTGCGGCTTGCAGCGTTTACCTTCCAGTCACTCTGGTTCGTCCCTGGCAGACCGAACAGGTCTCTGCCACTGTGAGGCAGGCTTTCCCGCGGGAAAGGCAGGGCGGATCTTGTACTGGCTCATCCCAACCCACGTGACCTTTGGTAGGGGTCACCACTAGGAGAGGAGGCGCCATGCCCGTTATTACTCTTCCCGATGGCAGTCAACGCACGTTCGACCAGCCGGTATCCGTAGCCGAAGTCGCCGCCTCGATCGGTGCAGGCCTGGCCAAGGCGACCCTCGCCGGCAAGGTCGACGGCAAGCTCGTCGATGCCTGCGACAAGATCGACCACGACGCCACCCTGCAGATCATCACCCCCAAAGATGAAGAGGGACTGGAGATCATCCGTCACTCGTGCGCCCACCTGATCGGCCACGCGGTGAAGCAGTTGTACCCGACCGCCAAGATGGTGATCGGCCCGGTGATCGACGAAGGCTTCTATTACGACATCGCCTACGAGCGTCCCTTCACCCCGGACGACCTCGCCGCGATCGAAAAGCGCATGCAGCAGCTGATCGACACGGACTACGACGTCGTCAAGAAGATGACCCCGCGCGCCGAAGTCATCGACGTGTTCACCCAGCGTGGCGAAGACTACAAACTGCGCCTGGTCGAGGACATGCCGGATGAACAGGCCATGGGCCTGTACTACCACGAAGAATACGTCGACATGTGCCGTGGCCCGCACGTGCCGAACACTCGCTTCCTCAAAGCGTTCAAGCTGACCAAGCTGAGCGGCGCCTACTGGCGCGGCGATGCCAAGAACGAGCAGCTGCAACGCGTATACGGCACCGCCTGGGCCGACAAGAAGCAGCTGGCCGCCTACATCCAGCGCATCGAAGAAGCCGAAAAACGCGACCACCGCAAGATCGGCAAGCAGCTCGACCTGTTCCACCTGCAGGAAGAAGCCCCTGGCATGGTGTTCTGGCACGCCAACGGCTGGACCGTGTACCAGGTGCTCGAGCAGTACATGCGCCAGGTCCAGCGTGAAAACGGCTATCAAGAGATCAAGACCCCGCAGGTCGTCGACCGCATCCTCTGGGAGCGTTCCGGCCACTGGTCCAATTACGCCGAGAACATGTTCACCACTTCGTCGGAAAACCGCGACTACGCGGTAAAGCCGATGAACTGCCCGTGCCACGTGCAGGTGTTCAACCAGGGCCTGAAATCCTACCGCGACCTGCCGCTGCGCCTGGCCGAGTTCGGTGCCTGCCACCGTAACGAGCCGTCCGGCGCCCTGCACGGCATCATGCGCGTGCGTGGCTTTGTACAAGACGACGCGCACATCTTCTGCACCGAAGACCAGGTGAAGAAAGAAGCCGCCGACTTCATCAAGCTGACCCTGGACGTGTACAAGGACTTCGGCTTCACCGACGTCGCCATGAAACTCTCGACCCGCCCAGCCAAGCGCGTGGGCTCCGAAGAGCTGTGGGACCGCGCCGAAGGCGCCCTGGCCGACGCCCTGAACGAATCGGGCCTGGAGTGGGAATACCAGCCGGGCGAGGGCGCGTTCTACGGCCCGAAGATCGAGTTCACCCTGCGCGACTGCCTCGGCCGTAACTGGCAGTGCGGCACCCTGCAGTACGACCCGAACCTGCCGGAGCGCCTGGACGCCAGCTACATTGCCGAAGACAACAGCCGCGTGCGCCCGGTGATGCTGCACCGCGCCATCCTCGGCTCGTTCGAACGCTTCATCGGCATGCTGATCGAGCACTACGCCGGCGTGTTCCCGGCCTGGCTCGCCCCGACCCAAGCCGTGATCATGAACATCACCGACAAGCAGGCCGATTTCGCCCTCGAGGTAGAAAAAGCCCTGAACGGTAGCGGATTCCGTGCCAAGTCGGACTTGAGAAATGAGAAGATCGGCTTTAAAATCCGCGAGCATACGTTGCTGCGGGTCCCTTACCTTTTGGTTATAGGGGATCGCGAAGTCGAAACGCAAACCGTCGCTGTGCGCACCCGCGAAGGCGCTGACCTGGGCTCGATGCCCGTCGCGCAGTTCGCTGAGCTGCTGTCGCAAGCGGTTTCCCGGCGTGGTCGCCAAGAATCGGAGTAATGACTATTAAGCGTGAAATGAGAAACGATAAACGAACTGCACCGAAAGCCCCGATCAACGAGAATATCTCGGCACGCGAGGTTCGGTTAATTGGTGCTGACGGCGAGCAGATTGGCATCGTCTCGATTGATGAAGCGCTGCGTATCGCTGATGAAGCGAAGCTGGATCTGGTGGAAATCTCTGCAGACGCGCAACCGCCCGTCTGCAAGGTGATGGACTACGGCAAGCACCTCTTCGAGAAGAAGAAGCAGGCCAACGAAGCCAAGAAGAACCAGAAGCAGATCCAGATCAAAGAAATCAAGTTTCGTCCAGGGACGGAAGAAGGGGATTACCAGGTAAAACTACGCAACCTGGTACGTTTCCTTAGTGATGGGGACAAGGCCAAGATCTCTCTGAGATTCCGCGGCCGTGAGATGGCCCACCAGGAGCTGGGCATGGAGCTGTTGAAGCGGGTCGAAGCCGACCTCGTGGAATACGGCACCGTTGAGCAGCATCCGAAGATGGAAGGACGCCAGCTTATGATGGTCATCGCCCCCAAAAAGAAGAAGTAATCTCCCGGGCACGGCAGGCCTGATGATTATTGTGTAATTTTTATTCGAATGCGGAGTTCCAACATGCCAAAAATGAAAACCAAGAGCGGTGCTGCGAAGCGCTTCCTGAAGACGGCTTCCGGCTTCAAGCACAAGCACGCTTTCAAGAGCCACATCCTGACCAAAATGTCGACCAAGCGTAAGCGTCAACTGCGCGGTGCCAGCCTGCTGCACCCGTCTGACGTGGCAAAAGTCGAGCGCATGCTGCGCGTTCGTTAATTCTGGTTAAGATAGAGGAAGTTACTCATGGCTCGTGTTAAGCGCGGCGTTATCGCTCGTAAGCGTCACAAAAAAATTCTGAAACTGGCTAAAGGCTACTACGGTGCACGCTCGCGCGTATTCCGCGTTGCCAAGCAAGCGGTCATCAAGGCAGGCCAATACGCCTACCGCGACCGTCGCCAGAAGAAGCGTCAGTTCCGCGCACTGTGGATCGCTCGTATCAACGCCGGTGCCCGCACCAACGGTCTGTCGTACAGCCGTCTGATTGCTGGCCTGAAAAAGGCGTCGATCGAAATCGACCGTAAGGTTCTGGCCGATCTGGCAGTGAACGAAAAAGCGGCGTTTGCTGCGATTGTCGAGAAGGCTAAAGCCGTACTGGCTTAAGTACCCACGACAATCATCCGGCGGCGCCTGCGCCGTCGGGTGTAAAACGTCATCGGATAGGGGAAGAGCCTTCAAAAGCTCTTCCCCTATTTTCGTATCTGGAGTCTGTACATGGAAAACCTGGACGCGCTGGTCGCCCAAGCCCTCGAGGCCGTGGAACGCGCTGAAGACATCACTACCCTGGAACAGATCCGGGTTCAATTCCTCGGCAAGAAAGGCGAGCTGACCCAGGTGATGAAGACCCTGGGCAACCTGCCAGCCGAAGAGCGCCCCAAGGTTGGCGCGCTGATCAACGACGCCAAGGAACGCGTCACTGACGTGCTCAACGCACGCAAGGCCGGTTTTGAAGAGGCTGAGCTCAACGCTCGCCTGGCCGCCGAATGCATCGACGTGACTCTACCAGGCCGTGGCCAGACCACCGGCGGGCTGCACCCGATCACCCGTACCCTCGAGCGCATCGAGCAGTTCTTCACCCATATCGGCTACGGCATCGCCGAAGGCCCTGAGGTCGAAGACGACTACCACAACTTCGAAGCGCTCAACATCCCCGGCCACCACCCGGCCCGGGCGATGCACGATACCTTCTATTTCAACGCCAACATGCTGCTGCGCACCCACACCTCGCCGGTACAGGTCCGCACCATGGAATCCTCGCAACCCCCGATCCGCATCGTCTGCCCAGGCCGTGTGTACCGTTGCGACTCGGATATCACCCACTCGCCGATGTTCCACCAGGTCGAAGGCCTGCTGATCGACCGCGGCATCAACTTCGCCGACCTCAAGGGCACCATCGAAGAGTTCCTGCGGGTGTTCTTCGAGAAAGAACTGGCTGTGCGTTTCCGCCCGTCGTTCTTCCCCTTCACCGAGCCGAGCGCCGAAGTCGACATCCAGTGCGTGATGTGTTCCGGCAACGGCTGCCGCGTCTGTAAGCAGACCGGCTGGCTGGAAGTGATGGGCTGCGGCATGGTCCACCCGAACGTGCTGCGCATGTCCGGCATCGACCCGGAAGAATTCCAGGGCTTCGCCTTCGGCATGGGTGCCGAGCGCCTGGCCATGCTGCGCTATGGCGTCAACGATTTGCGTCTGTTCTTCGACAACGACCTGCGGTTCTTGGCTCAATTCCGCTAGGCCCAATCGACGCAACTTTCAGGAGAACAGCATGAAATTCAGTGAACAGTGGCTGCGCGGTTGGGTAAACCCGCAAGTCTCCCGTGACGAACTGGTCGCCCGCCTGTCCATGGCCGGCCTCGAAGTCGACAGCGTGACCCCCGCTGCCGGCCAGTTCAGCGGCATCGTGGTGGGCGAGATCCTCACCACCGAACAACACCCGGACGCCGACAAGCTGCGCGTGTGCCAGGTGAGCAACGGCGCAGAAACCTTCCAGGTGGTCTGCGGCGCCCCGAATGCCCGCCCAGGCATCAAGATCCCGTTCGCCATGATCGGCGCCGAACTGCCCGGCGACTTCAAGATCAAGAAGGCCAAGCTGCGCGGCGTTGAGTCGTTCGGCATGCTCTGCTCGGCGGCTGAACTGCAGATCACCGAAGAGAACGACGGCTTGCTGGAACTGGCTGCCGACGCCCCGGTGGGCCAGGACATCCGTCAGTACCTGAACCTGGACGACGCCAGCATCGAGATCGGCCTGACCCCGAACCGCGGCGACTGCCTGTCCCTGGCCGGCCTGGCCCGTGACGTCAGCGCCCTGTACGACGTGCCGGTCACCCGCCCAGTTGTGCCAGCCATACCGGCCGCCCACGACGAAGTGCGCCCGGTCGAAGTCAGCGCCCCGGCCGCCTGCCCACGCTACCTGGGCCGCGTGATCCGTAACGTCGACCTGAGCAAGCCGACCCCGCTGTGGATGGTCGAGCGCCTGCGCCGCAGCGACGTGCGCAGCATCGACGCCGCCGTCGACATCACCAACTACGTGATGCTCGAGCTCGGCCAGCCGATGCACGCCTTCGACCTCGCCGAAATCAACGGCGGCATTCGCGTACGCATGGCCGAGGAGGGCGAGAAGCTGGTCCTGCTGGATGGCCAGGAAGTCGCCCTGCGCGCCGACACCCTGGTGATCGCCGACCACACCCGCGCCCTGGCCATTGCCGGCGTGATGGGTGGCGAGCACAGCGGCGTCAACACCGAGAAGACCCGCGACCTGTTCCTCGAAAGCGCCTTCTTCGAGCCGATCTCCGTCGCCGGCAAGGCCCGTTCCTACGGCCTGCACACCGACGCCTCGCACCGCTACGAGCGCGGCGTGGACTCGCAACTGGCCCGTGAAGCCATGGAGCGCGCCACCGCCCTGGTGCTGGAGATCGTCGGCGGCGAAGCAGGCCCCGTAGTCGAGACCGTGAGCGAGCAGCACCTGCCGAACATCGCCCCGATTACCCTGCGCGCCGAACGCATCACCCAGATGCTCGGCATGGAAATGGACGCCGCCCAGGTCGAGCAACTGCTCAACGCCCTGGAGCTGAAGACCAGCGCCAATGGGGCAGGGCAGTGGACGGTCACCGTCCCAAGCCACCGCTTCGACGTCAGCCTGGAAGTCGACCTGATCGAAGAGCTGGCCCGCCTATACGGCTACAACAACCTGCCGGTGCGCTACCCGCAGGCCCGCCTGGCCCCGCAAGCCCGCCCGGAAACCCGCGGCGAGCTGCCGAACCTGCGTCGCCTGCTGGTCGCCCGCGGCTACCAGGAAGCCATCACCTACAGCTTCATCGACCCGAAACTGTTCGAGCTGTTCACCCCAGGCGTCGAGCCGCTGCTGCTGGCCAACCCCATCTCCAGCGACATGGCCGCCATGCGCGCCTCGCTGTGGCCGGGCCTGGTCAAGGCGATGCAGCACAACCTCAACCGCCAGCAAGACCGCGTGCGCCTGTTCGAAAGCGGCCTGCGCTTTGTCGGCCAACTCGGTGACCTCAAGCAGCAGCCGATGATCGCCGGCGTCGTCACCGGCAGCCGCCAGCCTGAAGGCTGGGCGAACGGTCGCGACGGCATCGACTTCTTTGACGTCAAAGCCGACGTGGAAGCCCTGCTGGGCTACTCCGGTGCCCTGAGCGACTTCAGCTTCGTCGCCGGCAAGCACCCAGCCCTGCACCCCGGCCAGACCGCCCGCATCGAGCGCGACGGCAAGGAAGTCGGCTACCTTGGCGCCATCCACCCGGAGCTGGCCAAGACCCTCGGCCTCGACCGCCCGGTGTTCGTCTTCGAGCTGGTGCTCGGTGATGTAGTCGAAGGCCGCCTGCCGAAGTTCAGCGAGCTGTCCAAGTTCCCGGAAACCCGCCGTGACCTGGCCTTGATCGCAGGTCGTGATGTGGCTTCTAGCTCGGTGCTTGAAGTAATTCGTGACAATGCAGGCGAATGGCTCACAGACCTCAGGCTGTTTGACGTCTACCAGGGTAAAGGCATTGATCCTGATAGAAAAAGCCTGGCCGTCGGCTTGACCTGGCAACATCCATCGCGCACTCTTAACGACGATGAGGTGAATGAAACCCTGCAAACCATCCTCACCTCGCTTGAACAAAGGTTGAACACCACGTTAAGGAAATAACGGCATGGGTGCTCTGACGAAAGCTGAGATGGCCGAAAGGCTGTACGAGGAGCTGGGGCTTAACAAGCGTGAGGCCAAGGAGCTGGTCGAGCTGTTTTTCGAAGAAATTCGGCACGCGCTTGAAGACAACGAGCAGGTCAAGTTGTCCGGTTTCGGCAACTTCGACCTTCGCGACAAACGCCAGCGGCCGGGCCGCAACCCTAAAACAGGGGAAGAGATCCCGATCACCGCGCGCCGCGTCGTCACCTTTCGTCCAGGGCAGAAGCTGAAAGCCCGGGTAGAGGCCTATGCTGGAACCAAGCCATAACGACGAGCTGCCCCCCATCCCGGGCAAACGCTACTTCACCATCGGTGAAGTCAGCGAGCTCTGTGCGGTAAAACCGCACGTGCTGCGCTACTGGGAGCAGGAATTTCCGCAGCTCAACCCGGTGAAGCGCCGTGGGAATCGGCGGTATTATCAGCGGCAAGACGTGCTGATGATCCGCCAGATCCGCGCTTTGCTGTATGACCAGGGCTTTACCATTGGCGGGGCGCGGTTAAGGCTCTCCAGTGATGAGGTCAAGGATGAGTCCAGCCAATACAAGCAGCTGATTCGGCAGATGATTGCGGAGTTGGAGGATGTGTTGGTGGTGCTCAAGAAGTGACCAAAGCCGATGAGTGGAAAGTTTTTTGAAAAAAAGCTTCCATTAATCAAAAGGTTAGGGTACATTTCTTCTCGTTCTCGGCAACATTGAGAACCGCCTTGTCGGGGCGTAGCGCAGCCCGGTAGCGCACTTGCATGGGGTGCAAGGGGTCGAGTGTTCGAATCACTCCGTCCCGACCATATACCTCAATGACTTAGCCACCTTATGGTGGCTTTGTTATTTCTGGGGCTAGTGACTTTTCGAGTGACTTCGCCCAATTTCTTACCCGATCCGCCTCTTCAAAATTGTCAGAACCGGTCCGCGCGAGTCGGTTGCCGATACCTTGTTTGCCGCTTCGATCAACTGCCCGAGCTCGGCACCCGAGTAGTGGCTGGTCACGCTTCCGTTCTTGTGGCCAAGCAGCGACTTCCGATCTTCCTCTGTTACACCTGCTGCTTTAAGGCGCCTGCCGAAGGTATGCTTCAGGTCGTGGATGCGTATTGAAGCGAACCCTGGGTGCGCCGGCCTCAAATGCTGCTCCTGCCAGTGCTTGGCCGCGCGCACTCGCGCCTTTTTCCACGCCGAATCATTCATCCGATGCATCGCGGTGCCATTGTAGGGGAACACCCATTCCCTGCTGATCCCGCGCTGTTTCTCGATGATTGACCACGCCACGCTGTTCAGCACAACCAGGCGCTCGTCCCTGTTCTTCACTCCGGAATTCTCATGCCGGCCGCCGAACTCGGCCGGGATCAGGAACACGCTGGTGTCGAGCTCGGGCACGAATATCTCCCAGTCCCACCTCAACTTGCAGACCTCCTGCTCGCGACAGCCGGTGTTCACCTTGAACAGGGCCATGCGCTGCAGGTGGTCGGGCAACTCAGCGAAGAGAGCCGACTGCTCCTCCCATGACATGGGGTATGGCTTGCGGCTCGCCTTCTTTTCCTCGAGCTTGGTCAGCAGTGGAACGCTGTCGAGCCACGGTCGGCGCTCCTCATCCCGCCACTTCCTGCACGCCAACGACAGGACCCTGATCACGCGCTCGATCGCGATGTTGATGGTCCTGTTGCTGACGCCTTCCTTCACTTTCCCATCCGGCAACACAGCCCCGGCCTTGCGATCACGGATGTACGGTGCCAAAGCGGCATCGTCGATGTGCGTCAGTGGCAGGCTGCCCAGGTAGGGCATGACCTGGTCCAGGTACAGCGCAGTTAGTCTGATCGATGGCTGGTCCTTGTGCTCGACCAGGTAACGCGCCGCGGCCTGGTCGAAGGTCTTGATCTCGCGAACGCCATACACCTTTCGCTGGCGCATTTTCTCCAGCAGGTGGATCAGGTACTGCTCCGCTTCTTCCCGGTCACAAGTGCCAGTGCTCTCTTGAATTCGCTCCCCTCTGTCGATTTTCCAGATGCCGCTGGGCATTTTCTGGAGGCCTGTGATTGCCTTTTTGGCCATGGGTTCTCCTTGTAGGTCACGGCCAAGCGCTCGCTGCGGGGCCGATTGTTGTCCTGATTGCTCGCCTTTTCAACGGCCATGGCCTCGATATAGGCGTCGACCCAGGCGTCCAGCTCGAGCCGTTCAAAGCCGATGCCCTGCTTCCCTATTGGGAACTCGCGGACGTATGGCCTCACGGTGTTCTTGAATTCGTCCTTGCACATGCCGAGATATCCAGGCGCCTCGCCGGCCCGGATGATTCTCGGCAGCAGGCCTGGCTGCGCTGCAGCTGTGGCGTTTGCCATTTGGTCCTCCTCAGGCCAAGAAGTGGTGCCCGACCTGAAAGCGCCGTGCACCTTCTTCGGTCCTGGCCATCAGCTGGGTCTTGCTGGTTTTGCCGTAGGCGTTGTACTCGACATCGACCCACCAGGCGCCGAACTTGCGGTACGGCTCGCCGAGGATCTTCGTGACGTAGCAGTCGATCAGGTTCACAGGATGGTCTCCACGCCGCCGGTGGCGGCAGGTTGGTGGTCAGGCCTCGCCTTCGGCGATGGAATGCCCAACTGACTGTGATCGAGCTTCTGCTGAGCCCAGGTACACCATGTTCATGGCGGTGTCTTGCAGGACCAAAACTGCGTCAGTTCCCACCTCATCCTCGCTGAGGTCAGGAAGCGCTTGGTGCCGTACAAGATCGATGCTCAGCCCTTCGGGCACATCGAAGCGGGTGACGACTGTAGTGGTCACGGTGATGATTGGCATGGCAATAGCTCTCCATGCCCGCGCATGTCGGCGGGCTTGAGTAGTTGGGGAGGGGTTACTCTCTGTACTGTTTGCGGATACGGCGGGCGATGGCGCGTAAGTCGCCGTCCATCTCGAACATTTCGTTGTTGTCTCGACGCGAGACGACCCCGCATCTGGTGACGTTGCGGCCGCCAAGGATCCAGGCGGCCAGCAGGATCAGCGCCGACTCAAGCTGGCGCCGCAGCCAGCCTGTATGCGGGATCATCGCGGCGCCCGATAGATCAGGTAGGCCATGTAGGCGAGGGCGATCATTTGCGTTCCTCCTTCGGCGGATGAGCCGGGCACGGCCAGCGCAGTGAGCCGTCGCCGCTCGGGCAGGTGCACAGCGCACCCTCAGGCACGTCAAAGAACCCCAGGCGCCCCTTCATCGGTAGGAACGGCAGCGGTTGCGGATCGCGCAGCACGAACCCTTTCTCGCCCATGTACCAGGGAGATTCGCTGTGATCGACGCTGTCGACAAGCTCAACTGAGCCGATGAGCCCGCCTCGCAACAGGTTGTCAGGCGGCACCGGGAATGGCGGCTTGATCCCTCTGTGCGCCATGAAATCAAACGCCGAGAGAAACTCACGCCGGGTCATGCCTGCGGCGGCGTGCACCAAGAAACGGCCTCGGAATTTCGTGTGCCAGGTTCGATTCTCTATGTCCTTCCCGCCGCTGATGATCAGCCAGGCCCATGGCTGGCGAATTGAAAGCGCCTTCACAGCGAATACCTCTCTTCATTCCATGGCGCAGGCGCACCTGCAGGTGTTGGTCCGTTTTGCTGTTCGTGCGGGGAGAGCTGGCGCTCGTTGCCTGCGCTGAGCTGGCTGTCGGGGATGCAGCTGATGCCGACGCCGTTGAGCAGGTAGCAGGTGACGCCGCGCTGGCTGTCGTGCTGCACATCGATGACGTTCTCGGTTGCGCTGGCGCCGGTGGCCAGCAGCAGGAGGCAGAGGGCGAGGCGGGTCATGGCTGCACCTCGGCGTTGTAGCGCTTGTAGTCCTCGCCGAACTCCCAGCAGTAGGTCGCCGGCCATGCTCCACGAACGCCCTGCTGGACGATGTTGTACATACAGTCGTAAGTACCGTTACCTGGCGTGGTCTTTACCCAGACATGCGCTGGCCCTCCAAGCGACCAGCCAGGATGCTCGGCAACCGCCGCCTTCATGAACTCCTCAAGATCGTGGTGGCCTTTGCTCATCGCGATGTACATGTCGCTGCCGACGCTTTGCACGTCCAGCGGATACTGTTTTGCAGGCATGCAGGTTCCTTGGCCGCAATATCGCGGCAGTGAATAGAGGGGAGAGGGGTTACAGCTGGGTGGAGTACAAATGTGCTCTTTCGGTCATGGCTGCTTGCCTCGCGCTCTGCTGGCGCACCCGAAGCACTTGCCGCAATTGATGCCAGGCCTGCACACAACAGCAGGCACGGGAGGTGACTTGATCGCTTCACGCTTCCACACCGGCCAGGTCGCCACTATCTCGGCGCAGCGGTCGCAGTAGTCACGGAAGGCCTGCTTTGCGTTCTGCTCTGCGCTGGATCGGTTTTCTGTGGGCATGGGGATACCTTATGAGTGTAAAATCGGTATATGTAGCTATGCTGACGGAGAGAGTTCGTGGAATTTGTATTTAATGTTAATCCAGGGACCCATGAAACATCGGTGAGATATTCTTTGCTTGACGCCGTTAAATTTATGGCTGCGTTTATTGATCAGCAAAATGAGCAGTCTCGGTCTTTCTGTGATAGCTTTGACCAAGCTTCGCGCGAGGCTCATGGGTTCAATTATGATGATGAGCGAGATGAGCTTCACATATCTGGAATTTCTGGCTCTGAATACGATTTAGATGGGGTGTTCAAGGAGGAGTTTCCAATATACGTCATTGAGTCTCAAGTGATAATGCTCTGGTCTATGCTTGAAAAAAATCTAGACGCAATAGCAACTGAGTTATATAGCATTAAAGGAACTCCGTGGGTGAAGTTCAAGGGCGGTGGATCGCTGTTTTTCAAATATATTGAGAGAATTGAGTCTGCAGATGGTAAGCACTTCAATAAATCGCTTATCGATTTTCTTGATAAGAATGTTCGGGTTGTGCGTAATGCTCTCGTTCATGGTGGCGTGAGGGAGCTAAGTGCTACTCATGAACACCTAGATGTGAGAGACGGTATCTTGCGTGACGTGTTTCCTCAATATGTTTCTAGCGTAATCGAAAGCATGCGATACCGGGCACTGGAATTGGTGGCAGCGGATCGTCAAATTTATAGGCACTATTAAGCAAGGCTTATCTCGGATTCTGCCATTTCGCAGAAGAACGAGCAGGAAGGGATCTTCTCATTGCGCCGCACCGGACCATCGCCCAGTTCGCGAAGTGAAAAACGGACATTGGTGGTGCGGTTCCGGAACAGGTAGGAACCTTCACCCAGGTCGTCCTGGATGGCGCACAGCGCCTCGAACTCCACAGGCGACTGTTCTGCTTGCCGTGAGCCCTGGGCAGACCAGGCTGCCTGGCTTCGTGCGCTTCCTGACACAAGCGGTTACCGGATTGACACTGCGAGTGCAGTTCTCGTCAACCCCAGATGGCGCCGGCGCGGTAGACCCGAGTGATTTCGGCGGGACTTCCCCGACCAAGGACTTCATCGCCGCCAGGGCAGATACCGCTCTGCGGTACATGACGCTTAGCGCAGTCAATGGAACAGGCTCGCCTATCACAACGTGGGTTGTAGCCGACTTGTGTTGGCAACAGTCTCTTGTGTGATAATGCGGGACGATTCATGGACGGATAGTTCCGCATGCGATTTCTGTTTTCCCTGTTCACTGCGGTCTTGATCTCTGCATCAGCTGTCGCTGAGCCTATCAAACACAACGACCTGAACCCTGCATTAGTTGATCTTCATTTCGGCACGTTGGCTGGCGTGGGTTGGTACACGAATGAGCCAGGCGGCGCAATTGAGGCTGTTTCAACGAGCGAATCAAAGCTCGGGGACTTCACCATCAACCTCGCATCCACTGCCGGTTTCAGTCGTGGTCAGCTTGCTTGCTACCAGGGTGACGATGACACGCTCTACCCGGTTGTCATCAAGGACGTGAAGCCAGACCAGGTAGTCATCGACAGGCCGCTGCCACGGGCAATGCCGGCAGGGGCGAAGTTCTACAACTTCTATGGCAATGATGCTCACGCCAACCACTTCGGGTTCGTCTGCGTTGCTGATGACGCGCTGCGCCAGTTGGCAGAGCGCCCAATGCTTCGTCGCGCGGCGCAGTACAAGTCAGCGTCCGGCTGGGAAGTGATCAACGGCGCACGGTCTGTCCCGCAACCAGCGGCCGGCTACGGGGATGTTGGTGGACAGCCTGAGGATGGGGTTGGTATCGCGGTGCATTCCGGCAATGCTGGGGCCGGGGTTGCATCAAAGCCTGTCGTCTCACTCTACGAAAACATGGTCACGAACGTAGTGATCAACCCGGGCAAGCAGGCCGGCAAGCAAGCCGCAACCCTCGACATTGTTGTCACTGAGATTCGCCCAAGTGGTGAGATCATCGAAGCGGCACGAACCCAAGTTACCCGCGATGACACAATCGCATCAGTTGATATCCCGTACACGATCACGGCCGGAAGCAAGATTCGCGTTAAGGTGACGGTGCCGTCCTCGAGTGAATCGGTGTTCTACCCTGGCTCCATCACTCACTACCATGCGCTGTCGCAGGCTGAAGACATCAACCGCGGCAAGCACGTCCTGTTCGGAGATAGCTGGTTTGCCTCCGGCGGGGATCTTCACTACCACCTGATCAAGCGATTGAACAAGGCAACTGTTGTCAGCAAGGGTATCGTTGGCAATCGAAGTGACCAGCTGGTGGCGCGCTTCTTCAATGATGTGCCGGGCGAGAAGCCGGACTATGTGTGGATTATGGTTGGTACCAACGACTACTACCACAACACCACCGGCTTGCTATTCCAGGCTCAGATCACATACCTGGTCAATTACATCCAGTCTATCGGCGCCAAGCCAATCCTGTTCAATGCCACTGTCGGAGCCATAGCTCCAGGCACTGGCGGCAACCAGCTGCTGAAGTCTCGCAGCTATGCGCTGAATACGCTGTATGTCCCATCTGTTAGTTTTCTGCGCAGTCCATTGTTGCCGGTAAAGCGATCTGAGCGTGAAACGGATTGAAATGGACGCCAGCAAGGACGGCTGACGGGGTCGGCAGAACGCCGAAGGCGGGCTGGCTTGAGCCAGTGACTTTCGAAGTGACTTTGCTCGGATCTGTCCGCCCTCGTTGGCCTTCGTTGCAGCGAGCGCCTGGCGGAAAATCCTGTGGTATCATGCCTTTACGGTGGCTTGGCATGCATGGGGTGCAAGGGGTCGAGTGTTCGAATCACTCCGTCCCGACCAAAATACTCCAAAGAATCCAGTCACTTAGCGGTGACTGGATTTTTTTATGCCTTCGCATTTTTCCTCTTATAGAAATTTTACTTCACTTTTTGCCTGCCGAGATGTTGATTAGATTTCGCGGGCTGCTTAGTACATCGA
>NZ_JAMSHW010000014.1:0-154231 GCF_023757525.1 Pseudomonas sp. MWU13-3659 | reverse complement strand
ACGTCTCCTGTAGGAGCCGGCTTGCCGGCGAACACCGGCACAGCCGGTGCCATCCACTGCAGCGTGCCCTTCGCCGGCAAGCCGGCTCCTACAGAAGCATTTAGCCTCGTGCCAACTCCGCCAGGTGTGCCGTTGCTTCCTCGCTCTTGAGCACCAGCACGTCACCTTCCAGCGAGTCCAATACGACCTCTGCGGTATTGCCAATCAGGGCCCCGGAAATCCCAGTGCGCGCCACGGTACCAATGATGGTCACCACGGCATCACACTGCTTTTCGGTATAAGGGATCAGTACATCCGCAGGCCCTTCGGCGATATGCAGGCGATCATCACTGACATCGAACTCCGCCTGGAACGCCTTGCAAGCCTCGCGATAGCGCTGCTCGATGGTCTCGGTGAGCTGGTACACCGGGTCGGATGCCGACAGCATGGGGGAGGGGTGGGCACTGATGACGTGCAGTTCACCCTTGGCAAGGCTGGCAATGGCATAGCCATGGTCGATGATACTGGCGTGCAACCGGCGATGATCCTCGTCCTGGTTGCCCACATCCACGGCCGCGAGGATCTTGCCGCCCATCCAGGGCCGTTCGCTTTTGACCATCAGCACTGCGCATGGGCATTGGCGTAGCAGTTTCCAGTCATTGGGCGTCAGCAGTGCCTTGCGCAGCGGATTGTCCGGGCGATGCTCCTTGATCACCAGCTCACAGCCTTCCGCCTGCTGCACATGGATGATCGATTCGTGCAGGCTTTCCTTCCAATGCTGCTCATGGGTGACATTGTCATAGCCATCGTCATGCAACTGGCTACTCAGCAGGCTGAGCAGTGCGCTGTGATCCTGTTTCTTGTCGCACATGAGCAGATGCAGGCGGGCACCGGTCACGCCTGCAATCAGTTTCGCCCGAGTCAGGGCGCGGCTATGGGCGTGCTCGGGATCAAGTACGACGAGGATGCTGCGGACGGCTTGCATGGGCGTGAACTCCCTTCTCAATGGCGGCCAATGCCTGACTATAGACGGCGCTCCTCCTGCCGCCGGTTGACATGCATCAAGCATAGCCACTGGCACTCGACGTCGCCGCCGGTATAATCGCCGGTCCTGCCAGTGTCTTGTGTGATTGTTATGTCCCTGATTCCTGAAATCGACGCCTTCCTGGGCTGCCGTACCCCTGACGCCTGGATCGAGGCGGCGCTGGCCGACCAGGAGACCTTGCTGATCGATCACAAGAACTGCGAGTTCAAGGCTGCCAGCACGGCGTTGAGCCTGATCGCCAAGTACAACACGCATCTCGACCTGATCAACATGATGTCGCGGCTGGCCCGCGAAGAGCTGGTACACCACGAGCAAGTGCTGCGGTTGATGAAGCGCCGTGGCGTGCCGTTGCGTCCGGTGTCGGCGGGGCGCTACGCCTCAGGCCTGCGGCGCCTGGTACGTGCCCATGAGCCGGTCAAACTGGTAGATACGCTGGTGGTGGGGGCCTTCATCGAGGCGCGCAGCTGCGAGCGCTTCGCCGCACTGGTACCGCACTTGGACGAAGAACTCGGCACCTTCTACCACGGCTTGCTGAAGAGCGAGGCTCGGCACTACCAGGGCTACCTGAAGCTGGCCCATCACTACGGTGAAGAAGCGGACATCGCACGTGTCATCGAGCAAGTACGCGAAGCGGAAGCGCAGCTGATCATGTCTCCTGACCAGGAACTGCGCTTCCACAGCGGTATCCCAATGGCGCTGGCCGCCTGATCGGCGCTTACTGCCGACGACCCAGTAGCAGGCCGACCACCAGGCCGAAGCCCGCAGAGATTGCCACGGTCTGCCAGGGGTGCCCGCCTATGTATTCCTGTGTGGCGTCGACCACCGGCTGGGCCCGCTGCCCCAACCTGCCAGTGGCATCCCGCGCCTGGCGTAGCTTCAGGCCCAGCTGGGCACGAAGGGTGTCGGCTTCCTCACCGACCAGCGAAACGCTCTCGGTCAGTAGTTTCTCCGATTCCTCGATCAACGCCTGCAGCTCGCTGAACACCTGATCCTTGATCTGTTCACTGTCGTTTGATCCGGCGGTTTTCCTGGCCATGTACACATCCTCGTGGCGAGTGGGGTTGAACAGTGGATACCGCGACGCCGGGAAAGTTGCAGCGGCTTTCCCGTGCCCGGTCGCTAGCGTGTAAGATAACGCCCATTTTCCAGCGGCAGGTATTACCCCATGAGTTTCAATCTGGCCAACATGAGCTTCCAGGAACGGGCACAGATCGAGGCGGAAAAGGCGCGTCTGTTCGAGTACTGGCAAAGTAACCTCGGCAAGGCCAAGGGCGAGGCCGCGCGGCTGATTGCGGAAAAGCCGCGGCGCAAGAGCAAATGGGCCGAGTGGGTGCGCGCCGAGCTCGACGGCATGTCGCCGCCCGAGTTCACACAGCTGGTGCGCAGTGAGGTCAACAAGATGATGGCTGCAGCCAACGCCAGTCGCTGAGTCAGGCGAACATCACGCCACTGTTGCGCCGATAGCTGGCCTCGGAGATTCTTCCTGACGTTCCCCTGACAGGAGTTTCCAAGATGCCCAAGTCCATCGTCGCTGCCCTGCAGATCGGTTCGCTGCCCGAGGGCAAGGCGGCCACCCTGGAACAGATCCTCGGCTACAAGCAGGCTATCCGCGAGGCCGGTGCCAGCCTGGTGGTCATGCCGGAAGCCCTGCTCGGTGGCTACCCCAAGGGAGAAAGCTTCGGAACCCAGCTGGGCTACCGCCTGCCCGAGGGCCGCGAAGCCTTCGCCCGCTATTTCGCCAATGCGATCGACGTGCCCGGTAGTGAGACCGCTGCCCTGGCTGGTCTGTCGGCGCGCACGGGAGCGAGCCTGGTGCTTGGGGTGATCGAGCGCAGCGGCAATACCCTGTGCTGCACCGTGCTGTTCTTCGAACCTGACGGTGGGCTGGTGGCCAAGCATCGCAAATTGATGCCGACCGGCACCGAACGCTTGATCTGGGGCAAGGGCGACGGTTCCACGTTGCCGGTGGTCGACGGCCGCGCCGGGCGCATGGGTGCCGCGGTGTGCTGGGAGAACTACATGCCTTTGCTGCGCACAGCCATGTACGCCAAGGGCGTGCAATTGTGGTGCGCGCCGACGGTGGATGAGCGTGAGATGTGGCAGGTGAGCATGCGCCATGTCGCGGCGGAGGGGCGCTGTTTTGTGATCAGTGCCTGCCAGGTGCAGGATTCGCCCGCGGCGCTCGGCATGGAGGTGGCCAACTGGCCAGCCGAGCGGCCACTGATCAACGGTGGCAGCCTGATCGTCGGCCCGCTGGGCGATGTGCTGGCCGGGCCGTTGCTGGGCGCGCGAGGGCTCGTCTGTGCTGAAATCGATACCGACGAGCTGGTGCGTGCCCGTTACGACTTCGATGTGGTCGGCCATTATGCGCGGCCGGATGTCTTCGAGCTCAGTGTGGATGAGCGCCCACGCCCCGGTGTGCGTTTCGTCGGCTGAGGATCACCAGCCCGCGCCTGCAGCCTTGGGCAGGTCGAGCCTGCCCTTGTCGGTGAAGCGCACCGTACCCAGCGGGCCACCGGCCAGCTTGCCGCGCAGTACATAGGGCAGGCCCTGCAGCGAATCCACGCGGCTCAAGCCATAGGCCTGGCGCAGGAAAGCGAAGGCGGTGATGCTGACCGGTACCACGATCATCGCTTCGTCATAGCGGCCGATATGCCCACGCTGATCGCTCACCCCAGCGGCCAGGGGTTGATCGTTGACCTCGAGGGTGAGGGCCACGCCGTTGAAGTCGAGCGGTGTTTCGTTGGGGTTCTGCACGCGGATCTTCACCGCCATGCGCAGCTCCATGTCCTGGCCGGGCAAGGGGTCGATACCGACCACGCTGATGTTGAGCGGGTCACGGCCCTGAAACAGGGCGCAGGCATTCAGGCCAAGGGTCAACAGCAGGATCAGGCAGCAGCGCACAAGCATGGTTTTCACG
Source organism: Pseudomonas sp. MWU13-3659 (assembly GCF_023757525.1). NCBI lineage: Bacteria > Pseudomonadati > Pseudomonadota > Gammaproteobacteria > Pseudomonadales > Pseudomonadaceae > Pseudomonas > Pseudomonas sp. MWU13-3659. The sequence goes on along the minus strand of NZ_JAMSHW010000014.1, from coordinate 150,287 downwards.
GCCTTGTTTCACGGGCAAGCCGGCAGTGTGGCAAATGCACGGCGGGGTTGAAAGGGTGGGCCTTCATTCGAACAGCGCCAGCAGGTCCTCGACGAAGGCCTGCTGGGCCTCCCCCGGCATCTGCCCGCGATGCCGGGCCAAGGTAAACGGCACCACGAAGTCCAGCCGCGGATCCAGCGCCCTGAGCAACCCCTGTGCTTCCCAGGGTGCGGCGCAGTGGCATGGCAGGTAACCGATATGCCGGCCCGAAAGGATGAACGTCAGCGCACTGTCGATCTGCTCGGCCACTGCCTTGCTGTGCCGGCTTTGGAAGGGTTCACCGTGCTTGAGAAAGCGATAGGGATGGCGCACCTGATCGACTTCCAGTAGCTGCTCCCGAGTGATGTCTGCCGCGTCGAACAACGGATGCGCTTTGCCGCAGTAGAGCCGTTGCTGTTCGTCGAACAGCGGTACATAGTCGAATGCGGCCTGCGCGCCCGAGAAGTAGCTGATCGCACAGTCCAGGCGTTGTTCCAGCAGCAGACGCTCCAGCTCGGCGGGCGGGGCGCTGGTCAATTCCAGCTGCACGGATTCTTCGCGCTGGCGAAAGCGGGCAACGGCTTGGGCGATGCGCAGGGTGATGCGCTTGTCCTGGTTCTCGGCCAGGCCGATGCGTACCGTGCCGAGCAATCGGCCGGCCACGCCATTGGCTTGCTGGCGGAACTGTTCGATCTGCAGCAACAGGCCCTGGGTGGCCTGCAGCAGCAGTTCGCCTTTCTCGGTCAGGCGGAAACCGCCTTTACCTCGGCTGCACAGGCGATAGCCCAGGCGTGTTTCCAGCCGCGCCATCTGCTGGCTGATGCTGGGCTGGCTCAGCCCCAGCACGCCCTGGGCGGCACTGAAGCCGCCAGCCTCGACTACAGTGACGAACAGCCGCAGCAGGTGCAGGTCCGGGTCGTGCAATTGTCCGAGCATCACATTGCTCCTGGTGAATGTCAGCTTCGCAAAGTTGCCATTTTTGCAATGTAACCCGGCAGGCATGCTGGCGGCATCCACCCTTTTGCCGAGGTGCCCGCCATGCGTCGAACGTTGTGCCTGCTCTCATTGCTGCTCGCCTTGCCACTGCAAGCCGAGGAAAAGGTCGTCAACTTGTACAGTTGGGCCGACTACGTCGCCCCGCAAACCCTTGAGCGTTTCGAAAAAGAGACCGGCTACAAGGTGCGCTACGACACCTTCGATACCACCGAGGTGCTGGAAACCAAGCTGCTCACCGGCCGTAGCGGCTACGACGTGGTGGTGCCCTCGGCCACCGTGCTGGCCAGGGCGCTCAAGGCCGGCGCCTTGCAACCACTCGGCGCCCAGGCACTGCCGGGCTATGCCAACCTTGACAAAGACCTGTTGGCCAAGCTGGCCGAGGCCGACCCAGGCAACCTCCACGCCGTGCCCTACACCTGGGGGACCCTGGGGCTGGGGGTGAATGTCGAGGCGGTGCGCCAGCGCCTGGGGGATGTGCCGCTGGACAGCCTCGACCTGTTGTTCAAGCCCGAATATGCCAGCCGCCTGAAGGATTGTGGCATCGCCATGCCCGACTCCCCTCAGGAAGTGATCGGCCTGACCCTCAACTACCTTGGCAAGGATCCCTACAGCCAGAACAAGGCTGACCTGGACGCTGCCCAAGCCTTGCTGCAACAGTTGCAGCCGTCGATCAGCTACGTGGCCAACGGCCGCCAGATCAACGACCTGGCCAATGGCAGCGTCTGCCTGGCGCTGACTTACAACGGCGACGCGGCCATGGCTGCCGACCAGGCGCGCCGGGCCGGCAAGCCGTTCGAGCTGATCTACCGCATCCCCCGCGAAGGCACGCTGGTGTGGCAGGACAACCTGGTGATCCCCAAGGATGCTCCGCACCCCGAGGCTGCTCGCGCTTTCATCACCTTCATGCTGCGCCCCGACTCGGTGGCGGCGCTGACCAACACGCTGTTCTTTGCCAATGCCAACCAGGCCGCCACGCCGCTGGTGGACGAGGCGATCCGCAACGACCCGGATATCTACCCGCCTGCCGAGGTGCGCCAGCGGCTGTTCGCCGACCGCAGCATGGCGCTATCCGACCTGCGCCAGCGCAACCGCCTGTGGACTGCCTTCCGCAGCCGCCAGTAAAACCAAAACGAAAGGAGACAATCCGTGGATCTCGCCCAGGACAACGACCAGGCCATCACCCGCGACAGCCTCTACGGCACGGCCGCCGAGAGCACCTATGCCGGTATCACCAGTTTCTCCAGGCGCCGTTACAGCCGTGACTTGCGTGGTGTCGATGTGGTAGTCAGCGGTGTGCCGTTCGACACCGCCACCAGCAACCGCCCGGGCGCGCGCTTCGGGCCGCGGGCGATCCGCGCGGCCTCGGTGCAGCAGGCCTGGGCCCGGCACTGGCCATGGGCGTTCGACCCCTTCGACCACTTGGCGGTGATCGACTACGGCGACTGCGCCTTCGACAGTGGCACGCCAGCGTCGGTGCCGGACAGCATCCAGGCCCATGCCGAGCGCATCCTCGATGCCGGTTGCGCCATGTTGACCCTCGGTGGCGACCATTTCATCAGCTACCCGCTACTCAAGGCCCATGCCCGCCGGCATGGCCCGCTGGCGTTGATCCATTTCGACGCGCACAGTGATACCTGGCCAGACGAGGAGGGCAAGCGCATCGACCACGGCACCATGTTCTGGCATGCCGCCCGGGAAGGCCTGGTGGACCCTGCGCACTCGGTGCAGATCGGCCTGCGCACCACCAACGACGACAGCCAGGGCTTCGCCATACTCGATGCGCGGCAGGTGCATCGCCAGGGTACCGAGGCGATCGTCGCGGCGATTCGCCAACGGGTTGGCGATAGGCCGGTGTACCTGACGTTCGACATCGACTGCCTGGACCCGGCCTTCGCGCCTGGTACCGGTACGCCGGTCTGCGGGGGGCTGAGCACGGTGCAGGCGCTGGAGATCCTGGGTGGGTTGCGCGGTATCAACCTGGTGGGGATGGACCTGGTGGAGGTGGCGCCGGCCTACGACCACGCCGATATCACCGCGCTGGCGGGGGCGACGCTGGCGATGGAAATGCTTTGTCTTTATGCGGCGCGGCACAAGGTGGACAAGGAGGGGGCGATTTAACAGCGGTTCGCCAGCAAGCCGGCGCCCACGGGGGAGAGGGTTGAAACATCGAGAATTACCTCGACGGTTGCATCGAACCCTGCGCGTCTTAGGCTATCCAACGCTGAGGCGCGCCTTTTCGTTCCGGAGGTGGAGCATGAAACCTACATTCACGCGTTTGGCGCTTGGGCTGCTGCTGGCCTTGCCACTGGCGGCCCCGGTGCTGGCCGCCAACGACAGCAACAACCCCTACAACAGCCCGATCATGCGCGCCAACCCCAATAGCCGGCAGGGCAGCGTGCCCGCCACGCCACCGGTGCCTGGCGCCTCCACCCAGCCGATTCCGCGTCCGCCGACACTCGATAATCGCGGCATTGGCAACGGCGAAAACCTGCGTCGCCAGCAACAGACCCCGAACCTGGAACCCACCCGGCCACCGCGCGACTCGCAACGCGTGCCCTGAGCCCTTTCGAAGGAATCGAACATGACGCCACGTAGCTGGTTGACCACCCTCGCCATTGCCAGCCTGTTTCCCCTGCTGGCCCTGGCCGCACCCGAGCAGCAGTTTCCCAGCGAGGAGGGCCCGCTGACGGTCAGCACCGTGGCCGAAGGCCTGCGCAACCCTTGGGCCTTGGCATTCCTGCCGGATGGCAACGGCATGCTGGTCACCGAGCGGCCGGGCAACCTGCGCGTCGTAAGCACGGACGGCAAGGTGGGGCCGCCGCTCTCCGGCGTACCCAAGGTCTGGGCCGAAGGGCAGGGAGGGCTGCTCGATGTCGTCTTGTCTCCGAACTTCGCCACGGATCGCACGGTGTACCTGTCGTTCGCCGAGGTGGGCAGCGACGGCAAGGCCGGTACCGCGGTTGGCCGTGGCCAGCTTTCACAGGACTTGGCGCGGATCGAGCATTTCACGGTGATCTTCCGCCAGCAGCCCAAGCTGTCCGAGGGCAACCACTTTGGCTCGCGCCTGGTGTTCGACCGTGAAGGCTACCTGTTCATTGCTCTGGGCGAGAACAACCAGCGCCCCACGGCGCAGGACCTGGACAAGCTGCAGGGCAAGATCGTGCGTCTGCTGCCCGATGGCGAAATCCCCAAGGACAACCCTTTTGTCGGCCGTGACAATGTGCGCCCGGAGATCTGGTCGTTTGGCCATCGCAACCAGCAGGGTGCGGCGCTCAACCCCTGGACCGGCAAGTTGTGGACCCACGAGCATGGCCCGCGGGGTGGTGACGAGATCAACATTCCCGAGCCGGGCAAGAACTATGGCTGGCCGATCGCGACCCACGGCATCAACTACTCGCTGCTGCCGATTCCCGAGGCCAAGGGCAAGCATGTCGACGGCATGGTCGACCCGCACCATGTTTGGGAGAAGTCGCCAGGTATCAGTGGCATGGCGTTCTATGACAGCCCGACGTTCAAGGCCTGGGATCACAGCCTGTTCATCGGGGCGCTGGCGAGTCAGGAGCTGATCCGGCTGCAGCTTCAGGGTGACAAGGTGGTGCATGAAGAGCGTTTGCTGGGGGACCTGAAGGCGCGGATCCGTGATGTGCGGGTGGGGCCGGATGGATACCTGTATGTGCTGACGGATGCAAAGGATGGGGCATTGCTGAAGGTGGGGTTGGGGGAGAGCTGAGAGTTTTGTTTTGGCAGTGCTGGCCCATTCGCCGGCAAGGCCGGCTCCTACAGGTACGGTGTTGGGTTTGAGGGGGACGCAGTACTGCTACTGGCGTACCATGGTGGTTTCTTTTCCGGCGCCCCGGCATGACCCCCGAGTCTCTCTACCAGCAGGCCCTCGGCGAACAGGACTATGTCCCTGACCCTGCCCAGGCCACCGCCGTCGTCGCGCTACAGGCGTGCTTCGACGCCCTGCGCACAGGCAAGCCAACTCAGGGCTTGTACCTCTGGGGCCCGGTCGGCCGTGGCAAGACCTGGCTGATGGACCTGTTCCACCGGTGTCTGGAGATGCCCGCCCGGCGCCAGCATTTCCACCATTTCATGGCCTGGGTCCACCAGCGCCTGTTCCAGCTCAATGGCACCGCCGACCCGCTCAAGGCCCTGGCCCGGGAGCTGGCCCGCGAGATTCGCGTGTTGTGCTTCGACGAATTGTTCGTCAGTGACATCGGCGATGCGATCATCCTGGGCCGCCTGTTCCAGGTGCTGTTCGACCAAGGCGTGGTGATCGTTGCCACCTCCAACCAGCCCCCCGAGCAGTTGTACCGCGACGGTTTCAATCGCGAGCGCTTTCTCCCGGCCATTGCCGCCATCGAGCGCCATATGCGGGTATTGGTGGTGGCAGGGGAGCAGGATCACCGTCTGCATCCGGGAGCGCAGCACCAGCGCTACTGGATCACCGAACCGGGACAGCCGAGTGCACTGGCGGCGGTGTTTCGACAGTTGAGCGGGGAAGACGATGGCGACGACCAGCCCTTGCAACTCGGCTCGCGGCAGATCCATGTCGTGCGGCGCAGCACGCAAGCCATCTGGTGCCGTTTCAGCGACCTCTGTGAGCAGCCCCTGGCAGCCATGGACTTCATGGCCTTGTGCGACCGTTTCCCGGCAATCCTGGTCAGCGGCATACCGGCGTTGGGGGGCGTTCAACAGGCTGGGCGCATCGCCCGCGGCACCGAGGATGGCGCCGCGCGGGTCGAGGCAGGGGATCGCACGCTCCCCACCCTGGCCCCCAAGGATGACAGCGTGCGCCGTTTCATCGCCCTGGTCGATGAGTGCTACGACCGCAGGGTGGCCTTGTACCTGGAGGCCGAAGTCCCGCTCGAAGCGCTCTACACTCAAGGGTATCTGGCGTTCCCGTACCAACGGACCCTGAGCCGGCTACGGGAGATGCAACTGCAACGCTTCGCCTGAAGGAGCCGACCATGGAGCCGCTGTCGCATCATCTGCTGACCCAGGCCTACAACAACGGCTGGGCCAACCACCGCCTGTACAAGGCTTGCCTGCAACTGACCCAGGACGAGTTCGTCGCCCCCCGTTGCAGCTTCTTTCCCTCGATCAAGGCCACCCTCAACCATCTGCTGACGGTGGACTGGTTCTACCTCGACGCGTTGGAATGCGAACAGCGTGGCGAGGCGCCGGACCCGGACGGCGAGCGCTTCTTCCAGCCGGAACAGCCATTCGCCACCTGCACCGACCTGCAGGCCCAACAGGCCCAGGCCGACCAGCGGTTGATCGCCTATTGCCGACAGTTGAGCGACGACCAATTGGCGCGTTACGTGAGCATCGTGCGGCCGGACCGGGTGCAGCGCGAACCGCGCCTGCGCTTGCTGTCGCACCTGTTCGAGCACCAGATCCATCACCGTGGGCAGGTGCATGCGATGCTCAGTGACACGGCAGTGAAGCCGCCGCAACTGGATGAGTTCTTCTGCGAGGAGGAAGCGGTGCTGCGGGCCGATGATTTCGCCGAGCTGGGCTGGAGCGAGGCCCTGATCTGGCGCTAGGCCCGCCTTGCGTCCAGGGCCGACGGGCTATTGCCCGGGCGGCCGATGTTGCCTGGCCGCCCGGTGAAACGTCCCGCCTAGTACCGCCTGGGGTACGAGCCCAGCAGCCGCACGTTGCGATGGTCGTGCAGGTAGGCCTTGAGCTGGCCGACCTCGGCGTGCCCCACCACGTCGATCACGTACTTGTGCCCATCGAGCGTCTTCAGGTTGGGGCGCTCGTAGATATCGAGCACGCGAATGTCGCTTTCCACCAGGCTTTTCAGCACGTTGTTGAACCCGGCGTCATTGACCTCGACGAGCAACGTGGTCTTGTCGTCGCCGGTGGGCTTGGCTGGCGTGTAGCCCATGACCCACCAGCGCGTCACGTTGTGCGGGCCTTTTTCGATACCGTCACGCAGTGACACCAGGCCATAGACCTCGGTGGCCATGTGGGGGCCCATCGCCGCCACGTCGTCGGCGCTGCCTTCGGCGACCTGGCGCGCGGCCTCGCCCGCGGAGGCGACATCGACACGCTCCACCCCTGGCATTTGCGTGTCCAGCCACGGCTTGACCTCGGTAAGTGCCACAGGGTGCGCGAGCACGCGGGTGATCTGCGCGAACGTCGCCCCTGGCTTGGCCATCAGGTCGTAGGACAGCATCTTCGGGTATTCGGCGACGATCAACGGTTGTTTCAGCGCCAGCACATCGTCCAGGTAATGGGTGAGGCCGACGGCCGCGTTGGCGATGGGCACGACCAGCTTGTCGACTTTCTGCTGGTCATAGGCCTCGATCCATTGTTCCCGGGTCATGCCGAGCAGGTTCTGGTCGGTGCCGTACAGGTCGATGCTCGCCTGATGGGTCCAGGAACCGGCGGGGCCGAGATAGGCGATGGTCTGCTTGTCGGCCATGGCCTGTGTGCTGGCGGCCAGGGTGCAGGCCAACAAAGCCGAGGCTAGGGACTTTTTCATCCTTGGCACCTCAATGAAGGGTGTGTTCGAGTGGGGTGCGCGTAGGTCTCTCCTGCCTGGAGGGTCGCGCCAGGCAGGCGGTGCCTCTTCGTGCGCCGAGGGAGAGAATGGGCGGCCCTGGGGTATCTACGATTCAAGCGTAGCAACCCGAGGGCTGACAGCTGCTGGCAACGGCTGTGGTGTCGGGGCCAGGAGAGCAAATGATTTGAAATGTAGACAAGGCGAATTTATGAAGCGCGGCGATTTCGTTGGCCTTGTTTTCGTACAACTTAATGTCGCCTCCCATAACAGTCTTCCCATCGGGAACGGGAATCTTGGTTATAGCTGGCATGCTATCCGACGTCGGTTTGTTACCACGCGTTGTCTTAATATCAGGATGTCGTGCGTCAAGTCGCTCAACTAGCCCTTCGATGTTCCATTTTTTCTGGGCTTGTTGCAGTTTAGGCAAAGTATCTAGGGTGATGCTTTCCTTGAGGTAGCCCTCGATTTGGTCGCGCAAGCTCTCAGACGTGCGCATTGCATCCAGGCGCACACCGAAGGTCAGTTTATTCTCGAAACCTTGCTGGTTCATGGTGCACAGCATCGAAATGCCATGGGTCAGCAGGTGAGCCAATGCAAAGCCAATCGCACACACGAAGAACAGGACGGCGCGAGCGAAACGCTCCCCAAGGCCCGTTTTGGGTATTTCATAACGTTTGGCGCGGTTGGCTGAATCAAGACTTGGTTCTGTCCATTTGACTGTGTATATGGGGACTACCGTGCCATCGGTAATTTCTTTGAATTCTTCACAGGTTATCTGGAGTGAAGAATGAAGATTGACAGGGGAAGACATGAGGTTATTTCCTCTTGAAATGCGGTTTATATTTATGCATCAGCGCAGTCAATACGGGCGACCGGCTTTCGAGCAGAATGTCTTCGCGGGTCAAACCAATGTCTCGAAGCCTGTGTTCGGGCATGTTGAGCAGTTCACGGTGCTCAAGGCGCAGGCTGCGCCAGCGTGTCCAGAAATCGACCATCTTGTGTAGGAGCATGGTAGCGGTGACTCGTTGATCGCAGCGCCAGGGCTGCGAGTGCCTGATCCAGGCGAGTGAGGCGAGTGGTGCTGGCGTCGTGCAACCCTTGGTTGTCTTTGCGCGACGCGAACACTGTGGGCAGGGCGCTGCGCGCACCTGCGTTTGATCAGCGCAAGCGCGCCTAGGCCGCTTCCCCTCCGGTCAGTTCTTCGGCGGCCTGCACCAGCTGTTCGAGCTGGTGATGCACCATGGCGCGGTCCATCTGGCCCAGGGATTGGCGGTTCCAGAGAATCTTCGAGTGGCTCAGGGGGTCGACGCCGAGGATCGGCTTGCACAGGTCCTGGCAGAACAGGTTCTGCTCGCCGACAGGCGCATCGTCCAGGGGTTGCAGTTCAATGAACATCAGCAGCTGGTCGGCGGGGTGTTCGGTGATGTTGCACACATGGTTGCCGACCTGCAGGCTGACCACCGAGTCGAATGTGCGAGGCGCTTCGAGATCGAGCGATGTGCAAAGCTGTTGCAGGGCGTATTCGTAGTTGTTGCTGGACATGGCAGTCCCCTCTGGTTGCGAGTGCCCAGCTTAGGTGGCCGGCCAGGGGGGAGATACGGGAAGCTGTCGCCGTTTTTTAGCTGACGGTCGCGCAGGGATGGCGGTGTCCGTCGGGATTTGCATGCAATTGCGACCATGGTTGATAGTCTGGCGGCGCTCGCTGCCATACGCTGGGCCTCACTAAATCGGTTATTTTGAGGCTTGTGATGCCGTCACCTAATTCTGTTGGAAGCTCCTCCACATTAACGAAGACAATCACTGAGGCGATGGAAGGAAGCCCAATGCTCGGCGATCGTCCAGTGAAATTTACTAGCGTTTCCGAGAGGGCAGTATTGCTGGCCCGACGTGTCCTGAATGCCTTGAAAGGTATTCTCCATAAACTGAAGGCAGCTATTTTTAGTTGTGCGGGGCACAATGAGTCCAAAATCTCCACGCTACGCACCGTAATTAGTGATCGGCAAGGGAAAAACACGGAGCCTAAAGAAGCAATGCGCGGGGGAGCAGAATTAGATTCTACGTGGGCAGCCAAAGATAATGCTATTGCAGTTGAAAATGGCAGGGCGGAAGTCAATATTAGTGGGCAGGAGGTCGAAAGATCGAAGTTGGAGAAAAAAAATTCCACGCTGAGGGAAGATATTTCCAAACTGAGGGCGGAAGTTAGAAAGCTGGCGGAGGAAAAAAAACAGCTGAGCAATCAAAATGCTGCGCTGGTAAAAGAAAGTGAAGTGCATAAGTGTCAGCTCATGGAGCTGCAAGTTGTAAATGGCGAGCAGGGGGACGAAATTGCCAAGTTGAAAAGTCTACTTGGGAAAGCTAAAGGCTTGCTGCTCGAGAATGACATGCTGAGATCCGAAATTGCCAACTCGGAAGTTAAATTTGCCGGAGGGATTCAGGCGGTTTTCGTGAGGAATGCAACTTATTTAGTTGGGGACGTGTTGCAGATGATATGTGCTCGTAAGGCTGACCCTGGCAAATTCGATGCTTCCACTCTGCGTTCTCTATTGGATAGTTTGAATCTTGCGCTTGAGGAAGTTTGGCAGGATGAAGTTGTTTACAACGTGTTCGTCGGGGCTATGGCGGATGCAATAAAGCATTCGCCGAATAAGCAAGGAGAGGTTGTCCACTGGATGGCTGTGATGGAGTTGCATTCGAATAGTATGCATGAGCTCGGTGACGCAGGCCCTTATTACAATGTGCTTGTATTGTTTGAGGATATGTTGTTGCAGGCTGGGCTTGGCGTTGAAAAAATTCGTAGTGATAGTTTCGAGCGCATGAAAAACATAATGAAGGACAGCGAAGCTGTTGAGTACTATTGCAAGCATCATTTCTATATTTCCAAAGATCCATCGTCTGAGGCATTGAAGTTTGTAGATGGCCTGATAGAGAAAGCTCTTGTTTCAGGTCCTGTTGTGCATGATGAGTCCACAGTTGATACAGGCGAAGTGCTCGATTTTTCGATGACAATGGATGCCAGAGGGTACGAAAAGGTCGAACTCGCTAGCAATACACCCAATAACGAAGGCAAAACATCCTGAATCTGACACCAGCGCTCGCTATGTGCCTATCGAGATGTCATATTGCCCTCTTGCCACAGGCTGTAGATAATGCTTTCAACTTTTTCCCGTATTGCCGGGCTTCATGATGTGCAGCATCACCTCATCATCGAGGCCCTGGCGGAGGTCGCTTCATGCACAAAGCCCTGATCGTCGATGATCACCCCTTTATCCGCGCCGCGGGCCGAGCATTACTCAAGGAAGAAGGTTTCGAGGTGATCGCCGAGACCGACAACGGTGCCGATGCCGTGCAACTGGCGCGCGAGCACCAGCCCGACCTGATCCTGCTGGACATCGCCATCCCCAAGCTCGACGGGCTGGAAGTGCTGAGCCGGCTCAGCGCCCTAGGGCTGTCGAGCAAGATCCTGGTGCTCACCGGGCGCCCGGCGCTCTCCTACTCGTCGCGCTGCCGCAACGCCGGGGCGGCCGGCTACATTTCCAAGAGCGACGACCTGGACGAGATGGTCAAGGCCGTGCGCGCAATCATGTCGGGCTACACCTTCTTCCCCAACCTGGCGAACAGCTCGGTGCGCCGCAGCGATGTCGAGGCGACCGAGCAGGAGCTGATCAGGAGCCTGTCCGATCGCGAGCTCAGCATCCTCCAGCAACTGGCCAACGGCCTGAGCAACAAAGAGATCGGCGAAGCCATGCTGCTGAGCAACAAGACCGTGAGCACTTACAAGAAGCGCATGATCGACAAGCTCAACGTCAAGTCGGTGGTGTACCTCGCGGAATTCGCCAAACGCAACGACCTGATCTGACCATGCGCCGATATGTCAGCCGGCTCCTGGTCATCGTGCTCCTGGCACTGCCCTTCGCTGCCCTGGCGCAGGAGGGCGAGCTGCTGCCCTTGTACGGGCGCTCGCAGGCCGAAGATTTCGGGGTGAACCTCGACGAGGCGGACTGGGCCTGGTTGCGCAGCAAGAAGCGCCTCGTGCTGGGGGTGTCGGCGCCCGACTACGCGCCGTTCGAAGTGACCGCCAACGCCCAGGGCTTCGAAGGCATCACCGCCGACTACATCGGCCTGATCGGGCAAATGCTGCACATGAAGATCGAGGTGCGCCGCTATGCCACGCGCCTGGACCTCATCAGTGCATTGAAGCGCGGCGAAATCGACCTGGTCGGCACGGCCAACGTGTTCGACGCCGCAGAAGGCGGGGTGGTGCTGTCCCGTGGCTATGCCGAGGACCAGCCAGTGCTGGTGACCCGCAGCACTGATAACGACAGCCTCGGCAGCCACCGCCTGGAGGGCAGGCGAATCGCCATGCTCTACCACTACCTGCCGCCGGACGAAGTCAAGCTCTACTACCCCGACGCGCAGTTGCAGTTGTACCCTTCCAACTTCGCCGCCATCGGTGCCGTGGCGTTCGGCCAGGCGGATGTGTACCTGGGCGATGCCATCAGCGCCAGCCACCTGATCAACCGCAACTACCTGAACAACGTGCAGATCGGCGACTTCTCGCGGGTGAGGGCGCGCGACTTCAGCTTTGCAATGCGCAGTAACGACCTGCGCCTGCAAAGCATCGTCGATGCCACGATCGATGCCATACCCGGTTTCGTCCGCGCCGCCATCCTCAGGCGCTGGGATGTGTTGCGGGTGCAGGTGCCGGGCCTCTACCACCTGGACCTGTCCAGCGAGGAGAAGCAATGGCTGGACAGCCACCCCAGGTTGCGCGTGGCGACGCGGGGGCAGTATAGGCCGTTGGCGTTCTATGGCCCGGGTGGGCGCCTGCGCGGCATCACCGCGGACATGCTGGCGCAGATCAGCCTGCGCACCGGGCTCAAGTTCGACGTGGTGCCGGAGGGCTCGATCAAGGACCTCAACGCCGCCGTCGAGCGCGGCGATGTCGACCTCCTGGCCTCCGACATGCCCAGCTCGGACGCCGAGGGCAGTTTCTATTTCACTCGGCCATACCTCACCATCCCGTTCGTGATGGTGGGGCGCCAGGGCGCCGGGGAGCCGGTCACGCTGGACCAGATGGACGGCAAGACGCTGGTGCTGATCAGCCAGTGCAAGCTGCATGGGCTGATTGCCAGCCACTACCCCCGCATCAAGGTGGTCGACGCGCCCGACCCCGCCGCCGCCGCGGAAATGGTCGTGCAGGGCAAGGCGGATGCCGCGGCCTTGACGTTGTTGACCGCCAGGCATTTCGTCGACCTCTACGACGAGGGCAAGTTGCAGATCACCAGCACCATCGGCCAGGAGCCCGCCTCGGTGAGTTTCGCCACGGCGGCGGGCAACTACCTGTTGTTGTCGGTGCTCAACAAGGCCATGTTGAGCATCTCGCCGGAAGAAAGCGCCGAGCTCGACAAGCGCTGGCGCAACGACGACCCGTCCCGTGCGGGTTTCTGGCAGCGGCACGGCCGGGCCCTGACTCAAGGCTTCGTGGTGGTGGTGCTGATGCTGCTGGCGGCGCTGCTGTGGAACACCTACCTGCGCCAGCTGATTCGCAAGCGCAAGCAGGCCGAGGACGCGCTCACCAACCAGATGATGTTCATGCGCGTGCTCATCGATGGCACGCCGCATCCGATCTACGTGCGTGATCGCCAGGGGCGCCTGGTGCTGTGCAATTCGGCCTATCTGGAGGTGATGCGGGTGGAGCGCGAGTTCGTGCTTGGCAAGACCTTGCTGGAGGCGTCCATCTTCGATGCGAAGGAGGCGGGGCGCTACCACCAGGACTACCTGCGGGCAATGGAGTTCGGCGAGCCGAGCCTGAAGGACAGCCGCATGACGTTGCCCAGCGGCGCGGTCACGACCATCTACCACTGGATCCTGCCTTACCGGGACAGCGAAGGCGGCGTGGTCGGCATGATCGGCGGCTGGCTGGATGTCGGCGAGCGCCAGTACCTGCTGGAGCAGCTCAAGGAGGCCAAGGAGAGCGCCGACAACGCCAACCGGGCCAAGACCACCTTCCTGGCGACCATGAGCCATGAGATCCGCACGCCGATCAACGCGGTGACCGGGATGCTCGAGCTGGCCAGCAAGAAGGCCGAACAGGGCCAGGTCGACCACTTCGCCCTGGAGGTGGCCTCGGTCGCGGCGCAGGACCTGCTGGAGCTTATCGGCGACATCCTCGATATCGCGCGCATCGAGTCCGGCCACCTGAACCTGGCGCCCGAGCGGGCCAACCCGGCGCAGCTGGTGCAGTCGGTGGTGCGGATGCTCGAAGGCCTGGCCAGGCAGAAGCAGCTCACCCTCACCCTGGACATGGACCCGGCCGCGGACCGCGACGTCAGCCTGGACCCGACACGGTTCAAGCAGATCCTTTCCAACCTGCTGAGCAACGCCATCAAGTTCACCGCCAGGGGCGGTGTCGACGTGCGCCTGCGCGTGGGCCCGGACCAGGGCGGCTGCCTGGCTGTCAGCCTGAGCGTCGAGGACACCGGGGAAGGGATATCCGAGGAAGACCAACGCCAGCTGTTCTCGCCGTTCAGCCAGGCGAGCAACAACCGTCAGTCGGCCAGGAGCGGAACCGGGCTTGGCCTGGTCATCTGCAAGACCTTGTGCGAGATGATGGGCGGGCAATTGACCTTGAGCAGTGTGCTGGGGCAAGGCACGCAAGCCCGCGTGCGGTTGTGCCTGCCCTTGCTCGAGCCGGTGGTGGACGAGGCGCCTGAAACCGAGCGGGCGAGCGACCAGCGTTCGCTGAACGTGCTGATCGTCGACGACTACCTGGCCAACCGCGCGCTGCTGAAGGAGCAGCTCACCTACCTCGGGCACCAGGTCCGCGATGCCTGCGACGGCGCGCAAGGGTTGGCGTGCTGGCGCGAAGGCGGGTTCGACGTGGTCATCACCGACTGCAACATGGCCAACATGAACGGCTATGAACTGACCCAGGCCATTCGCGAGCAGGAGCTTGCCACGGGCGCGCCACGCTGCCGGGTGCTCGGTTTCACCGCCAATGCCCAGCCGGAAGAGCGCGCGCGCTGTGCCGAGGCGGGCATGGACGATTGCCTGTTCAAGCCGGTCAGTCTCGATGAGCTCGAGGCCCGGCTGTTGTCGGTCGAGCCCTGGAGCAGCCCTGAGGGCGATACGTTGGCCGATTGCCCCGTCGAGCACCTCGAGCTGGCGAACATCCATCGCCTGGCCGCGGGCAACATGGCCACGGTGGTCAGCCTGCTCGACGACCTGCTGAGCAGCTACCACGACGACCTCGGGCAGTTGCTCAAGCTGTTCACCCGGCACGACCTGCCAGGCCTCGCGGCCGTCGCGCACCGTGTCAAGGGTGGGGCGCGAATCATTGCCGCCATGGGGCTGATCCTGTGCTGCGATCAGCTGGAGAGCGCCTGTGGCCGTCGCGACGACGCGTTGCTGACCGCTGCCGTGGATGGGTTGTACGCGGCGCTGGAGGACATGATCGAGCTGCTGGAGGACTACCGGGAGGATTGCCGGCAAAAGTTGCAGGGCTAATGTCGCTGGCAACTTTCGAGGTAAAAACGGTAGTCATTCTTACTTGTGCGAAAGAAGTTTCCTACATACCCATGTAGAGTTCGCTGATAGATTTTCTGTCAAGTAAATTAGTCTGGGCAGTAAATATGATTGCTTCTACAGGGTGCGATAAAAATTCGCGTATTTTCATCGTCGACGAATGTCACAGCAATCGGCTGGAAATCGAGCGAAGCCTGAACCACCTCGGTTACTGGCGGATTGCGCCGCTGGGGTCGTTCAGGGAGCTTTGCCTGCTGGCGGCACGCATGCTGCTGCCCGTCGACATGTTGATCGTCAATCGACATGTCGGCGAGCAGGACGATGTCTGGCGTTTCTGCCAGCGCAACCCGCAGATCCGCCATGCCCTCATCTACGAGGGCATCGAGCCTGGGTCGGCATCGCCTGGGCGGTCGCGGATGAAGGCGCTGCAGATGTTCATGAACGGCAACCTGAGTGTCGAGGCCGGCATGGAGATGATCGCGCAGGTGAATGCCAGCGCACGCGGCGTGGGTGGGCTGGCATCCGGGTCAGATCAGTTCGTTGCGCCGGGCGAAGTCCGCCAGCGCCACCAGCGATGAGACATTGAGTTTTTCGATCAGGCGCATCTTGTAGGTGCTCACGGTCTTGCAACTCAGGTGCAAGTCCTGGCTGATCGTCTTGTTGTTGGCGCCACGCGCCAGCAGTTGCAGGATGTTCAATTCACGATCGGACAACCGCTCGATCAGTTGGTGGTCGTCGCAGTGGTCATCCTTGTGCACCGAACTGCTGCTGAAGTCGGGGAAGTAGGCATACCCGGCCTTGACCGCCTTGATGGCACTGTTGAGTTCGCCCAGGTCGCTCTGTTTGTTCACGAAACCCGAGGCGCCCTGGTTCATGCAGCGGCGGCAGTAAAGGTCGGCCGAGAACGAGGTCAGCACGATCACCTTGGTGTTCAGGGCGAAGTTGCGCATTCGCGCCATGACTTCCAGGCCATCGAAGCCGGGTAGTGAAATGTCCAGGATGATCAGGTCGGGTGCATGGGTCCTGGCCAGTTGGACGGCGTCGGCGCCGTTGTCCGCTTGCGCGACGACATCGAAACTTTCCTGCTTGAGTACTTCTTTCACGGCTGAGCGGACGAAGGGATGGTCATCCACGATCATCGCTTTTAGCATCGGGTCGATCTCCTTGGCGGTAGGGGTGGGCTTGGCCAACGGCATACCTTTGATGGTGGTCGCCTTGCGCCGTGGGTGCTTGCCGTCGTCCAGGCCGAGCATGGGCCTTTGTAGGTTGGGCGTGCGTGCAAGCCGCTCGGCGCAAGGGTAAAGGCCTATTCTGACAGTGGCGCTCAGGTACTGAAGAAGGGAAATTCCTTCGTTCGTGTATGAAAATTCCTACAAGAACGAGGGGGGCGACTTGATATTCAGAATGCGGGGGGAGGGGGTGTCGAAAATTCTTACAGCTCTTTGGGAAAATCTTTTCATTTTGCCGGGATAAATCCTTCGTTCGAAGGTAAGTCCGCGACATAGCCTAGGCACATCTTTTACATCGGCAGTAACAAGTGGTTTGGGTTTTCCGCAGCAATGCGAAGTGCCCAGGAAGCTTGAAGGTCCGCCAGGCCCCACAAGGGGTGGCAGGCTTGAACACTCAGCTGGTGTGCCCATTGGTCCTACAGGAAGTAGAGCGCCTAGGTTTGAAAAGGACTTCCTTGTAGAGAGGGCTAGTTGTATGCAGGAGGCTAAGTCAGTTAGTCATCTTGATGTGCGGCGGCATCAGCTGTTTGTTTCCGAGTCGCAATTCACTTCGCATGGCCAGGAAGGGATCTACGTGGTCCTCAAAGGGGCGGTGAGTATACGCGAAAAAACACATGCCTTGCGTCTGCAGGCGGGTGAATTGCTCTTCGTCAAGCGCGGCACCTACCTGGTGACCGCGAATTGGGAAGACTGCCAGCTGGCGTGGCTGCCGCTGGAGCCGCTTTTTGTCCAGGAATTCATCCGCCGGCATGGCAACGACCTGGCCCGCAGCGCGCGGCACGTCGAGCTTGGCATGAACCTGCTGCAGTTCCAGGCGCAGAAATCGGTGACCGAGTGCGTGCAGCGCCTGCTGGGCGCGCAAACCGGCCAGCTGCCGGTCTCCCTCAGCCTGTTGCGCCTGGAAGAGCTGCTGATGCTGCTCATCTTCAGCCCGATGGGTGACGCCTTGCTGGGCGCCCTGCGCCTGCAAGGCAATCGCCATGTCGACCGCCTCTACACCTTCATGGAGCACAACTTCCTCAAGGAGTGGCGGCTGGATGAATACGCCAAGGCCTTCGGCCTCGGCCTGACCGCGTTCAAGGCCATGTTCTTCGCGTGCTACAACAGCTCGCCCAGGGCCTGGATCAGCGAACGCAGGGTCCTGCATGCACACAACCTGTTGATGAACACCAGCATGAGCATTGTCGACGTCGCCATGGAAAGCGGCTTTTCCAGCCAGTCCTATTTCAGCCAGAGCTACCGTCGCCACTTCGGCTGCACGCCCAGCGAAGCACGCAAGTAAGCGCCGCAAGCACTCAATCAATAGATTTCAGCACTCGATGGGGCCTGGCCCCCTCGCGGGGCAACGTGTTGCCGAAAGGTTTTCGCCGGCACGTCATTCGACATTCGAGAGGTAGGTATGAAAACACTTGTCAGGCAACTGGCCGAGCGACTGAGCATGGAGTCATTCATCGTCGATGCCGCGGGCGGCTACGACCTGTGCATCGATGGGCATGCGTTGCGCCTGGAGCCGCTGGGCACCCAGATGGTGGTGCGCAGCACGCTCGAGGCAATGAGCCAGGCCAATGGCGAGCTTGACCTCGAGGCGGTGCGCCAGGCGTTGCGCATGGCCACCGCCTGGGCGCGCAATTGCCCGCAGGCACTGGCACTCGACCCGCAGGGGCGGCTGGTGCTCGAAGCACGCCTGGACATGCGCTGGCGCGACCTGGGGCTGCTCGAGCGCACCCTGGGTGCCCAGGTGGGCATTCTCGAGGCATTGGGATCGTTCCCGTTGCAAGCGGTTTCCAGACCGAAGTGGAGTTCCGCCGTATGGCTTCCTTGAAATCCCTGACGGCCGGCCTGCTGGGCCTGGTGGCCTGTTCGCTGGCCCACGGCGAGCCGCTGGACTGGCCGCGCGAGCCTTTTCACTATGTGGCCCAAGGCGAAAGCCTGCGCGATGTGCTGATCAATTTCGGCGCCAACTACCAGAGCTCCGTGGTGGTCAGCGACAAGGTCAATGACCAGGTGGGCAGCTCCTTCGACCTGCAGGATCCTGAGTCATTCCTCAAGCTGGTCAGCGCTCTGTACAACCTCACCTGGTACTACGATGGCGCGGTGCTGTACGTGTTCAAGTCCACCGAGATCCAGACACGCCTGGTGCGCCTGAACCAGGTGCGCGAGCCGCAGCTGCGCGCCGCCCTGCAGGACGGCGGTGGCTGGGAGCCACGGTTCTCCTGGAAGGCCGGTGCCGGAGGGCAGCTGGTGTACGTCTCCGGCCCGCCCCGCTACCTGGACATGGTCGAGCAGACCGCCCAGGCCCTCGAGCAGCAGAGCGTGCTGAACGACGACACCGGCAGCAACCTGAGCGTCGAGGTGATTCCGCTCAAGTACGCGGTGGCCGAAGACCGGCAGATCGACTATCGCGACCAGAAGGTCGCGGTGCCCGGGGTGGCCACGATCCTGTCGCGGGTGCTCTCCGACGCCAACGTGGTGGCCGTGGAGGGCCAGGCCCAGCCGGCCGGGCGCCCGCCGTTCACGGGGCGCGCGGTGGTCCAGGCCGAGCCGTCGCTCAACGCCATCATCGTGCGTGACAGCGCCGAGCGCATGCCGATGTACAAGCGCCTGATCGCCGCCCTGGACCGGCCTTCGGCACGCATCGAGGTGGGGCTGTCGATCGTCGACATCAACGCCGAGAACCTGGCGGAGCTGGGGGTGGACTGGCAGGTCGGCATCGGCCTGGGCAAGAACCGCCTGATCGATATCCGCACCACCGGCGGGGCGTCGGACAGCAAGGCCATCGGCAGCCTGGTCGACCAGCGCGGGCTGAACAGCCTGCTGGCCAAGGTGACCCTGCTGCAAAGCGAAGGGCGCGCGCAGGTGGCCTCGCGGCCGACCCTGCTGACCCAGGAAAACACCCTGGCGGTGATCGACCACAGCGAAACCTATTACGTCAAGGTCATGGGTGAGCGGGTGGCGGAACTCAAGGCGATCACCTACGGCACCATGCTCAAGATGACCCCGCGGGTGATCCAGAGCGGCGACACGCCGGAGATCAGCCTGAGCCTGCATATCGAGGACGGCAACCAGAAACCCAACAGTTCCGGGCCCGACGGTATCCCCACGATCAACCGCACGGTGGTCGATACCCTGGCCAGGGTCAGCCTGGGCCAGAGCCTGCTGATCGGTGGCATCTACCGCGACGAGCTCAACGAGAGCCTGCGCAAGGTGCCGTTGCTGGGCGACATTCCCTACCTGGGGGCGCTGTTCCGCTTCCAGTCCAACAGCTCGCGTCGTTCGGTGCGGCTGTTCCTGATCGAGCCGCGGCTGATCGACCGTGGCGTGGGTCACGACATCGCGATCACCGGGCGCCAGGGCTACATGGACGGGCTGCTCGGTGTTGACGAGCTGTCCAACAAGAGCCCGTCGCTGGGCAGCCTGCTCAACGCCGCCCAGTGCCAGCCCCTGGCGCAGGCCCAGGAAGTGCAGCGGATGCTGCGCCAGGCCGGCAAGGAGGGCTCGTTGAGTGCCTGCGCGACCGCCGCGGGGGCAAAGGGCTGGCGAGTGAACGAGCGCGTGGCCGGCAAAGAGAGCCGCTGAAATGGCCTGGAAGATTCGCTTCTACAGTGGTTTGAACAAAGGTGCCGAGGCGCGCCTGGACGAGGGCCGGGTGGTCATCGGTGCCGACCCGGCCCAGGCCGACCTGGTGCTGGTGGACCCTGGTATCGGCGATGTGCACCTGGTGCTGATGGTCGAGGCCGAGGGGGTACGGCTGGTCGAGTGGACCGGCGCCGAACCGCCGTTGCAGGGCGGCGTGGCGGTGGAGGCCGGCGCTGCCCTGCAGGCCGCTGTCGCGCAACGCTGCGGGCCGCTGTTGTGGGCATTCTGTGCGGAGCAGGCGCTGTTTCCCGAGCAGTTGCCGGAGCATGCCGCGCCAGCCGACGCGGCCGGCGCCCGGCGCCAGACACCCCTCAAGGCGTGGCTGGGCATCGCTGCGGGCCTGCTGGCGATCGTCGCGATGCTGGCCTGGCTGCTCATTCCGTGGACCGCCGGCCAGGGCGAAGGCGTGGTCGAAAGCCCGCAGAAGCTGCTGCAGGCGTTTCTCCAGGCGCAGCAACTGCCGGAGCTGCAGGTGACGGCCACCGACGACGGCGCCGGCCTGGTGGTCGGCGGCTACCTGCAGCGCAACGACCAGCGGCTGAAGGTACAGCAGTACCTCGAGGGCAGCGGCGCAGTGTTTCGCCTGGAGGTGCGGACCATGGAAGACCTGCGCAACGACGTCGATTTCATCCTGCGGCGCCTGGGCTATGCGCAGTTGCACAGCGTCGATGGGCCGCGCCTGGGTTGGTTGCGCCTGGTGGGCGAGGAAGTCGAGCCCGCCGAGCGCTGGAGCCAGCTCGAGCCATTGCTCAAGGCCGATGTGCCAGGGCTGCTGGGTGTCGAGCTGCAGGCGCAAGCCAAGGTGGTGCCGCAGGAGCGCCTGCGCAAGCTGCTCGACGAGCAGGGGCTGGGCAATGTGCTGGCGGTGCGGGCCGAAGGCGACACCCTGGTGTTGCAGGGGACGCTGGACGAGCGCCAGCAGCGTGGCTACCTGGAGGTGCAGCGCCAGTTCCTCGAAGCGTTCGGCAACGGCCCCACGCTGAAGCTGGTCGAGCAGAGCCGGGCGCCGGCGGCGCCGAAGCTCGATTTCGCCATTCGCTCGGTGTCGGTCGGCCGTGTGCCGTACGTGACGCTGACCGACAACCAGCGCTATCCGGTGGGAGGGGTGACGCCTTCGGGCATCCGTATCCAGGCGATCAGCGCACAAACCATCACCTTGAGCAAAGGTGGTCAACAGTATCGGATCAATTTGAAGGAGGGCCCGTCCGATGATGGATGAGCTGTGGCAAGAAACCCAGGAGCTGGCGGACCGCAAACAGATACGCGGCACGTTGGAACAGGCGCTCAAGGGGTGCGACCGGGAGATGATGACCCTGATGGCGCCCCACGCATTCACCAAACTGCAAACCAAACGGCTGGCCCTGACGGCGGCCATGCTTATTCTTGACACAATGGAAGGCTACTGAAATGGCAGAAATCTCGTTCGTCGACAGCTCAGCTGTAAACACCATGGACAAGGTTGCTGAAACCCTTGTCGACCAGGCCAAAACCGCCAACAAGAACGTCCGCGATGCGATCGATGCCTTGAAAGCCGGCGGCGACGACCCCTCGAAGCTGGCGGACCTGCAGCACCGGATCAACAAATGGACCGTGGTCTACAACATCAACGCGACAGTCACCCAAGCGTTCAAGGGCGTCATGAGCGCCATCCTGCAGAAGGTATGAGCATGGACATGACCCTGGAAAACCTGC
Organism: Pseudomonas sp. MWU13-3659; assembly: GCF_023757525.1. Taxonomy (NCBI): domain Bacteria; kingdom Pseudomonadati; phylum Pseudomonadota; class Gammaproteobacteria; order Pseudomonadales; family Pseudomonadaceae; genus Pseudomonas; species Pseudomonas sp. MWU13-3659. The sequence continues at coordinate 128,675 of NZ_JAMSHW010000014.1, read as the reverse complement.
TGGCGCGCGTAGGCATGCTGGGCGTCGAGCACAACTGCAACGACGAGGCGTTGCTGATCGCCCGCTGGTTGGCCCTGGAGCCGGCCACCCAGGAGGCAGCCGCCATGCTCCGTATCAGCAGCCTGATGGGCCTGGGGCGTTGCGACGAGGCCCTGGCCGAGGGCAACAAGGCCCCCTGGCCTTCGCTGGGCCCGTGGCTGGCGCTGTGCGAGCGTCGGCTCGGTTGCATGGCCGCGCTGGATCGGCGCCTGGACAGCATGCTGCTCAGCGACGACCCCGGCTTGGTGGCATTCGCCCGCGGCATGTGCCTGGGAACCGTGCAATGAACCCGGTGCCGACGAAGGGGGCCGACCCGCTGGCGCGGGTCGGCCCGGCGGTAGGGCGACGCAATGCCGACTCGGGCGCGGTGAGCGCGTTCGAGCAGGCGGTTGCTGTGCAGCCTGTCGAACCCGTGGACGTGGTGTCGCTCACCCGGGAGCTGCGTGAGCGGTTCGCGCACCCCGGCGCCGACCGCCAGGCGTTTCGCGACTTCATGCATGAGCGCGTGCCGGGTTATCGCGCCCAGAAAACTGCCCTGCAAGCGGTGTGGCAGCAGAGCAACGGCGTGCAGGAAGACGCGCATCTGCGCGATCTGATCCGTATCGAGCTGGGGCGCTTGATCACCCTCGATGGCATGGTTCAGATCCTGTTGACCAACAAGTTCAAATTGGAGATCGAATCATGAGTCGCATTGCCCCGGCTGAAGAGGTCATCGAGGCAAGTCTGGAGTCGCTCAACACGCCCGTCGCCGATCAGCACCTGGTGGGCGAGTTCGAGCGCTTCCTGCGTCCGCCGATGCCGGTCCATGAGCAAGATACGAGCCTGCTGCGCCAGGTCGGCCAGATCAAGGAGCAGTTTACCGAGGCCAAGCAGTCGATCACGGCTGCCCTGGCCAAGGGCGCCGATGATCCGGCCACACTGATGCAGCTGCAGTGGGCGCTGACGCGCATCAACCTCCAGGAGGAGCTGATCGCCAAGACCGTGGGGCGGACCACGCAGAACATCGAAACATTGATGAAAGCGCAATAGGTGACCTGTGAAGAAATTATGGCGATTGTCGCTGATCATGCTGGTCCTGTGCCTGGGCGGCTGCAAGGTCGAGCTGTACCTGGGGCTCAGCCAGCGGGATGCCAACGAAATGCTGGCGGTGCTCGACGCCGAAGGCATCTCGGCGGTCAAGGAGCAGGACAAGGATGGCAAGGTGAAGATCCTGGTGGCCGAGTCGGACATCGGCCGTTCGGTGCTGGCGCTCAAGCGCAAGGGCTACCCGCGGGAAGCGTTTTCCACGCTCAACGACGTGTTCCCCAAGGACAGCCTGATTTCCTCGCCATTGGAGGAGCAGGCGCGGCTGACGTACGTCAAGTCGCAGGAACTGTCGCGCACCCTGTCGGAAATCGACGGCGTGCTGGTGGCCAGGGTGCACGTGGTGCTGCCTGAGGCGCGCAACAGCCTGCGCACCACGATGACACCGGCCTCGGCGTCGATCTTCATCAAGCATGCCGCCGACGCGCCGCTGGAGATGTACATCCCGCAGATGAAGCAGTTGCTCAGCAACAGCATCGAAGGGCTGGCCTACGACCGCATCAGCGTGGTCATGGTGCCCTCGACGGAGGTCCGCCAGGTGCTGCCGGCAACGCGCTACGACACGCTGCTGTCGATCCAGGTGGCCGAAGCGTCGCGCCCGCGCCTGCTGGGGATCATCGGCCTGTTGCTGGGGCTGCTGGTGCTGAGCAACCTGGCCCAGTTCCTCTGGTCGCGGCAGCGGAGGTGAGCATGGAGTTGCCGTTGACGTTCTTCCAGTTCCGCTATTGCCCTGCCCGCTACCTGCATGCCGAGCACTTGCCCGCGGCCCTGCGCCAGGTGGTCCACGCGTTGCCGCACTGGCGCCAGGACAGCACCATCAACGGCTGGCTGCTGGGTGAGCTGGAGTTGCGCGAGGGCTTCGACAGCCCGGCGCAGATGGGCGGCCTCGGCCTGTTCGAGCAGCCGGCGCTGGAGGCCACGCTGGGGGCGTTGGGCGGGTTGCTGCATGGCCAGGCCATCCAGCGCCTGGTGGACCAGGCCAGCCTGGAGCGGGTGCTGCGTGCCCTGGGCGAGGACGGCCATCGTTTTTGCCTGGAGAAATGGCGGCTGATTATCGGCCAGTGGCCAGCCGGCTGGCAGCGCGAGTTGCCACCCGGGGAACTGGAGGGGTACCTGCTGGGCTGCGGGCTGGCCTTCTGGCTCGCTGCCTGCGGCGACGTCGCCGCAGGCTTCGCCCGCCGCCTGGCCCTGCGCCTGGCGAGCGCGCCAGCGCCGCCGGCGTGGTCGATGAACGATGAACAATTGAAACTGGCCCGCACGTTGTGCTTGAAAGTGGCCAGGGAGAGAAGCCCTGCATGTTTCCATTTATTGAAGTGAAAGCCAGCCAGATGACCCTGGACCCGGACCAGCTCGTGCTGCGTGGCAACGACTATGAAGCCTACCTCAGCGCCCGCGAGCTGATCGACGCCGCGCGCCAGCGCGCCCGGGACATCGAGGCCCAGGCCGAGGGCGTGCATGAGCAGCACCGCCAGCTGGGCTGGGAAGCTGGCATGGAGCAGGCCGGCACCGAGCAGGCCACGCTGATCCAGGAGACCCGCCTGCGCTGCGACGAGTATTACCGCAAGGTCGACCAGCGCATGAGCGAAGTGGTGCTGCAGGCGGTGCGCAAGGTGCTGGGCGAGTACCCCAGCAGCGACCTGACCCTGGCCGCCACCCGCGAGGCGCTGTCGTTGGTGAGCAACCAGAAGAACGTGATCCTGCACGTGCAGCCCGAGCAGGTGGCCGAAGTGCGCGAGCGCATCTACGGCGTGCTCAAGGAGTTCCCCGAGGTCGGTTACATCGAGGTGGTGGCCGATGCGCGGCTCGACCAGGGCGGCTGCATCCTCGAGACCGAGATCGGCATCATCGATGCCAGCGTCGATGGGCAATTGGCGGCGCTGGAGACGGCGTTGCTGCAAAGGCGCCACGAGGAGCACAGGGCCGTGGAGGTGGCTGACGAATCCTTGGAACGGTAAGCCTTCCAGTGATAGTCATGCTGCAATGGTTAGGTAAAGCTGTCGCCGGGTTCTTCATTCAAAAGAGGTAACGACATGTCTATTCCAGCTTTCCTTTCAGGCCCGAGCAATGCCCAAAGTTCGCCTCTGGATAGCATCGAAAAAGCGAGTCATCGTAATGTGTTGGGCCATTTGTGGGACTGCATCGCTCACTGGTTCTGCCAGACAACCGCGAGCGAGGCCAAATTGCAGTTATACACGCTCTTTCACAGTGAGTCGGAGCGAGACAAGTTCAACGCCTTCTTCTATCGGCGGGACATGGTAGGGGAAGGGTGGCGGGATAACTTCGTCATTGGCAGGGGCGAGTGCGATGGCATGGGGAGGTTGTCAATAAAGATCGAAGGAGACGCCGTGTGGACGCTTGACTTCAACTGTGTGGTAGGGGTGAAGCAGGAGGCGCTAGATTTTGCGGGCGAGTTTATCAAGGAAACGGATGAATACCTCGGGAGCAAAAAGTTCAGCGACATACGGGGCCAATCTCATAAAGACTGGGTGCGGAGTACCTTGGATATCCAAGGTGATCGGTTCGCCTGTACTGGCGATGGCGGTGAACACTGCACGACGATAGAGGCGCGCCTCGAAAATCTGTTTGGGTCCGGCTCGCAGTATGAACAGGTGGTCATGCTGTTGAATCAGTCGAGCCTCGTGCCCGCCAGTAAAATGTTTGCCGAAACAACGATGCACGGTGAGCATGGGGCGATCATGACGACCCCCACTCATTCGTTGACGACCCAATACGCTGTCAACAAAGTAGGCGAGGATGCGGTCTTGACCTTCAGTATCGATGTGGAAAACATTCCGCACTGCTATCTGCCGAACGTCAATGGAGTCGCCGACACCGTCGCTTCTGAAAGTTTCACACATGCCACGTTTTCCGTTCATGTGAGCCAGGATGGCAAGATCATCAAGTGCTCGCCTCTCATACGTGATGCCCAATATTGCTTCAGCAACCACGAGGCTTATCTTCAGGGGCTTGCGGCGGGTGTAGCCGGTGCCGTGGCGGTGGCTGATGAATCCTTGAAGCAGCAAGCCTTTTAGCGATGGTCGTTCGGTGCCCGTGGCGGTGAAACCGTCGATTGTTCCATTCGACAAAGGAAAACACAGGTGACTATTGAATCTTCTGCGCACAGTGTAAGCAGCCACTACTCCGTTAGCCGAATGGACTTCGACCGGGTAAGTTCCCAGGGGCGGCTCGACGCGCTGTGGAACCGCATCGTCAATTGGTTTTGCCCGACGCTTGCGGGGCAGGCCAGGGTGTATCTGGACAGGATGATCCACGGTGATTCCGAGCGGGCCAGGACGCAGGCCTTCTTCGCCCTGCAGGGATTGGCCGGAGAGGGTTGCCAGCATCAATTCAGCTCTGGCAAGCACCCGATAAGTGGCGAGCTTTGGTTGTCATTGCAGGTGGACGGTCAAGAGGTATGGCAGCAGGACCCATCCTTGAAGAGTTGGCTCGAATTACTGTCGGGTGGCAACATCGATTTGTCCAGCAAAACTAAGGTCGAGACAGCCGAGGCGCATCTGCGTAAGATGGTTCATGACTGGTCCCAACTCGAGAGGATAAATGCCTTCTTTGACCTGAAGGCGTTAATTGGAGAGGATGGCAAGGATATTTTTATCGTTCACCCAAACGAGGATAAAAGCACATATCACTTGTCGATGGAGGTGCAGGGGATCGTCTTGTGGGAGCATGATCTCCACTGCGAGTTTGAACGGAAAGAGTGTGTAGAAAGTTTTGGTAAGGAATTTATAGAATTAATGGAGTGTCAACAGGGGCCCGAGTACCAGGACAAGTGGGAGACGCTAACGGATGTTGATCTGCCACGCGCTAAGGTGACGCTCGGGGGGGGATTTTTCCGCTACGAAGGCCCGAAGGGTACGCTCGACCTGGAAGAAGCGAAAAATCAATACATTGACCATGTGAAGAGCAGCATACGTGAATACCTGCCGGACGAGGCCCTACACAAAGCAGTGTTCAGGATGCTCAACCAGAGCTGCATGGGGCCCGGGACGGCAGTGATCAATAAGGGCACGACGGGTCCAAATGGCCCGATCTTCGGGGTGCCTGTCGGTAGCTTTTTAATTAACTATGAGGTTGTGGCAACAGAGAGCGGGGCGACTATCAGGTTTTCACAAACCCGCGACAAACCTGGCTATTTTGGGCATGCGCGAGCCCTTGATCCGAGCGTCAGCTACGCGAGCAGCGACTTTACCGTGACGTTGAACAAGGAGGGCAAGATCACCGACTGTTCGCCTTGCACCGTCCAATTCTTCTATCGCTTCGCGAGTGCGTCGGATTGCCTGGATGCCCTTAACGATGCCGCTGATCGTAATAAGCCTGCACAGCAATGGATACCCGTTTGAGTTGATCGTCAGGGCGTGTACGCAAAGCCGCCGGGCGGCGATCAGGCAAGGCGAAAACAGGTGAGGCACGTTTTCCGACCGGGTTGTCGATCGACCGACGAAAATCGACAATTTCCGGACTGTGATTGATCGTAAGCAACAAGCCCGCTGCGCCACGATGGATGTCTTTATTCATGAGGCGGGAGAGTCAGGATGGGCGTGGCATTTTCACTGTTGCGGCAGATGCTGGAGCAACGCGAGGCGGTTGCCCGGGGCAAGGCGCGGGAGCGCGCTGGCGAAGAGGGGGATGCGTCGGGGCGCTCGGGCGTTCGCCCGGCGGCGCAGCCCGTATCGAGGAGGGCAGGATGAACCCGATCAATGCGTTGCATGTACCGGCACCGGCACCGGCACCGACCGACGACCACGGCGCCACCGCCGTGGTTCGCGAACGACGGCTGACGGCCCATCCACAACCGTCACCGATGCCCGCCGACGAGGTCACCGCGCAGATCGACGCGCTGCTTGGGCAGCGCCACGCCGTGGTGTTCATCGGTTTCTCCGGCCTGGGGTACGAGCACCCCGGCCACGTCTGCGCGCGTGCCCGGCAGGTGCTGGATGCGGCCTTGCGCGACCACGGCCAGGAGGGCGTGGCGATGATCATCGGCGGCACCACCGAAGGCATCGGCATGCTCTACGAGGTGGTCGCGAACGACCCCCTCTACCGCGAAGTGCTGTGTGTCGGAGTCGTCTCCGAGCAGGTGCGCCGTGAATGCCCGCAGTCCCTGTCGCCGGCCTGCGCCGACGCGCTGGTGGTCGTGCCTGACCCCGGCGGCACCTGGGAAGTGCGCGACGCCACCGGCGCCTACTCCTACACGCCTTACCCCGCGCAGTCGGGCCGCGGCGAGGTGTGGGTGTTCGGCGGTGGGCAGGTGGCGGCCGCAGAAGTCGAATGCGCCCACGGCCAGGGGGTGGATGTGCAGTTGGTGGATGCCCGGCCACAACCCGAACTGCTCGCCGGCAAGCTGCGCCAGGGCAAGACGCCGCAGCAGTTGATGCCCATCAACAGCCGCTACTTCACCGCGGCGCAGGGCCCGGCATGAGCAAGCCGCGGCCTTCGGACGAAGATATCCTGGCCAGGGCCGAGCAGGCCATCCGTGACGATATCGAGCGCGACCAATTGCTCGAGGCGCTCTGGGCACGCTTGCAGGTGCCTGACCCGCATGTCTCGCGAACGCTCTTCCAGCACGGTGAGCCCAGCCTCAACCGCCAAGCCGAGCAGGAGTTGCTGAACCAGGTCAAGCGCATGCAAAGCGCCGACGACGGCCTGTTCACCGGGGGCACGCGACCAAGCCGCCCCCTGCTGCTGCGCGGCATCGTCATCTAGCCCTGCCCCTGGCTTGCAATCGCCCGCGCGTCATCTGTAGGAGCGGCTTCAGCCGCGAAGCCGGCGGCGCGATGGATGGCAGCGGCTTCGCCGGTGTTCGCCGCCAAGGCCGCTGCTGCCTGGTTCGGCGCGTCACCGACGTGTTCCCCGCTACAGCATCTAAAAAAGTGCGACGGCCTCGGATAGTGGCTACCTGCGCCCAGCCTGTTCAATACCCGACACTTCCAGCCGTTGGCCCCCGAAGAACGGGACCCGCCGGAAGGCGACAGGGCTGTATTCCAGGAGAAAAATCATGATCAAAGAATGGCTGTCTCGATGGCAGTCTTGTCGTCTATACAGAGGGCATGACGTCTATCGCAAATTGCTGCCCGGCTACCCCGAACTGCATGTGGAACGCCAAGGCGATGACTGGGTGCTGGCTTTCGAGCTGGGGCGACTGCGGGGGGATTTGCCCTTGGGCACATTGCTGCTGCTGCTGGGCATCAACAGCCCTCAAGGAACGATACGGGTGACCGTCGACCAGGCTGGCTCGCTCGTCCTGTACACCACGTTGGTGGATGCCGGCGCGGACTTCGAGCACTACGACCAGCAGTTGGCGATGTTGTGCGAGCACCAGGCGTTCCTCCAGCCCCAACTGCAACCCGTTGTCCCGCACAGGGACATTGGCCCGGTTTCAGCGTTCGCCTGACGTCGAGGCATTTTCCATTCAGTAGGAGTTACCAATGACAGCACAGATCAGGCACTGCCCTGCACCTTTCAGTATTGAACCCCTCAATCGCGACAATCAATCTGACGTTCATGTAGATAACGAGCCAGGCACGTTGAACTGGGTCCAGTCCAGCGGCAAGTCCGATACTTCACCGGTCACCCCGGCCCCACAGCCCGAGATGCAGAGAAAATTGCTAGTGAATGGCGTCGGGGCGCGCCGGATCTGCGTGTACCAGTTGGCGGATGGTAGTCTCGAGTTGACTCTCGATCGTGCTCCCATCTTGGATCTGGTGTGCAGTGGCGGTGGGGCAAAGGGCGATATCTATCCCGGAATGCTCAAAGCCTTGCAAGACAAAGGCACCCTGGAGGGCATCGAGCGGGTCCATGGTGCGTCGGCAGGCGCAATCACTGGCGTGCTGGTCGCTTCGGGGATGACGTCAGAGGCGTTCTCGACGCTCATGGGCAGCATGGACCTCATGTCGCTGTTGGACAGCAAGAGCAAGGTAAAACGTTACCTGCAAAAGGTGCTGCCGGAACTGGCTCCCAAGTCGATCAAGCAGTTCGTAAGACTGCTCACGCATTTGCAGAGCAACGCACATGGGCTACAGGAAACGCTCGAGAAAGAGGCAAAGAATGCGTTGCTCAAGCGGATCGAGGAGTGCCCAGGCGCACGGGACAAACCAGGTGTGGGCGAGGTGTACAAGCGGTTGTCCCAAGCGGGCGCGTATGTGACGTTCAATGACCTGGCTGTGGTCAGTCGCGTGGTGAAGAGCGTGAAGACACTGAGCGTGACCGGTACGGCCATGCTCAAGGATGGGCCGAAGCTGGTGATGTTCGACAATGAAAACTTCCCCGACATGAACATTGCATTGGCGGCGCATATCTCGGGCGCGTTTCCCGCATTGTTCAAGAGGGTGCCCTTGCTATACGACAATCAGGTCACCCAGTTCCAGGACGGTGGCCTGATGTGCAACATCCCGGTGCCGGAGCAGTATCTGCAGCCCCAGGACCCGGCGTGCCCCTGGGCCAGCGAGCCGCTGATCCTGAGGTTCCAACAGGAGAACTTCCGCCAGCCGGCCCTCGACCAACAGCGACTTGGCCCACTGGATAGCTTCAGTGGCGTACCTATCACTGCACAGTGGATCTTCTTGCAGGAACAGCTCAAGTCGCTGAGCCGGTATAAAGTGGAAATGATTACAAAGACCCCTTTCGATCACTTCGCTGGCGCGATCAGTGGCACGCTGAACTTCGACAAGCCGGAGGTGCTGAGGAACTTCATGCAAGCCCAGTTGCAAAAGGCAGTCGAGCGGCATGTGGACAATCATGCGTGTGAGCGGGAAGTGTTCCAATATGCCACGATCGACGAGACGCTCTTGGCCCTGGACGATGGCCTGTTCGAAGAGGTGTATGAATCGGCTCCCGATATCGCACAGGGCATCAAGGATTTCCGGGACAAGGCGAAGGCGCTATTGGAAAAGCTGGACGGCGCGACGCGGGGCGAAGCGTCGGGTACGTTCGATCTGGATGCCGTGGTGGACGGATGTGCTGCACGCCGCGCGTGGCTGGCCAAGCAATTGCTGCAGGGCGGGGGGCGGTTGGCTTGGCTGAAGAATCAGTCGACTGCGACGGGGCAGAAGTCTGAGGTAATGCTTGGTGCGTTGAAGATGGAGAAAGAAGTTCAGGTCCGTGATACCGCCAGGCTCATTGCGCGTACCGTCGTCCTTCCTTCCTTGTTGAAATCCGCTCAGTCCCCCGCGAACAAGGCGCTGTTGAGCACGTCGTTCACGACATTGATGAGCCTGACCGATGTTGACCAGCTCAAAGAGGCCGTGCAGCACTTGTCCGAGCATTACCAGTCGAACCACCCTGATCGCTCCGGCCTGCTCCAGGCCATGCGCGAGTGGAAGGAAAAATTGGCTGAAACCACCCAGTAACGGGCTGGTACCTCGCCCACTGGTGCAAGAGGCCGTGCCTGGTGGGCGCTTGCGCCTGAAGGTCTCGGCAGGCATTCGCGAGTTCGTTCGGCGGGTGCCTGCCGGGGCCTTTTTGTGGGCGTGCTGGCTGACAGCCCCGGCCTGCGTCAAGATTGACCAAGGGCCGTCATCGCACTGCGACGAACCAGTGCCCCGCAACAATACCCTGGGAGCCGGCCGGCGAAGCAGGTCCCGCACCACCATGGTGGCTGCATCGCGGCTGAAGCCGCTCCTATAGGCGACAGCGAAACCGGCATGAACGACAAACCAGTGGGATCGATTGGGCGTGCCCTGCGTAGGAGCGACGTTAGCCGCGATCACCCGTGTAGTGAGTGTCGTACACGACGGTGCCTGCATCGCGATGGACCAGGACAGTGCGACAAACCCGGCAAGTACCGCTGTTTCCGCAGGCGAGGGATGGCCCTGACTATAAATCAATGTTTAACGACAACCATTGGTATTCGAAACGCTGAGCCGCAGGCAGGGTAACGACTCCTTGTCACAGAGTGCATTTCCATGCCTGTATCGCTTCAATCCACCCGCAGTGTACCTGCTGCCTATCCGACTTCAATGGCATCCCCCGATCCGTTTGGTCGCGCGCTCGAGTGTTACAAGCAGGCGCGACCCGACGGTGAAGCCCAGGCCATCGAGGCGTTGCAAAGGCATGTCAAACAGGCCGCCACTCAACGCGACTGTCAGAATGTGATCACCCTCATGCAGCGCCATGCTGATCAGCAGCCATTCATTCGCGACATGCTCATGGTAAGCGTCCTGGCCGCCTTGCCGGATCACTCGGCGCAAAGCCTGCTTGAGCTGGAGGGGGCCATCATGCGATTGCTCGATCGGTTCCGGGCTGATGAGTTTCAGGCTATCAAGCTCGAATCGATTGACGGGCGGGTCTGTTTCACCTTTCCGATCAGTTCGCAACAGGCGATCGCTATCCCTGCGTCGGCAGTGCTTCAGTTGAAGGAGGCTACGCAGTGTCCCTCGCCCCGGAGCGAACTGGCGCAGGCAAGGCTCGACATGTTACACACCGATTACATGCGCTTCGAAACGGCGTCTTGCCTGGAATGTCTGGACCTGAATGGTTTTACCGGGTGTCAGTTGATGGAGTTGCGAGCGGCGCTGTACCACACATTGGTCAACTGCGCAGATAGCCAGGCCGATCACCCTTACGAGGTGCGCTTGAGGGAGTGGCCTGAACCACGAAACTTCAAGATCAGTGGCCGGACCTTCGACGCCATCGTCGAGCTGTTGCCTATGGCGCCCCGCTATTCGAACGCTGTTTCGCTGGAGCCTTTCCTGGGCGACAGGCTGAAGGATATCCAGCAAATCCGCGCACGTCAGTCGCGGCAGGAAGAGGTCTCCGCCACCGTGGTTGCAAGTGCGCCAAGCGTAAAAAAACCAAGCACCACCGGGCTTCCTGGGAAATGAATCAAGGCGCAATGTGGTTGTCGAGCGCACGTGCACAGCTGCAAGTGTCGAGCGTCTGCGATAGTGAAAAGTTCAAAACGTTTTATGGAACAGTTGCCGATTTTTTTCAGTATGGATGACAGGCACTGTGCGATGTTTCTGCTAGCGTTCGAGCCCCTCGACGCCTTGAAACCTTTGAACAAGCTCGGCCCAGTGGCGCTGAAGGAAGGGGGATCGGTCCATGACCTGGAGCTGACCGATCACCCGATTCGCGATGTGATCGGGCTTATGTGCCCAGGCCAGAAGGACATCCAGAAACTTCGCACGGTGCTTGGCGAGCGTTTCAGCGTGCCGCTTCAGGACGATTGACGCCGACGGTCGCGGCGACCGTCGACACCATGCCCGGCGTGCAACGCCGGGCATGGCCTCAGGCGGGGGTGCGCCGGTCGCAGCCTTGGTTCATTGGGGGCTTCCCTGCGCCTGCAACCAACGAATGACCTCCGCCACTGGCTGGATCAGCTCGCCGGGAATGTACTGGTCCACCAAACCGTCGGCGTACAGCGCCCGTGCCAAAGGCACGCGCTCGAGCACCGGCACGCCCTCTTCGGCTGCGATCTTGCGGATCATCAGCGCCTGTTCCTCGGTGTACATCAGCGTGACCAACGGCAACGGCGTTTCCCCCGGCTGGTAGCGCAGGCCCACGGCGATATGGGTGGGGTTGGTGACGATCACCGAGGAGCGCTTGACGTCCTCGCGCATCGAGCCGCTCTGCAGTTCGCGGTGGAACCTGCGGCGCTCGTGCTTGATTTCCGGCGAGCCTTCCATTTCCTTGTGCTCGCGCTTGACCTCATCCTTGCTCATGCGCAATTGCTTGCGGTGCTGCCAGCGCTCCAGGCCATAGTCGGCCACCGAGATCACGATGAAACCAATGGCGCACACCAGCATCAGGTGCTTGAGCATCACCCCGAGCATCGGCAGGATGCAGCCCAGGCCACAGGTCGGCATCTGCAACAGGTTGCGCAGGTTGGCGCTGAGCAGGGCGACCACCAGCGTGGCCAGCAGCGCCACCTTGATCATCGACTTGAGAAACTCGAGCAGGTTCTTGACCGAGAAGATCTTCTTGGCCCCTTCCACAGGGTTGATCTTCTTGATGTCCAGCTTGATCGACTCGCCGCTGAACAGGAAGCCGATCTGCACCAGGTGGCTGAGCACCACGGCCACGACCGCGGTCACCAGGAACGGCAGGGTCAGCCACAGCAGCTCGTGCAGCATCTGCTCGAGCAGCAGGTCCATGGCCTGGCGGAACGGCAGGTGGGTGACCGACTCGGGCAGCAGCATCAGCGCGCCGAGGTGCCTGAGGAAGTAGTCGGAAAACCCGCCGATCACTGCCACCAGGCTGAGGATCAGCGCGGTGGACACCACCTCCTTGCTCTTGGCCACCTGGCCTTTCTTGCGGGCATCGCGCAGTTTCTTGGGTGTGGGTTGTTCGGTCTTTTCCGCGCTCATGGTTGCTCCAGCACCGGGCCGAGAAGGCGCACCGGGTCCAGCGCCAGCAGCACGCTGTCGTGGGCCATGTTCATCAGCAGGTACAGGTATGGCACCAGGATCAGGCTCGAGACCAGGCTCTTGATCGGCATGGAGAGGATGAACACGTTCAGCGACGGGGCGAAGCGGCTGACCAACGCCAGGCCGAACTCGGCCAGGAACATCGCCACCAGCAGCGGCGCGGCGAACACCAGGCACAGCGCCAGCATATGGGTGAACTGGCCAAGGAAGAACCCGGCCCACTGGCTGCCGACATGGGGGTAGAACGTGGCGATCGGCCAGTTGGCATAGCTGGTGAACAGGGCGCCGAGCATCGCCAGGAACGCGCCGCCGGAGAAGAACAGGGTGATCAGCGTCTGTGTCAGCAACACTCCCGTGGGGCTGGTCTGGCTGGCCAGCAGCGGGTTGAGGGTGGAGGCCATCGACGCACCGCGCTGGTTGTCGATGATGAAACCGGTGGCCTCGATGGCCCAGAACGGAATGCTCACCACGAAGCCCACCAGCACACCGATCAGGATTTCCTTGCCGATCAGCACGGCCAGTTCGAGCCCTTCGATGCCCGAGGGCAGGGTGTCGGCCACGCATGGGTAGATGAACAGCGCCAGGGAGCAGGCCACCCCGTTGCGCACCAGGGTGCCGCCCAGCACCTGTTTGCCGAGGATCGGCAGCACGATGAAGCAGGCGAACAGGCGCGGCAGGATCAAGGTGTAGGCCAGCATGGTCTGTTCGAAGTCATGGATGTTCATCGTACCAACGGCACCTTGTTCAGGATGAGGTCGGCATAGCTGTACAGTTCGTTGCCCATCCAGCCGGCGGTGACGAACAGGGTGATGATCACCGCGACCAGCTTGGCGACGAAGCCCAGGGTCTGCTCCTGGATCTGCGTCAATGCCTGGACCAGCGACACCAGGGTGCCCACCGCCGCGGCCATGAGCACCGTGGGCATCGACAGGATCAGCACCAGCCACAGCGACTGGGAGGCGAAATGCAGCACGTCGGCGTTGTTCATCTCAGCCTCCGTAGCTCAGCACCAGGCCATGGGTGAGGCGGCCCCAGCCATCGAGCAACACGAACAGCAGCAGCTTGAACGGCAGCGAGATGGTCACCGGCGACACCATCATCATGCCCATGGCCAGCAGGATGTTGGAAATGATCAGGTCGATGGCGATGAAGGGCAGGTAGATCAGGAAGCCGATCTCGAAGGCGCGGGTCAGCTCGCTGACGGTGAACGCCGGCAGCAGGATCAGCAGGCTGTCGGCGTCGACCTGGTCGGCATAGCGCTTGGGCCAGAGCTGACGCGTGCTGTCGAGGAAGAAAGCGCGTTCGCGGTCGTCGACCTGCGACTTGAGGAAGTCGCGAAACGGTTGCAGGCCCTGGTCGAGGAACTGCGCCACCGACTGGCTGTCGCTGAGGGTCGGCTGGTGCTGCTGCAGGTACTCGTAAGTGGCCATGCCGGTGGGCGCCATGACATAGATGCTGAGGATGATCGCCAGGCCGTACATGGCCATGTTGGGCGGAATCTGCTGGACGCCGAGGGCGTTGCGCAGCAGCGAGAAGACCACGGTCATCTTCAGGAACGAGGTGGTCATGACCGCGATGAACGGCACCAGCGCGAGCAGCGCCAGGCAGACGATCAGGTCGAGTTCGTCAGGCAGCTTGATCATGCCGGGCCATCCTGCAGCAGGCGGGTCACGCGCACACCCAGGCGGTCTTCGATCTGCACCAGCAGGCCGCTGCCGATCTGGCGCTGGTTGGCGAGGATGCGCACCTGGGCGTCGAGCGGGCTGTCCAGGTCGATCAGCGAACCCGGTTGCAGGGTCGACAGGGTGTGCAGGTCGAGTGTCTGCCGGCCGACTTCGAAGCAGATCTGCACGGGCAGTTGTTCCAGGCTGCCCAGCTCGGCGTCGTCGTTGGCGTCGTCGGTGTGTTCGTAGGTGGTGTCGTGCATGTGGGTGATTTCCAGTTGGTTGTCGTCGAGCAGCAGGTCGGCCCAGGGGCGGCCGGCGAGCATGCCTTGCAGGTGTGGCGCGCCGGTCGCGCCGGGCGCCAGCAACAGCACGTCGCCGGCGACCAGCGTGCGCAGCGTGGCCAGGTCCAGTTGCAGCGGGCGCCACTGCAGCGAAAGTTGCAGCGGGAGCTTCAGGCGCTCGTGCAGCGGCCGGGCGGGCAGGTGCTCGAGCAGGCGCTGGGTGTCGCCATCGACCCAGCAGGGCAATTGCTCGCCGGCGCTGTGCAGGGTCAGTTGCAGGTAGGGCGCCGGCGCCGGCTCGTCGAGGGGCGCGATGCCCTTGCACAGCAGCCCGGGGACTTTCTTCGCCTCGCGTTGCACCAGCGACAGCTGCAAGGTCGCCGGCAGGCTGGCCAGGTCGGCCTCCTGCAGTTGCGGGGACAGCCACTGCGCCAGGCGCTGGCGGCGGCACAGCAGGCGGGCGGGAATGCCGTGCCAGTCGACCAGCAGCGCCAGGTCCAGGTCGTCGGGGGCCTGGGATACAGCCAGGGACAGCTGGCCCTCGTCACTGCGGTAGTGGCGTTGGCGTTGGCCGAGCAGGCGCTGCAGGGCCATTTCCAGCCGGAAGGCCTTGGGGAAATCAGGTGTATTCATGGGGTTCACTGTTCGGGCTGCCACTCATCGTGTACATGGCGCTGGTTGCGCGAGCGCTGGTCGCCGCCGCTGTCGTTGGCGAACGAAAGGCTCAAGGGTTGGCTCGGGTCGAGCCGCTGCAAGCGCTCGAGCAGCTCGCCGCGGGCCGTCTGCAGTTGCTGCAGGCTGCCGGGCGAGGCATGGATCTCGACTTGCAGGGTGTGGCCGGCGTGGGTCAGGCGCACTTCCACGGTGCCCAGGTGCGGCAGCTGCGCGCGCAGCAGGGCGGTGTCGCCGGTATGGGTCTTGCCGGTCTGCAGTTGCAACTGCAGGCGCTCCACCAGGGCCTGGAGGTCCTGGGCCAGCGCAGGGCTGGTGGACTGCGCCGCCATGCTGTGCAGCACCCGGTCACCGGGTGGCGCGGGCCATGGCTGAATCGGGGTGGGCGAGGTGAGCGGTTGCTCCTGATCGTGGCGGCGCGCAGGGGCCTTGTCGGAGGCCGCGCCGTGGTCCATGTCGCGAGGCGCTGGTGCGGTGTTGGCTGGCGGGCGCTTTTCGCCGGTTGGCGCGGGGCCCTCGGGGGCCACTGTGACCTGGCGCGATTCCCGGCGCAGCGGCGGTAAACGGGGCGCGTGGCGGAGCGGGGAGGGCTCGGCCTGGGGCTTGTGCTCGGGGGATACCGAGGCGATAACCTTGGCCATCGCTTCGCCGTGTTCGTGCGCAGGCTCCAGCGCCACGGGCCGTTCAGTCTTGACGGTGGTTTCGTTGGTGCGGCCGCTGGGTGCCTGGCGCGGTCGGGCATTGACCTGGTCGCGGGGCGAGTGGGGCGTGGCCGGGCCTTGCCCCACAGTCGGCTGGACGACATCGGTCGGCGCCAAGGGCGGCGTGCCCGCCTGCGGCTGCTCGGTCACGAGCGGCTGACGCAGTGGTTGGCTCGCCTCGTCCTGTGCCTTTTTGTCATCGTCGCCGGCCCGCGTGCCTGGCTTGCCATCGGCCTTGCGGGAGTTGGCGGGAAGCTCGGGCATGGGCTGGCGCGGTTCGTCCTGTGCCTTTTTCTCATCGCCGAGGGGGCGCGTGTCCGGCTGGTCAGTGGCCTTGCGCGGGCTGACGGGAGGCTCGCGCATGGGCTGCGGCTGGCGAGCGTCATGGCTCGATTCGGCGCGCGCGCCATCCCGCCGCGTGTTCGCCTTGCCCGTTGGCAGGTGGCCCTGACGCTCGGGCGCGGCGCGGCCGTCGTGGGGCGCGCGGTCGAGCAGGCGCTCGAAGTGCGACTGCTGCGTGCCCGTGGGCGTGCGCCGGGTGATCGGCGCCGGCATGTCTGGCGTTGGGTGCAACGGTGGGGTCTTCATGCGGTTTCGGCATCTCGTCGGTGGTGTTCGTCCATTTCCAGTTCTTCCTTGAGTTCCTGCAGCTGGTTCGCTTCCTTCAGGGCGCGGACCTGCAGCTGGAGGAACTTGTCCAACTGCTGCTGGGCCTTGGCGAAGGCCTTCCTGGCCGTCTCCAGCGCTTCGCGTTGACGCCGCAGCGCCTGTTCCTTCTCCACGACCTGCTCTTGCAGCTGCGCCTCGCGCTCGCGCAGCAGGCTGACTTCATGCCGCCAGCGCTCCAGTACCCGGCGCTGGGTCATTTGCCCCTGATGCTCGTCGAACAGGCGTCGCTCTTCGTCCAGGCGCCAGGCGTGGTAGTCGTGGTGCGCGGTGATCGCCTGGTCCTTGGCGGTTTGCGCGGCCTGCAGGCGTGCCTGCTGGCGCAGCGTCTCGCGTTCGGCCTGCTGCAACCTCAGGCGCTTGATGCGGACCAGTGTGCTCAGGGGCATAGGTCGACCTGCGTGATGTCGCCGAGCTGTTCGAGGCTGTGCGGCATGGGGCTGTGTTCGTGGGTGCCCTGGCGCAGCCAGGTGCGGATATCCTCGCGCTTGGCGATGGCGGTATCGGCCACGTCGTCCTGGCCCTGTTCGTACTCGCCGATCTTCAGCAGCAGCTCGACTTCCTCGTACTTGGCCATCCATTCGCGCAGTTGCCCGGCCGCCTTGCGGTGCTCGGGGGTGACGATCTGGTTCATGATCCGGCTGACCGAGCGCAACACGTCGATCGCCGGGTAGTGGTTGGCGGCGCCCAGCTCCCGCGACAGCACGATGTGGCCGTCGAGGATCGAGCGGGTTTCCTCGGCGATCGGCTCGCTCATGTCGTCGCCTTCCACCAGCACGGTGTAGAGCGCGGTGATCGAGCCTTTGTCGGACTGCCCGGCGCGCTCCATCAAACGTGGCAGCTGGGCGAACACCGAGGGCGGGAAGCCGCGCCGGGTCGGTGGTTCGCCCGCGGCCAGGCCGATTTCCCGTTGCGCCCGGGCAAAGCGGGTCACCGAGTCCATCAGCAGCAGCACGCGCTTGCCCTGGTCGCGAAAGTATTCGGCGATGGTGGTGGCGACGAAGCCTGCCTTGGCGCGCTCCATGGCCGGCCGGTCGGACGTCGCCACCACCAGCACCGCGCGGCGCAAGCCTTCTTCGCCCAGGTCCGAGTGGATGAACTCGCGCACTTCCCGGCCGCGCTCGCCCACCAGGGCCAGCACGATGACGTCGGCCTGGGCGTTGCGCATCAGCGAGGCCAGCAGGGTGCTCTTGCCGCCGCCAGCGGCGGCGAAGATCCCCATGCGCTGGCCCTCGCCGCAGGTCAGCAGGCCGTCGATGCAGCGGATGCCCAGGCTCATGGGTTGCTCGATGAGCTTGCGGCTCATCGGGTCGGGGGCGTCGCGGTACACCGGGTACCAGGCGGCCGGCACCCCGGCGGCGCTGCCATCGAGCGGGTTGCCCAGGCCGTCGAGGACCTTGCCCAGCAGGTGATCGCCCACGCCCACCTGGTGCATGCCGCCGGTGGGGCTCACCTCGGTGTTGGACGACAGGCCATACATGTCCCCCAGCGGGGTCAGCAACGCCTGGTGCTGCTGGAAGCCGATCACCTCGGCCAGCAGCGACAGGCTGTTGTCCGGCGCGCGCAGCTGGCACAGCTCGCCGACCTGGACGCCCGGCACCACCGCGCGGATCAGCGTGCCAGTGACCTGGGTCACGCGGCCACGGATCTGGATCAGGCGGGCCTGGTTGACGGTGTCGAGCAGGTTCTGGGGGATCTGGCGCAGGGAAGGATGCATGGGCAGGCTGTGGTGATGGATATGGGGCGCCATTCTAGGGAGGCGGCCGCCCCGGGGATTTCACCCTGGGTCGCATGTTTTTAGTTTTTCGGGCGTGGGCGCGCGGCGCGTGCGCCAGGCTAAAAAGAAGCGACCGATGCTGTCAGCGTGAACAGGAAGGCTTTTCTAAGATGGCCGTCATTCCGTGATTCCTGTGAGGTAGGCGTGGCCACCCCCATCAACTACATCGGTTCGTTGAAAGAGCCGGAAGCCCTCGACTGGGACGAAGGGAGCAGCACCAGCACCAGCCAGCTGCGCCAGCTCGTCGCCCAGGTCGCGCGGCCTGTCCCCATGGGGCAGGAAGCCAGTGTGTCGGAAGAACTGACCATGATGTTCTCGTCATTGGTCAATGCGCGATTGAACGCCCGCAACCGGATCACCGATACGCGTCGCCATGGCGCGCGTGCCGGCAGCGAATCGCCCGGCATGCTCAAGCAGGTGCCGGACATTCAGCGTCGCGCCCTCGACGCGCTGGTGGCGCAGTTGCGCCAGCACCCCACCCTCACGGCGCGTGAGTTGGCCGCGCACCTGAAAGGGCTGTCCTCAGAGGTCTGCCACCAGTACCTGGCCCTGGCCCATGCCCGGGCCGAACTGGCCAAGGGCCCCGGCAGCGAGGCGTTGCTCAAGCTGCTTGACAACGCCCTGGCGCAGATGGAGCAGAAACACGGACGGGCCATCGCGCTGGGCCTCGAGATCGGCCCGCTCGCCGCCCAGGCCGCCGAGCAGGGCGCGGGCGAGGTGGGCGAGTTGCGCAATGTCTATCGCGACTTCGTGACCGGCTACCGCGGCCTGGCCCATGCCTGGGGCGAACTGCGCGGCCGGTTCGGCGACGCCAGGGTCGACGAGGTGTCGAAATTCCTGGTCAAGGGCCTGGCGGCCCACCTGATGGGCCTGCAAGGGGGGCGTGACAACGACAAGCTGCAGCTGGTCATCGGTGACATGAAGCTGGTGCAGATCCTCAAGAAACTGGAGGAAGACGTCGAGCAGTTCTTTGAGCGGGTGCTGAACCGCAAGCGCAAACGAAACAAGCACAAGCGCCACAGTCGTGATGAGCACGATGAGCAGGCGCGCGAGGATGACAACGATGAAGACGGGGAGGGCGGCAGTGGCGTACGAATCTTCTGATTTGATCGGCGATTTGCTGACGCTGATCGACAAACGTTGGGTCAGTGTCCACGACATCCAGCAGTTGCTGGTGGCGATGGAAATCACCGACCCGGTGCTGAGCATCTACTGCCTGCGGGAGCTCAAGCGCATCATCCGGCTGTTGCCCTTGCAGGTATTCAGTGACGAAGAGCAGCGCGACAACCTGGTGTCGGTCTGCCAGATGGCGATGGACCAAGCGGTCGATGACGAGGAGACGTCGCTGCGCGACGTCGCGGAGGAGAGAAATGGATCTGTGTGAAGAGGCGATCGCCTTGTTCTGTCGCGACCAGGGCGTGGTGCTTGCGCCCGACGCGGGGCCGTTGGTGCGCCTGGCCCTGCGGGATATCGGCACCGTGCAGTTCGAGCGCCATGCCGGGCAGCTGACGTTCTGGCTGGCGTTCGCCGTGGTCGAGTCCCAGCGTGACCGCGCCATGCTCGGCACCTTGACCCGCGTGTACAGCGCCCGCGCGCCCTTGCAACCGCTGCGCTGCGGCATGCTCGCCAACGGTGACCTGGTGCTGATGGTCAGCCTCGACGAGGACCGCGTGAGTGCGCAACAACTGCACGAAACCTACCGGCTGCTGAACGCGGTGCGTGCCGAGGTGCTGGACGCATGAGCAGGATCGAGCGGGGCGGGCAGCTGCACGATCTGTGGCAGTTGCCCGCCACCGAAGGCGAGCGCCTGCCGCTGCCGGGGCGCGATCCGGCGCCAGGCATTTGGGGGGCGCCTGTCGAGAAGCACTTGCCTGGCCTCTACCCACAGCACTGCACCGAGAGGCAAAGGTTCGCTTTCGGCGACCCCAGCGACTGCCTGAGCGCCCTCTCGAACCCGGCGGACTTCGACCTGGGGCTCGATGAGATCCTGCGCCAGTGCAGGGACTGCTCGGCCCCCGAAAATCGTGAGTTCCGCTCACTGCTCCATGCACTGAATGTAGACAGGCGCATGTTGAACGAAACAGTCAAACTTCTGATCAAGGCATAGAAACCATGGAATTGAACAACAGGCAGCGGGACGTCCTGCTGCTGCTGGCCTGGGTGCATCTGCAATGCGGCTGGCCTGATCGCGCCCAGGTGTTGCTGGGTGCATTGCTGCAGGTCGCCCCCAAGCATCCAGGCGCGCGCCGGGCCATGGTGGTGGCCGCGCTGGAGCAGGGTGACTGGCAACTGGCCGAACAGCTGTGCCTGGCCATGCAGGCCGCCGGTGAACAGCGTGCCGGCCTGTGGCTGTGCCTGAGCCATGCGCAGCAGATGGGCGGGCGCCTGGAAGAGGCGCGGGCCACCTACCGCAGCTACCTGCAACGGCGGGGTGCGCCATGAACGGCTTGACCCAGGTGCTCGCCCGTATCGGCGCGCGCAAGGACCTGATGCTGGCGGTGATGCTGCTGGCGGTGGTGTTCATGATGATCCTGCCGCTGCCGCCCTTGCTGCTGGACATCCTGATCGCCCTGAACATGACCATCTCGGTGGTCCTGCTGATGATGTCGGTGTACATCAACTCGCCGCTGCACTTCTCGGTGTTCCCGTCGGTGCTGCTGGTGACCACGCTGTTCCGCCTGGCGTTGTCGATCAGCACCACGCGGATGATCCTGCTCGAGGCCGATGCCGGCCAGATCGTGCAGACCTTCGGCCACTTCGTGGTGGGCGGCAACCTGGTGGTTGGCTGCATCCTGTTCCTGATCATCACCATCGTGCAGTTCCTGGTCATCACCAAGGGCGCCGAGCGGGTGGCCGAGGTCAGCGCGCGGTTCTCCCTCGACGCCATGCCCGGCAAGCAGATGAGCATCGACGGCGACCTGCGCGCCGGCACCATCGACATGAACGAGGCGCGCGAACGCCGCGGCGAGGTCGAGAAGGCCAGCCAGATGTTCGGCGCCATGGACGGTGCGATGAAGTTCGTCAAGGGCGATGCCATCGCCGGCCTGGTGATCATCATCGTCAACATCCTGGCAGGCCTGGCCATCGGCGTGATGCAAAAGGGCATGACCGCAGGCGACGCCTTGCAACTGTACTCGGTGCTCACCGTGGGCGACGGCATGGTCAGCCAGGTGCCGGCGCTGCTGATCGCCATCACCGCAGGCATCATCGTCACCCGGGACTCCGAGGGCGCCAAGGACCTGGGCGCCAACATCGGCGGCCAGGTCATGGCCCAACCCAAGGCGCTGTTGATCGGCGGTGCGCTGCTGGTGCTGTTCGGCATCATCCCGGGCTTCCCGATGATCACCTTCTTCGTGCTGGCGGCGGTGGTCGGCGGCGGCGGCTGGTGGGCGATCCGCCAGCGCCGCCTGGAAGAGGCCGAGCACCGCAGCGCCGGCGGCCTGCCGGCGCTGGTGGCCAATGGCGGTGGCGCGCCGACGGTCAAGTCCAAGGGCTGGCAGGCGTCGGACAAGCAGGGCTTCGCCCTGACCGTGCCCTTGCTGATCGACGTGGATGCCGGGTTGCAGGGCGCACTGGAAGCCGCCTCGCTGAACGAGGAACTGGAGCGCGTCAAGCAGGCCCTGTACCTGGACTACGGCGTGCCGTTCCCTGGCATCCACCTGCGCTTCAGCTCGGTGCTGGAAAAGGGCGAGTACCGCATCCTGCTGCAGGAGGTGCCGGTGGCCCGCGGCAAGCTGATGCCCGAGCGCCTGCTGGTGCAGGAGAAGGTCAGCCAGCTGGAACTGATCGGCGTGCCCTTCACCGAGGGCGAGGCGCTGCTGCCGGGGCGCTCGGCACTGTGGGTCGACCAGGACCAGCGCGGGCGCCTGGAGCGTTCCGGCTGCGCGTTCCTGAGCATCGACCAGGTGCTCACCTGGCACCTGTCCCACGTGCTGTGCGAGTACGCCGGCGACTTCATCGGCATCCAGGAAACCCGCTACCTGCTCGAACAGATGGAGCAGGGTTACTCGGAGCTGGTCAAGGAGGTGCAGCGCATCCTGCCGTTGCAGCGCATCACCGAGATCTTCCAGCGCCTGGTGAGCGAAGGGATCTCGATCCGCAACATGCGCGCCATCCTCGAGGCCATGGTCGAATGGGGGCAGAAGGAAAAGGACGTGGTGCAGCTGGCCGAGTACATCCGCAGCAGCCTCAAGCGCTACATCTGCTACAAGTACGCCAGCGGCAACAACTTCCTGCCCGCCTACCTGCTCGACCAGGAAGTGGAGGAGCTGATCCGCAACGGCATCCGCCAGACCAGCGCGGGCAGCTACCTGGCCCTGGACCCGGCGCAGAGCGACGAGTTCCTGAACAAGGTCAAGGATGTGGTGGGCGAACTGCGCGATGCCCACGCCAAGCCGGTGCTGGTGGTGTCGATGGACATCCGCCGCTATGTGCGCAAGCTGATCGAGGGCATCTACAGCGACCTGCCGGTGCTCTCGTACCAGGAGCTCACCCCGCAGATCAACATCCAGCCACTGGGGCGGGTCAGCTGACCCGCCTGCCGTGACGTGCCCCGCCCGGGGCGCGTTTTCCATGACCCCGTCCGGGGTGGAGCTTGCTTTCGATGAGTGATGAACGTCTGTGCGCCTGGTTCCAGGCGCAAGGTTACCGGCTGCGCCCGCAATACTGGCGCAACACCCGCATACGCACCGGCTGGCAGTTCAGCTGCCAGGCTTGCGAGTTGACCTGGCGCTGTGAAGGCGAGCGGGTGTGGATCGTGATGTTCCGCCGCGCGCAGGCGCGCCGGGGCCTGGGCAACGCCTTCGCCGCCCTGTACCTGTTGGCCGAGGCGGTGAGCCAGGCACTGGGCCCGCGCCATTGCCTGTACGGCAATGTGCAGACCCTGGCCGACAGCCCCTTGCAGGCCGAGCGCCTGAAACTGTTCTACCTGCGCTGGGGCGAGGCGCGCGAACCGCAGCCGGGGTGGTTCGAGATACCGGCGGCGGCGGTACGGCCGATGCGCAGCGTGCGCAGTGACAAATTAACGACCATCAACGACAGGCGGGGTAATCGATAGTCAGTAGAGTGGTTATCACGCAATCCCTTTGTTGAAAGACCGTATTTATTAGAGAGGCTGGACATGTCCGTTACGCATATCGTATCCCGGCAGCCGATGCTTTCTGACGTGCGTGACTCGATGGGGGTCATGAACAAGCAGGGCGATATCGATGCGCTGGTGAAATATATAGATGAGCAGAAATGGCTCGTTGTCGACGACCAGGGGCAGCCACTGGAGGACACTCAACGTCGCAGCGCCTTGGCGTATTTGCTAGGCGCCGCAGGGCAGGCCGAGTTGGAAAAGAATCGGAGTGCCTTCAATGCGCTGCTACCGGAACAACTTTCCAGTCAGCCAGTGGTGGCGATAAAGCAATTGTTGGATGCGCGCGCGAGTTGGCTGCCGGGTGCGCCTGTCAATTTGAAGCAACTGATGGCCAGGATCACGGCCGATTCAAGGGATATCGACGCGCTAATAAAATACATCCAGGCGAACAAACTGACAATTCTGGACGCGCAGTCCAGGCCCCTGGATGAGGCTGGGCAGCGCCGGGTGATGGAGCAAATGTTCAGCGACGTGGGGTTGGCGGCGCTGGCGCAGGCCAGGAAAGACTTCGACGGGCTATTGCCTGCCCGGCTTTCCGACAAGCCGCTGCAGGCCTACCAGCAAATGCTCGATGCGTGGAGCAGCCTGCTGCCAGGCGTTCCGGTGCTGCTGGAGCGCCTGCCGGCGCAGTTGCGGACGGACAGCATGGTGTTCATGGCCTTGAAAGTGCGCCTTGGCGGGCAGGACAAAGACCGCGGCAAGATGCGTGATGAGCTCTTGGGGCAGACGGGCGAGATGAACATCTACAGCGTAATCCAGGCAAAGATCAACTTGCGGATGGGGGACTCGGACGAGAATAAACGCAAGGTCAATATCGAGGACAGGGATTTCAATCTGTTTTCGGCGGCCAGCTATGGTTTCACCGAGGAGAAGTGGCAGAAGAGTGGTGAGCGACGTTTGTTGATGGGGCTGGATACTTTCGAGAAAAACGGCAAAGGGTTCATGAGCGTCCGTGATTTCCTTGAAGGCGCTACGGTCAACAGCGGTGGCAAGGAAGTGGTCACCAAGATCAGCGGCCCGATGAAAAGCGCCGACCTGAAAAGCGAGTACGCCTGGGCGAAAGACAACAACCCCCTTGGCAACTTTTCACAAGCCCTGAGCGATCGCTCGAAAGTGGTTAGCGACAAGATCAACGAGTTGACGACCATCCTCAATGACAAGGGCAATCAATACAACACAACCATCGAGATCATGATGAAGTTCATCGATAAATGGTTCTCGACACTTTCCAAGATTTTGAGTTGAGGTGATATGACGATGACACAGTCTCTACAAGATTCGGCGCAAGCACAAAGTGTTGTCGACCAGGCGGTGGAAGACTTCTTCAACCAGGGCGGCACCATTGGCATGCTTCACGGTGTCGAAAAACCGCAACTCGAGGCGCTGTATGCCCTGGGGTACACCCACTACCAATCGGGGCGGTTCAAGGAGGCGCTGAACCTGTTCAAGGGCGTGGCGCTGCTCGATCACTTCGATGCCCGCGCCTACCTGGGGATGGGCGGGGCACAGCAGGCGCAGGGTGACTACCAGGGTGCGCTGCACAGCTACAGCTTTGGCGCGCTGATGGCGATGGACGACCCGCGCTTTCCTTTCCACGCCGCTGAATGTCACCACCGCCTCGGGGACCGCGCCACTGCCCGCGATGCCTACCAGATGGCCATCGAGCTTGCTGGCGCGAGCGATGCTCATGCTGATCTGGCCAAGCGGGCCGGCGGCTGGATCGAAGCGCTCGCAGCGCAGGAGGGCTGAGTCATGACGGCAACTTTCGTTCAATTCTTGAATAATCGTGCGCAGGGTTTCGACTTGACGGTGAAGTACAGCGTCAACGACGAAAGGGTCACCTTGCCGCAGTTCGGCCCCGCACTCACCTCCTCCGACAAGGTGGTGCCCGCCCCCAATGTGGAGCTCGATCTGCCAGTCGCAGGTGCGGATACACCGCTTACTCGTGAGATGGTTTCGAAGCTCAAGGAAATCCGCAACGCGCACACGTCGATCAAGGCTGAGCAGCTCTTCTTGTTGGATGCCTTCAAGCGAGCGGCCGAGGGGACCCTGTCGGGTGAAGGTTTCGAGATTGAACTCGCGCAGTTGATTGGCGCTTACAAGAAAAACCAGACGCGGCTCTCCCTTGAGCAAATCCTGCGGCAGATGAATGAGAACAAGCTGCAGATGGATGAAAACCTCAAGAAGATCAACGAGGTGAATACGAATGCGGGTTCGGCCAAGAAGGCCGGTCTGTTTGCCAAGATCTTCGGTTGGGTAGCGTCGATCGTCTCGGTGGTGGTCGGCCTGGTACTCGTGTGCACCGGGGTCGGGGCCGCGATGGGGGCCGCGATGATGGTGGGCGGTGCCCTGGGGATTGCCAACATGGCGTTGCAGCAGGCCGCCGAAGATGGGCGTATTTCCAAGGAAACGATGAAATGGCTCGGACCGACCCTGACGGGGATCACGCTTCTGGTCGGCGTTGCCAGTGCCGGCATTGCATTCGTGCCGTCGCTGGCTGCGAGCATGTCCACGGTCATGCAGACGGTCGTGCAAGCGATCATGGTGACTTCGAGCGCCTTTAGCAGCGCCAGCTCGCTGGCCTCCACCATTTGCAATATCCAGTTGCTCAAAAGTGAAACGGCGATGGCCGAAATGAAACTGACGACGGAACAGGGGCAGAAGATTCTGGAACAGTTGACGAAGCGTCTGCAGGAAATGATGGAGCAGAACTCAGAGCTGTTGAACAAGGTGTTGGAGATGCTGAGTGCCAACAACAAAGCCTGTCAGGATGCTTCCCAACGAAGCGCCGTATCAATGTGAGGGTAAAGTATGTCTACTATAAATGAACGCTCGACCAATCTGCTGGCGCTCGGCCGCCCAGGGGATTTTCTTCAGCCTGAAGATATAAAGCACCCCATTATGCAAGAGATCTGTGCAGAACGGAAAAATATGAGCCTGAAACAGCGCGCTATCAAGCTCGAGAATGAAAAGGAAACATTGCTAGACAAAATCAAGAAAAACGATGCCCTGTCTTCGTCGTCATCACCAAAGGGCCAGCCCGAAGCCAATGACAGGGTTGAGATCCCCCTGCCGGGCGCTATGGACGAATCTGAGCGCAGCCAAAACCTGCAAGTACTCTTGTTGATTCTCAAGGGGCTGATGTTGGCGCGTGATGCGAAGTTGAGCATGCGCCGGATGGAGCAGGAGCTGAGCGTCGAAAACCAAAGGAACCAAATCAACGAGATGGAAAAGGGGATGGGCTGGATGATCGCTTCCGCCGTCCTCACCGGTATTGTCGGCGTGGTGTCGGTCGCTGCCGGTGCCAGGGGCCTGTTCAAGAATATTCAGGCCAGCCGGGAAATCAGCAGGCTGCAGCTCGATAGCAACCGGATTAACACCCCTGAAGCGCATTTCAGCAGGGATGCGAATGGCAAGGAAACGCTTGAGATGGTCAGGGCGCCCGGTGCCAAGACGTTGATTGAAGCCAACAAGGTTAAAATTGATCAGCTGAAAGCGGATATTCAGTCACGCATTGCGTTCTTGCAAACCCTGAATGGTATCACCCAGACCGTGGGTGCCACGGGTAATGCCATTACCACCGCTGGCAAGGCGCAGGTCGATATCTCGGTGAAACAAGAGGAGCTCATGGCGCTGTTGGCCAGGAACCAGAAGGATATGACCCAGTTGACCGTCGATCAGTTGGACCAGATGATCCAGCAACTGCTACGGACGATCGCGGAGAACCTGCAGTCCTCGACCCAAGGCTTCAAGGCCGCCGCCAACGTCTGAGCCCGGTGGTGTTTGCGCGAGCCGCAAGGGCATGCTTGCCTTTGCGGCTCTTCTCGTTCTGGAGGTTGTAATGATCAAGCGTTTTCCATGCCTGGCCCTGCTGTGCGCCGCAATGACAGGGTGCGTGCAGGTGCCCAAGCCGGGGCTGGAAGTCAGTGGCGATGTGCGCTTCGCCCAGCCGCTGCCCCGCCCTGCCGTGGTCACGGTCGAGCTGTTCGGGCAGCAGGCGGGGCAGAGCGTTTCGTTGGCCCAGCAAAGCTACCGGGTGAGCCTGTTGCCGCTGGCCTATAGCTTCACCCTGCCGCCGACCCAGGACGTCGACGGCCTGGTATTGCGCGCGCGCCTGGCCTGGCAGGCCGAGGGCGCCGACCAGGCCGCCGCGCGGGCGGTGGTGGTGCCGGGTGCACCGACCCGCCTGGTGTTGCAGGCGCGTTCGTGTTTTCCGCGGTGTGCGGTTGGCAGTCACAAAGATCCGGCCAGCACTGACAGAAGATAAGCAGACTTGTTCCCATTATGGGTTGGCCGATTCGCACAGTTGCGGGCGGTGGGGCAGCGAGCGGTAGGCGCTGCTCAAATACAATTCAATGGGAACGGGTGCAATGCTAAATCCGCTAAAGAACTATACTTCTAAAATTACTAATTCTTATGCTTCAAATGAAGCAAGGTCGAATAATGCGAGTTTTGTGAGCACATCTGCCGACAACGTTAAAATCGCGAATCGCCGTCAGGATGTAGGGCAGTTCGAACGGCAGAGGCTGCCAGATGATATTATGGTTCGTATGACGGCTGCAAAGGAAGAATTAGAGGCTGACTTGGGCTCTCGAACAGATAATAAAAATGCAGTACTTAAAAGATTGACGGAGGCATTGGAGAGTGTTCCGCGTTTTGTGAGGGCAGGGATGCGAAAGGATAACGTTGCCGCAAAGGAAGCGGGAATTCGTCAGCTGGAGAAGAATGGTGACGGCGCTGGAAGTACTGACGCCAAGAAAGCACTGGTAAAATTACTGGAAAAGTATATCGAGCAGAACGACGACGATTGTCAAGCGCTCTGGCAGGAAAAGTGTAAAGGTTTAAGCCCGGCTCCCGAGAAAAAGAGTGATGAGCTTTTAAAGGCTCTATTGCCAGAACTAAAGCTCGCCAAGGCACGCCTGAAGCCATTTACGCCTAGCCGAGTCACGTTGCGATTCAACGATATCCCTTTCAACCCCGCCACGCGCGTGGTGGAAAAAAAGGATCTCCATGCCAACTATATCAAGACGCCCAGCGGCGCGTCTGTTGGTATCGCTGCCCAATACCCGTTGCCTGGGAAGGTCAGGAATCATTTGGAGATGATGATGGATAAAGGCATTCAGGTATTAATGCCATTGGTTTCAGGCGAAGAAATCACCCGTGGGTCTAATATGCCTGATTATTTTCGGAAAGACGGTCAGTTCGGCAGTGTCAGCGTAAAATCCGAGCCCCAGGGAGCGCCCTTGGAGTTTAAAAGTGGTAACCAATCCCTGAATGTGCAGAAGTACATGCTCACCTTGAGTCGGGAGGGCAAGACCCACGCCGTGACCGTGATGCATGTTGAGAATTGGCCGGACCGTTCTGCGCTCGACCCCGGCTTGCTCAAGCAACTGGTCGAGTCGAAAGAGGTCGTCGCTGCGGGGAGCGACATCGTGGTCCATTGCCGAGCCGGTGTAGGGCGTACCGGTTGTGTGCTCGCTGCGCGGGCCATGGCGCTCGAAGAGGGGCTGAGCTTGCAAGATACTATCGTGGCGATGCGCAAGCAGCGCGGCGGGCAAATGGTTCAGACCGATGCGCAGGTGGAGTCGCTCGTTGATTACGCGCTGGCGAAAAATTTCCCAGTATTGAGCAATAAACCTGACCTGGCTGCCGTGCCGGCATGACGCAAGCCAGGGCCTTCGAGGCGACAGCCCGCCAAGGGTCGCAATGAAAGGCTTTCGGCCGCACGCTCTGTAGGAGCGGCTTCAGCCGCGATGCCGACACCACGGTGCGTGGCACCCGCGTTGCGGGTGATCGCGGCTGAAGCCGCTCCTACAAAGCCCGATGCCCGAGGGCGTGTGCGCCGGCGCGCGCTCGTTTTGCGCGGTATCGCCGCCCCATTACTCCCCGTAATGGGCAAAACATTGTTATGCAGGAGTACACATGCCTTCCATTCAAACTGTTTCCTCCCAAACCATCGGGCATTTGCCTATTGATGTTGAAAAATCGAAAGTGAATTTTGTACCGGTACCGCGCACTGCCGGCAACCTGGCGCAGCGATTCGTCGACTTTATCAGTGGCATCCTGCGCTCACTCAAGGCGTTGTTTGTAAAGCCGAAGCCTTCCACGCTGAATAGTGTCGTCAATACGCCAGTTTCGCCGTCCGCCAGTGCCAGCAAAACCGTGTTGAAGGCATTCATGGCTATTGACCTGGAGTCGGATGGCAAACATCCCATTGAGGCGATGGCCGAGGCTGTCAGCGCGAAAGGGTCCCTGACAAATTTCCTAAACGTGTTGCAGGGGGTCGAGGTGACCGGCACGTGCTCCGAGAAAATTCAAGATTTGTTTTCTTCTGCGCTTTCGCCAGACATTTCCCCTATTACCTTTGGAGGCTTGTTTTTACCCGAGTCAGCCATGGAGGAAGCGCTAGCAGCGCTAAGCTCCAAACAACTGAGTGAACTGAGTGACCGGATCGTTGATGCCGCCAACGATATCTACATGTTGATTAAGGCGGACGAGAGTGTCATCGGTGCCGACAAGTGCTGTCTTCCGCTTCTGAAGTAGAGAGGAGGCAAGGCGAAAACAGCCGAGGAAGCGGGGTGTAAGTTGTAAGTGAGCATGTCGAGGTATTTAACGCAACATCACCGAGTATCAAAACTTGCATGCTGAGCCTAAAGTTTAACGACGACGAGTGGTAGGCGGTGAGCCACTGCGTAAAATAGGCTGGGGGCTCTTATCCACAGGAGTGCCCCTTATGCCTGGACTATCGAAAGTTTTAGCTCCATTCCGCCATGCATCAAATGTGAAAAATGAAAAAAACACCGATGCGGTTGCTAAAGCCAGTGGCAAAGCCGGTAATTTGGCGGGTCGGCATGAAGTTTTTCATAAGCAGAAGATTGCCGAAAAATTCGATACAAAATTCGTGAAATTCGGTTCGTCGATGTCTGCCTGGCAAGATCAGCTTAATGAGTTGTTGACGCAATTTTATGCTAAGCATAAAAAATACAGGAAAGAGGATTCGAAACCTCTAGGGGAGTACCTCAGGTTTGCGCAGGACTCGGATAAAGTTGAGTTGGTCGTGGATATGGGGGGGGAGGGGGTTTACGAAGAATTAATGAAGGCGGTCAGTGCCGCTAAATATGACGAAAGAAGTGGTTTGCACAAGATTCTGACCGTGGCGTGGAATAAATACCCACGGCTTCCTGATGGAACGTTAGTCAAGCAACAAGAGAACGATTTAACGCGGTTCGATAAACCTAACGATAGTGTTTCAGCACCGGAGGGCGGAGCCAACCTCTGTGAAGAAAGCTCTGGCAAAGGTGAAGTAGTCAATGGTTCCAATTCTGGAAACGCTTCGAATACCCCGTTAACTCAACGGGATGAAAATGAAGTTGTAAACAAAGAGGGCGGAACCAACCCCTTTGAACAGGACATTCAATCCGCAGCCCAAAGGGATGAAAACAAAGCATCCAGTCACTTTCATGCTGGAGGCTCGCCTTTAAATCCCTTTGAAGGGGACGTTGAAGAAACCGACAGTTCCACTTATGCATCCATGTCATCATTGAATACCGGTTCTGCTGATCAAGCAGGCGTGGTGGCGCTTACGTTGAATACTCTACAGCCTGAATCGACGGGGGTGACTGTCTCTGTCGAGAGCCTGGATAAGTTTGTGTCTGCTTTGAATGATTACTATATCAATTCGGCGCAAAAAAATGGGGTGCCGGGGAAGTACAGTAATCACAGAGCTGCCAAGATCAAGAAGTCATTTGACAAACACCCTGAGGTGAGTGAAGTCTTTAAGTTGGTTGATATGGATGGCGCAGGCAAGTACAAGGTGGAGTTGAAGGGTGATGCCGTGCTCACCCTAGAAGCTGTGCAGAAGGCGCTACAGTGTCTGCATAAAGGTCATGAAAATGGAGGTGGTTATGAAGGTGCCTTCAATAAAGCAAACGTCCCGTTTTTGGGATTAGAGGTTAATGTAGATGGTGGTGATGGTAAGGGCACCCTCGGTGCGGTTGAAGATCGTGTCGTGCCAACACAGCAGAATCAAAGTGTAATCACAAACGCAGAGGGCTCAACCAACCCCTTCGAAGAATGGTTGGACGTCGAAGCGCCCAGTGATCCCAGCGCTGAAGTCACGTCGACCAATCCCCTTGTCAAATCGGCTGGTGTGATTGTTTCTGTTGAAAGTCTGCATAAGTTTGTTTCTGTTTTGAATGATTACTATCTCAATGCGAAGCAAAAAGATGGGGCGTCAGGACGGTATGATAAAAACAGGGAAGGAAAAATCAAGGCGGCATTTGATAAGTACTCTGAAATACGTGACGTTTTCGAGTGGGTTGCTATAAAGGGTTCAAATGAATACAAAGTGGTTTTGAAGGAGAATGCAACGCTTTCCCACGAGGCTGTGCAGAAGGCGCTAGATTGTCTGTATCAAGGTCATGATTCGAAGGGTGGTTATGTAAGGGCTTTCGCTAACGCAAGTATTCCGTTTCGGATGTTAGGGCTTGATGTTTATGGTGGTAGTGAGAAAGCCGTCCGTAAAGCGGTTGATGGTAGATATGGTTTTATGCAGAGGTTCACGCAGGGGCGAGAGGTCGTCCAGGAAAAAAATGATGAATTCTACGCGATTCTCGATGGGCTAAAGAAAGATGAGTATGGTAAGCAACCTACGCTCAATAAAGAATACTTTGGTCGTTTGATCGACCATTACCAGCATCTGGAAAAGCTCGACGGCTCCGTGCGGAAGGATCTAAATGAGATCACCAACGATCTGGTGCCGCAGCTAGGGTTTAATTCAGCTTTCCAAAAAATTCTGAATTTCGTGGGCGTAAGGAGAACTCCTGAACAAGTCCAGGGGGCGCTTGAGCATTTTGAAAGCGACGTGGGGGTTCTGGAGGATGGTGTTCGCGAAAAAATAATGGAGATTCTGAAAAAGCTTGGTGGCGATCACTCTGCCGAAAAGACGGGCGAGCGCGTTATATCGGTCGTTGATGGGTTTTTGGGTGAGCTGTATAAGCGGGAGTCAAAAAAACAACGTGATCATGACCGCGGCTTTGATCAGAAGTTGTCGGATGAAAATAGGAACGTCGTGCGTGCAGTTGCTGTCGATAATCATGCTGCCGCAGCCGAGGAATTGGTGAATAAGTATTTCGGCGCCTTTGAAGTGGCGTTGGATAAAGGGGTTCAGGGTCTAACCATCGATCAGATCGCTCCCAATGCGCAACCGGAGGAACTTCTACCGCATATTGGTAAGTTTCATGCGGTTATGAACAAGGTATTCGACGAACTGGGTAAGAAATTCGAGGCGCTGGATACTGAAAAACAGGTGGACTCCACGGTCATTGCAGCACGCCTCGATAAATTGAAGGATACAATACGCGGGCAGATCGACCAACAACTCGACATGGCCTACCAGACTGCCGTTGACCACTGGCTCAAGAAGATAGACAAGGCAGCTAATGCCGAACTCATGACTGACCGAATCCATAAACTGGCCAAGCTGGCTCCCGGGCTTACCAGGAATGTCGAGGACTTGAAAAAATCAGGCAAACTCACTGAAGCACAACTGACTCATTTGTCATCTTTAACTGGCCGTCTGGAAAGCGTTGTAAAGACGCTGAAGAAGCCAGGGATGTTCGAAACGACCTTCAGCGGTATCCAGAGTATGCTCAAGACCCCAAAAGGCATTGTCGCATCGGTAGGGGCTGCTCTCACCGCTGGCGGGGTTGCCGCACTGGTCGGGACCTTCAGCATAGGCGTGGGCGTCGCAGTCCTGCCCATCGCCGGGCTTGCCTGGCTGGGCTGGGGGGCAGCGCAGGGCTGGAGCAAGCGTCAAGCAGCAGAGGCCGACCTCCTCAAGATCAACGACTGCAGCCTGATCCTCGGCAATATGGAGGAACCGGCTAACTGACCAGGCCGGGGCAGCCACAACTCCAGGCGGTATCGTGCGGCACCTCCCTCGACAGGGTGAGGTGCCTTTTTTTGGTTATAAAAAAGATAATTAACATATCCAATAATTATCATTAGCAGGTGGCTCCGGCATGCTTGCCCTTTGTGCAATGGTCATGACAAGGGGAAACAGATGTCACGTCACCTCCACCAACCTCGCCGGGCGGTGTGCCCATGAGCGGCCGCATGGGGGCATCCTCCGCGCGCCACGGGGCTTCAGTCGAAACCGCGCTGGCCTGTTGCCACCTGCTGGTGCGCATGCAGGCGCGCCAGCAGGTGGCAGCCCCGCCAGCCGAGGCGGGCCACGACCTGCGCCGGGCCGTGGGCAGCTACGCCCGCCGTTGCGGGGTGAAGCTGCGGGTCGAGCGCCTGGCGCTGGCGTCGCTGTCGGCCGGCCAGCTGCCGCTGGCGATGCGCCGCCGCGCCGGGGACTTCGTGGTGCTGGCCCGGCTCAACGACCGCCAGGCCCTGCTGCAGTCACCCACGGCCCTCACGCCGCAGGTGATCAGCCGCGAACGCCTGGCCGAGGAATGGACGGGCGAGGTGATCCGCCTGCGCCAGGCGCGGCTGCGCTTCGATTTGTCGTGGTTCCTGCCGATGCTGTGCCAGCACCGGCGGCTGTGGGCCGAGGTGCTGGCGCTGTCGCTGCTGGTGCAGGTGTTGGCACTGGCGGCGCCGTTGTGCTTCCAGGCCGTGATGGACAAGGTCCTGCCGCACCGCGCGCTGGCCACCCTCGATGTGCTGGCCGTGGCCCTGGTGGCGGTCGCGGTGTTCGAGGTGCTGCTCAAGGGCGCGCGCGAGTACCTGGCGGCGCATACCGCCAGCCGCGTCGACATTGGCCTGGGGCTGGCCTTGTTCCGCCACCTCATGGGCCTGCCGCTGGGCTACTTCCGCCAGCGTCAGGTGGGGGCGGTGGTCGCCCGGCTGCAGGCGCTGGGCATCGTTCGCGAGTTCCTCACCGGCTCGCTGCCGGCCCTGGCGGTGGATGTGCTGTTCACCCTGGTGTTCCTGCTGGTGATGGCCTGGCTGTCGCCGACACTGGCCCTGCTGGTGGTTTGCACCCTGCCGCTCTATGGCCTGCTGGCCTGGGCCGGCACCGGGCCGCTGCAGCGCTGCATCGAGCGCCAGTTCCACAGTGCGGCGCGCAACACGGCCTTCCTCAATGAAACTGTCAGCGCGGGCGAAACGGTCAAGGGCATGGCCGTGGAGCCGATGCTGCAACGCCGCTGGGAGGCGCAGGCCCAGTGCATGGCCGAGGCCGGGCAGGCCAGCCAGCGCATGAGCAACGCCATCAACCAGGGCCTGGTGCTGCTGCAACGCAGCACCACGGTGCTGGTGCTGTGCTGGGGTGCCCACCAGGTGATCGGCTTGCAGATGACCCTCGGCCAGTTGATCGCCTTCTCCATGCTGCTGACCCATGTCAGCCAGCCGCTGGCCAAGCTGATCGAGGTCTGGCAGCAGTTCGTCCAGGCGCGGGTGGCGCTGCACAGGCTGGGCGAGGTGCTCAACCTGCCGACCGAACACGACGGGCCGCCGGGACGGACGCTGCGGCGGCTGCGCGGCGAGGTCCGCATCGAGCAGCTGCGCTTTCGCTACCGGCCGGACCTGCCCCTGGTCCTGCGGGGGCTGGAGCTGCGCATCGAGCCCGGGCAGGCCCTGGGCATCGTCGGGCCTTCGGGCTCGGGCAAGAGCACCTTGGCGCGGCTGCTGCAGAAACTCTACGTGCCCGAGGGCGGGCGCATCCTGCTCGATGGCCAGCCCCTGGAGACCCTGGACAGCCACTGGCTGCGCCGGCGTGTCGGGGTGGTGCAGCAGGAGAGTCACCTGTTCAACCTGACCATCCGCCAGAACATCGCCTTGCACCACCCCGCAGTGGCGCTCGAACGGGTGATCGAGGTGGCGCGCCTGGCGGGGGCCCACGACTTCATCCTGCAACTGCCGCAGGGCTACGACACGCCGGTGGCCGAGGGCGGGCGCTCGCTGTCGGGGGGGCAGCGCCAGCGCATCGCCATCGCGCGGGCGTTGCTGGGCGACCCGCGCATCATCATCTTCGACGAGGCCACCAGCGCCCTGGACGATGAGTCGCAGGCGCAAGTGCGGGCCAGCATGGCCCGGATCGCCGAGGGCCGCACAGTGATCGTGATCGCCCACCGGCTGTCGGCGGTGCGCGATTGCCAGCGGATCGCGGTGATGGAGCACGGCTGTGTCAGCGAGTGCGGCGACCACCCGGCGCTGCTGGCGCGGGGCGGCACCTACGCGCGGTTGTGGCACGCGCAGCAGGCAGGCGGGGAGGGGCTGGCATGAGGCCGATGGTAGTGCAGACCCTGTGGCGCGCCGCGCTGGAGCGTGCCCGGCACTGGCTCGGGTTGGGCCGCCATGGCCGGGACGAGTACGAGTTCCAGCCCGGCCACCTGGAAATCGCCGAGCGCCCGCCCGCGCCGCTGGCCCGGGTGGTCGCGCTGCTGTTGTCGGTGACCGTGGTGCTTGTGCTGGGCTGGTCGGTGTTCGGCCGGCTCGATATCCACGCGTCCGCCGAGGGCCACCTGCGTGTGCCGGGGCGTTCCAAGGTGGTCCAGGCCCATGAGGCGGGCGAGATCAAGGCGATCCACGTGCGTGACGGCCAGCGTGTGGTGACCGCGGAGCCGCTGCTGGAGCTCAACCCGCTGGGTGTCGACGCCGAGTTGCAGGCGTTGCAGGCGCAACTGACGGTCAAGCGCCTGCAACTGGCCCAGGCCCAGGCGTTGCTCGAACCCGACCCGCTCAGTGGCTATCAGCCGCCAGCGGACGTCGACGCGCACCAGTTGCGCGCGGCCCGCGAGCAGCTGCGCAGCGCCTGGGCGGAAATTCGCGCCAACCAGGCCGGGCTGCGCGCGGGGTTGGCGGTCAACCACGCCCACCAGCGGATGCGCGCCGGCGAGCTGGCCGCCCTGGAAAAGCTGGCGGACAACATCGGCCGGCGCCTGGAGGCGCGCCGGGCCCTGGCGGACCGGCACCTGCTGCCGCGGGTCGAGCTGCTCGAGCATGAGAAGGAGTGGATCGAGGTACAACGCGCCTTGGCCGCCCAGCACGCCGAGCTGGTGGTGCTCAAGGCCCAGGCCGGGCAGCAGCAGGAGCAACTGGAAAGCCTGCTCGCCCGGGTGGCCCGCGAGCAGCAGGACGCGCTCATCGCCGCCCGCCAGGACATCGCCGTGCTCGAGCAGCAACGCATTCGCCTGGGCTTGCGCCAGCGCCAGCAAGTGTTGCGGGCGCCGGTGGACGGCGTGGTGCAGCAGCTGGCCGTGCACACCGTGGGTGGCGTCGTGCAGCCCGCCCAGCCGTTGATGGTGATCGTGCCCGAGGGCGCGGAGCTGGAGGCGGAAGTGCTGGTGCTGAACAAGGATGTCGGTTTTGTAAAGGCAGGCCAGCAGGTGCAGGTCAAGGTCGACGCCTACCCCTACACGCGCTTCGGCACCGTGCAGGGCACCTTCGCCCATGTGTCGGCCGACGCGGTCAAGGACGAGCGGCTGGGCCTGGTGTTCCCGGCCCGTATCCAGCTCGACGGCTCGGCCCTGGAGGTGGCGGGCAAGCCGATGCCGCTGCAGGCGGGGATGAGCGTGACCACGCAGATCCGCACCGGGTCGCGGCGGGTCATCGACTATTTGCTGGCGCCGATACAGCAGTACCAGTCGGAGGCCCTGGGCGAGCGATGAGTGCAGACGACAACATGACAAGCCGGGCACGTCCGTCGCCCGGGGGGGGCGACAGCGGGCTGCTGGCGCTGGTCTGGGCCGCCGCGCGGCTGGGGCGGCGGCTGGAGCTGGGGCAGTTGCGCCACCAGGCCGGCTGGGCCGAACAGCCGCTGGGCTGGGTCGAGCTGTGCCGTTGCGCCCGCTGGAGCGGGTTGCGGGCGCGGGCCGTGCGCAGCAACCGGGAGCGCCTGCCGCTGTTGCCGCTGCCGGCGCTGCTGGACACCCGCCACGGCTGGCAGGTGCTGGTGGCCGTGGCCGGGCAAACGGTGACTCTGTACTGCCCGGAGCATGGCCGGCAGCGCACCATGGGCCTGGCGCAGCTCGAGGCGGCCTGGGCCGGCCGGGCGCTGTTGCTGGCCGATGACCGGGCGGCGGGGCCCGCGCCGGGTTACGGCGTGCGCTGGTTCCTGCCGTCGATCGTCAAGCATGTCGCGCAGATCCGCGCGGTGTTGCTGCTGTCGTTGGTGTTGCAGTTGATCGCGCTGGTCACGCCGCTGCTGTTCGAGCACATCATCGACCGGGTGCTGGTAGCCCGCGGGGCGTCGAGCCTGCAGGTGCTCGGCATCGCCCTGGCGGCGCTGGCGTTGTTCGAGCCGTTGTACGGGCTGTTGCGCGGCGGGCTGTTCAGCAACCTGGCGGGCAAGGTCAACACCGAACTGACGGCGCGGCTGTACCGGCACTTGCTGCAATTGCCGATGGACTATTTTCGCCAGCGCGCCAGCGGCGAGATCGTCGCGCGTGTCGCCCAGTTGCAGCCGGTGCGCCAGTTTCTCACCGGCTCTGCCTTGACGCTGCTGCTGGACCTGGTGTTCTGCGGCCTGTTCCTGGCGCTGATGTTCGCCTATTCGCCGCAACTCTGCGCCGTGATGGCGCTGTCGCTGCTGCTGTACCTGGCGTACTGGTGGGCGGTCGGGCCGTTGCTGCGCCGGCGGGTGCTGCGCGAGTTCGAGGTGGATGCGAGCAACACCGGCTACCTCACCGAGGTGGTGGCCGGCATCGAGACGGTGAAGGCCGGCGCCCATGAGCAGGTTTTCGAACAGCGCTGGCAACGGCAGCTGGCCGTCCAGGTGAAGGCGGCGTTCGCCGCGCGCTGCGTGGGTATCTGGGCCGGCCAGGGGGTCGCCTTGATCCACAAGCTGTCGATGGTGTTGCTGCTGTGGTTCGGCGTGCGGCAGGTGATGGACGGCGAGCTCAGCCCAGGGGCGCTGGTGGCGTTCAACATGCTGGCGGCGCGGGTGACCGAGCCGGTGCTGCGGCTTGCGCAGATCTGGCAGGACTTCCAGCACACCCGTGTGGCCCTGGAACGGATGGGCGACATCCTCGGCCGGCCGGGCGAGCAGGGCCAGGGCGGGCTGGCCTCGATGCCCATGACCCGTGGCCGGATCAGCCTGCAGGGGGTGGGCTTTCGCTACACGCACGAGGGGCGCGAGGCGCTGCGCGACCTGAGCGTGGAGATCGAGGCCGGCAGTTTCATCGGCGTGACCGGGCCCTCCGGGTCAGGCAAGTCGACCCTTGCCCGCCTGCTGCTGCGCCTGGACGTGCCTCAGCGCGGGCGCGTGCTGGTCGACGGCGTCGACCTGGCCGTGGCCGACCCTGTGGCGTTGCGGCGCACGATGGCGGTGGTGCCCCAGGACTGCGTGCTGTTCACCGGCAGCATCGCCGACAACATCCGCTTGCGCAGGCCCCAGGCCTGTGACCGGGAGGTTCGCGAGGCGGCGCGCCTGGCCGGCGCCGCGTCCTTTATCGAGGCCCTGGAGCAGGGCTATGACACCGAGGTCGGCGAGCGTGGCGGGCTGTTGTCCGGCGGGCAACGCCAGCGCATCGCCCTGGCCCGGGCGCTGCTCACCGACCCGCGGATCCTGATCCTTGACGAGGCGACCAGCGCGTTGGACGCCGTGTCGGAGGCCGCGTTGATCGCCCAGCTCGGGGAGATCGCCCGGGGACGCACGGTGATCAGTGTCGCCCATCGGCTGAAGACCCTGCGCCATGCGCAGCGGGTGCTGGTGATCGAGCACGGCCAGCTCACCGAGCAGGGCACCCACGCGCAACTTCTGGCCCGCGGTGGTTTCTACGCGCGCCAATGGGCCTTGCAGGCGGGGCCGTCCGTTCATTCGGGCGCTTGCGTCGTGCCAGGCAAACCAGCCATCACACCCTTTGAGGAAGACCGCAATGGCTGAAACATCCAAGGCATTCACCCAACTGCTCGCCGACGTGGTCGAGCGCCTTGCCGGCCAGGGGAAGCTGCCCCAGCACTGGGCTACGCTCGAACCGAAGTCGCTGGCGCGCTACGCCGGGGCGCTGCAGGCGCACCTGCTGGCGATCGAGCAGGGCACCCTGCAACTGTTGGCGCAGCGCTACCTGGAGCGGCAGGCGACGGTGCCGGCGCTGAGCCGGCACCTGAGTTGGCTGGCCGAGCTGCGCCAGGCGCGCCTGGGCGATGACCTGCTCGGCGGCCAGGGCAGGCGCTACGAACGGCAGCTGCGCATCCTCACCCATTACCAGCAAGCCTGGCGCCAGGCGCTGGAGGCACCGGGCGGCGGTACGCCGGGCACTGCACGCCAGCGCCTGGAGGCGCAGCGCGTTGTGCTGGAACGCCAGGTCAAGGCCGGCCGGGCGCGGGCGCATGTCGACGCGGATTACCTGGAGGCGTTCACCCGGCACGCAGCCATTGGCGAGGTGCTGAAGCGGTTCGACGTGTTGTTCGCGCCGTCGGCCAGCGCCGAGCTGCGCGCGGCGCCGGGCAATTTCACCCAGCTGCCGCTGGCCCTGGCGCTGCTGGCGCTGGAGGAGCGCCCTGGCCACGTGCGGGTGACGCTCACCCCCGCCAGTGCCGGCAGCGCCCATCGCCTGGAGCTGCACCAGCGCGCCGAGCAGCTTGTCGTCGCCGGCTCGGGGCGTTTCTACCTGGCGTTCGGCGACAGCGGCGAGGCCGTGATGCGGCAGCAGTTGCAGCTGCGCTATAGGCAACCGGGCTATGCGTTGCCGCTGTTCACACCGCTGCGCTCATTGTTGCTGGGCAGCGATATCCTCGGCCTTGCCCTGGGGGCGTTGCCGGGCTCGGCCACGGTGCTGGCCAACGGCCTGGAACTGAAGCTGCGCGAAGGGCGCGGCAAGCCCCGCGTGGAGGCGGTGCACGCGTCGGGCAGTGGCGGCCTGCTGCAGCTGACCGTCTCCGGCGCGCTGGGCAAGCTGCTTGGCCGCTTTTACCTGCCCGGCTCGCTGGAGACCGTGGCGTCGGCCGGCGATGGCGGCCAGGGGCGTGGGGGCAAGCATTTCGATCCGGCCAGCTGGGTGGCGGGCCAGGGGCCTGCCAACCCCCTGTACCTGCTGCCGCTCAAGGGCGCTGACGCCAGCCAGCCCGTCTCGCCCTTCGACGTGCTGGCGGCGGGGGTGTCCTCGCGCTTGCGCACGGCCTTGTCCGACGGGCAGTTGAAGCAGCTGTACGAACAGCACATGACCTTCTTCGTCCAGCTGGCGCAAGGGTTCAAGGGCGACGGCCAGGCCCCTGCGTGGCTGGCCGACCCCGCCCGGCGCAAGGCGTTCGAGACGCACCTGGGCGAATTGCTGGCGCTCAACCACCTGGCGCCGGCGGCGTTGCTGCACGAGGGCGCGGGCAGCCCCGATGGCCGCGACATCCACGGTAACAGCGCGGCGTGGGTGGCCTGGGAGCGCAGCGCGGGGCAGGCCATCTGGCGGCACCCGGAGGCAGATCGCCTGGTGCGCGCGCTGGCCGAAAAGCTGCCGGCGTACATCATCGACATGCTGGCGGGCAACGAGACGTCGGGGCCGTTGCTGGCGTCGGCCAGGCGGTTGCTGGCGCCGCTGTATGGTCATTGGCTGGTGCAGGCGGACTGGGAGGCCAACCGGCAAGGCGCGACCGTGCGCCGCAGCCAGGGCCAGCAGCGAGACGTGGAGGCGGCGACGCCGTCGAGCGCCGACCACAAGCTGCTGCAGTTGCTGGCCAGGGGCGGGGTGGCGGCCAGCGCCGCCGATGCGCCCTACAAGGCCTTCGTCGACGGCATCCTCGCCACCGCCAGCGGCAGGGCGTTGCGCAAGCAGTTGCTGTTCCAGGCACTCGCCCTGCTGGCCAGGGACGGCACCTCGGCAGCCCCCCCGAGCCACCCGCATCCGCTGCTGGAAGGCCATGACCAGCTGAAGATGAGCCGTGACAATGTCCTGTTGCTGCAGGACCCTTACCTGGCCTTCAACCCCGGGGCGTGGGCGCTCGACCGGCAGGGCACGTATCGGGTCGCGGTGCCGGACGCCCCCGCCACGCGCTACATGCGCACCCTGGGCCTGCCCCAGGTCGGCGGGGTGTCCGGGCTGGCCGCGCAGGTCACCCAACAGCTGAGCGGGTTGTTGCAACGGCCGCTCACGCTGCAGGAGTACTGGCTGTTCCAGTTGAACCAGGCGGCCTTCAACCTGCTGCGTGGCGAGCACGCGTTGTTCGAGGTGCTGTATGTGGCGGCACGGCATGAGCCCCACATTGCCCAGGGCATCGGCAAGCGCCTGCTGGCGCTGCTGGACCGGCAGCACGGGGTCAAGGCGCGTGACGCACGGCTGGCCACGCTGTATACCCAGGCCCTGGCGCTGGTGTTGCCGATCGTCAACCAGGGCGTGGCGCCGGTGGTGCGGCTGGAGCTGGCGGCACTGCCCGCCCCGCGGGGCGCATCGCAACCGGCCAAGGCCGTCGCCCCGGCGCAGCTCGGCGGCGCCACCGACGCCCTGGGCGAGGAGGTCAGCCGGCGCTACCAGTTGAGCGAGAAACTGTTCGTGTCCCAGCAGGACCCGCGGTTCCTGGCCGGCAAGCGCGGCAGTGGCGACATCGCCATCCCGGGCTGGTACGAGGGCATGACCACCCTGGACATGAAGCGCTTGTTCCTGCATGGCCTGGAGCCACCGCCCGGCGAGCTGGAGGGCCGTCTGAGCCGGGAGCAGCAAGGCGCGCTGGCCCAGCGTATCGGCGAGCAGAGCCAGCACGAGCTGATCACCAAGGCCTTGGCGCAGTCGGCGAAAATGGCCGAGACGATTCGCCAGTTGGGGAGTGTCTTCGACCGCCTGGCGCCCCAGGACTTCTACCTGACCCTGGTCGGCGACGCCTCCGGCGGACGCTGCTACCCGCTGGTCAGGGCCATGGCGGTGGCCTTGCAGATGCGCCAGATCGAGGGCGGCAACCGGCTGGTCGACCGATTGTTCACGGCGTCGGCCAGCCCCCTCGGTGAAGACACGCGCCTGCTCAGGGAAGGCTTGCGCGTGCTGCATACCAGCGTCGACGCGTCATCCGCCTCGGCGTCCCAGGGCCAGCTGAAGCTCAGCGAGGTCGCCGCGCGCCTCGGGCAATTGAACGAGCCTGGCATGTTCGCGCTCAATACGCCGGTGCACGCGATGCTGGTGGGCATGACCCAGGGCCCGCAGGGCCGCCACTATTACTTCTACGACCCGAACTTCGCCCTGTTCGCGTTCAAGGATGCCGCGACGCTGGCCAAGGCCATGAAGCAGCACCTGGTCCAGCGCCAGATGGCGCTGTTCTACCAGGC
The DNA here is from genome assembly GCF_023757525.1 of Pseudomonas sp. MWU13-3659. NCBI lineage: Bacteria > Pseudomonadati > Pseudomonadota > Gammaproteobacteria > Pseudomonadales > Pseudomonadaceae > Pseudomonas > Pseudomonas sp. MWU13-3659. The sequence goes on along the minus strand of NZ_JAMSHW010000014.1, from coordinate 86,073 downwards.
GCTGGGCAGCCCGGGCGACCCAGGTTTCGACCTGGTGAAGCTGGACACCGGGCGGATGGCCACGGTGTTGTTGGGCAACGAGCTGCAGGTCGGCGACCTGGTCGCCCCCTTTGACCTGTACCAGGTGCGGGAAAAGCGCCGACAGATCTCGGAAGTCGGCATTGCCCTGGAGATCATCGAGGCGCGCAACTGGGCGACACGGTTCCGCCAGGCCGCGGGCGACCTCGCCCAGCGCAGCGGCCTCGACAACCGCTTCGTCCCGGCGATGCCGACGGTCAAGGAAGAGCGCCCCGGGGTGTTCGCCATTACCTACGTCAACCGTGAACAGCTCAACGACCTGCGCCAGGTCGTTACCCGCGACCCGACGTTCATCGAGTTCCGCCGCTTCGTCAACAAGCAGACCCAAGCCCTGTACCAGCGGGTGCTGGACAAGGCGCGCACCCCGGGTTTCCACGCCAGCATGGTGGGCCTGAATGCGGTCTATGCCCTGCAGACCCTGTTGCAGGGCCTGGGCAACGACTACGCCAAGACCCAAGGGGCGGGCGCGCAGCTGTCGGTCGCGCTGAGCATCCAGGGCTATCTTGGTTTGATGCAGGTGGTCAACAACACGGCGCAGGACGCCTCCTACATCAGCGACCTGGTGCGCCAGGTCAGGAACGGGGACCTGATCGGCGCGGGCGGGTCGCTCACCGAGTATGTCGCCCGCCTGGCGCGGGCCACCAGCGATGGCGTGGGCCTGTTGCTGGGCGGGCTGATGGTCGGCCTGGACGGCTATGAACTGATCCATGCCAGCAACGAGCGGCAGCGGGCGCTGTTCGCCACGCGCCTGGCGTTCGATTCGGCCAGCATGATCACCAGCGTGGCGGGTATCGGCGCCGAAATGCTCAGCGCCTCCATGGCCGGCGCGGTGCTTGGCGCCGGCAGCGTGCTGCTGAGCGGCCTGGCCGTGGGGTTTGGCGGCCTGGCTGAGGTGTTCGGCAAGGTCTACGACGATGCCCAGGCGGTGGGGCGCTACTTCGACATGATCGACCGCGCCTACCGCCAAGGGGGCTACCACTACAACCCGCAGCACAAGGCGCTGATCGCCCAGGCCGGGGCCGTGATCACCCACCTCGACCTGCGCATCGGCATGCTGCAGTTCGACAGCCAGCACATCTACCGCAGCAACTCGGCACGAGACGGCGCGTCGGGGTCTGGCGCGGCGAACTACTTCTTCTGGGCCGGGCACATGCCGCACCGGCTGAGGGACCGCCAGCAGGCCATCGATATTCGTGAAGGCCTGGGCTACCCGAGCCAGGCACCCTTGCCTGCGGGCGATGCGCGGCTCATCGTGCTGCCGGCGACACCCCGGGCGTACCTGGACTACGGGTTCGGCGTGCTGCCGTTCGCGACCATGCGTCACGCCAAGGGCTTCGACGTGATCCGCCGCCTCGAACGGGACAAGCGCTTCGACTACGATTTCTACATCTTCCCCTCCGAGCGGGTCATCGACCGCATCGACCAGGAGTACGTGGCGACCACCGTCGAGGTGCTGCTCGACGACAAGCGCCACCACCTGGTGGTGCCCAGGTTGAACGCGCAGTTGCAGGGCTACCTGCATTACGCCATCAAGGGCGCCGGTGGCCGATACCAGGTCAGCCTCAACCGAGGCGTGAGCCTGCGCCTGGAGGAAGGTGGCACGCACCGGTCGACCTGGGTGCTCGATATCAGCGAGTTGGATGCCGGCAAGATCAGCGTGGCCCAGGACGGCCTGGTCATCGACGGGGTGAAGGTGGATGTCGCGCCGGGCTCGTCAGGGCCCGTCATGACGATCGACCGCCAGCGCGTGGTGCGCGAAGTCGACTTCGCCCGCCAGCGCACTTCGCTGCGCAGCGTCGATGCCAGCCAGATGGCGCCGCTTCATGGCCTGGAGCACACCCTCGAGGCGATGACGCACAAGCAGCGGACGGGTTCCTACGTGATGGTCGAGCACTACCCCGATGGCGGTGGCGCGAAGCAGCGGGCCTTCTATGACGTGGCCAACAAACGCATGATCCTGCCCGATTTCGCCGAGCGCCCCAACAGCGATGTGCGCCTGGTGGGGGTGGCCGGCAACTCCGCCTACTTCCATGACGCAGGCCTGGGGCTGGCGTGGCGCACCTCCCTGGCCAGCGGCAAGCATGACCCGCATTACGCCCGCTGGATGTGGCAGCGGCGCGGCGCGATCAAGTGGGTCGGCATGGAGCACGACACGGCGCTGTTCGTCGAACAGGTGGACGCCGGCGAGCAGGGGCAGGGGCAACTGGTCTATCGCGCGCAGGGTGATCGGATCGAGCTGGTCGCCGTGATCGGCGACCATGCACGGATGCAGGCGCGCCTCAATGCCGCGGCGAGCACTGGCCTGGCCGCGTTGTTCGGCTCCTATGGCGGGCTCGACAGGTTCACCGGCGGCGGCGACCGGCGGGAGATCGTCACGCGGCTGGCGCCGGTGCTGGTGGCCTATGGCGTCAAGGGCAACAAGGAGGTGTTCCGGGCGTGGGTGCATACCCACGATGGCGCGGTGGTCCGGCCGCTGCTCGAACCCCCCAGCACCAGGAAAGCCACGGCGCCGGCAACCCCGTGGCCAGTGCCCAGCGACCTGCTGCTGTCGGCCAGGATGGTGATGTCGGATGGTTTGCCGGTGTACTTGTTCTTCAGCGCCAAGGAGAAAACCCTGTTCCGTCAGGTGGGCAATGGCTGGAGCGGGCAAGGCAACGCCCAACCTACGGCGATGCGCCTGGCCAGCCCGCCGTTGGCGAGCATCCTGAACATGCAGGGCAAGCTGTATGCGATCAGTGAGGAGGGGCTGATGTCCTGGGTCGACCACGCAGGCCACTTCTTCACGGTGGCGGTGACCGAACGCTGGCTGGAAGGCAAGGCGCTGTGGTGGAAGAGCCTGGACAGCGTGCCCAACCGCGGCGGCGACCCCATCGCGGTGTACGGCGTCATGGCGGGTGATGGCAAGCGGTTGCTGCCGACCTGGTACCACCAGCAGCGCCTGATCGTCGTTTCGCCGACGCTGGCGACAGGCTCGTTGCAGTTCCTCGGGGTGACGACGGGAGGCGAGGGCCTGTTGTTCGAACCTGACCGGGGCAAGGTCTACGTGCAGCCCCTGCTACCCGAGGCCGCCCTGGCCCAGGCATTCGGTGCCAGCCGGACCCTGAAGGCGCCGGGCCTGCTGCCGGGGGGGCGCGAGCTGCTACCGGGCTGGCGCTTCAAGTCGGCGGACCTGGACGGCGGCTACTTGCAGCTGACCACGGTGCAAGGGGAAATCTACCTGCGCTCGGACGGAAACTTTCGCCTGGTCGGGGTGGACGAGGCCTGGCAGCGCGCCCATGCCGGGGCGCTGTTGCCCGCGCTCACCGTGCTGGCCGCGAAGCACCCGACGTCGGAGGTGATGGCCCTGGAAGGCGCCGCGCCCGGCTGGTTCGACACGCGCGGCAGCCAGCTGTACCGGGTCCAGGGGCGGGGGCCGTCCAGTGGCCTGCGCTTCGTCGGCAATGCGCCGCAGTCTTCAACGGCGTTCGTCTTCGACCGGCAGGCCCGACAGTTGCTCAAGCTCCAGGGCGAGCGCTGTACCGTCGCTGCCTCGCTGGGGGATGTCAGGCGCGTGGGGCGGCTGTTGCTGGTCCAGGGTGACGACCGCGGCGTGCAGAACGAGGTGCTCGCGGCCCCCACCCTGGCCAACGTCGCCAATGTGGTGCTGCACGGTGGCAGCGGTAGCGATACCTACCGCGTCGACGGCGAGGCCTGGGGCCAGTACAACCTGGTCATCATCGACAACTACGACAAGGCCGCGGCCGTCGACCGCCTGCAGTTGCCGGGCCTGCGGGTCGCGGATGTCGCTGCCTGGCGGGTCGGCAGCGACCTGTGGCTGGGGCTGGCCGACAGAAGCAAGGCCGTGGTGCTGCGCGGTATCCACGGTGACCAGGCCCACGCCTACAGGCACCTGCGTGTCGAGTTCGCCCAGGGGGCGGCGATCGATGTCGAACGCTTGGCGGGCGTCAGCGCGCAGGTCGAGCGCCTGGAACACGTGCTTGCGCAGGCGCCGGCACCGTCGGACCAGACCCGGCACGGCTTGCTCACGGCGGCCATGGCCATGCTGGACGACCCTGACGGGGTGGTGGTGACGGGCCCGCAGGCGCCGCCGCTCAAGGATGGGCTGCTGGTCAACCCCGGCCGTTGAGGGGCGTGCCGGCGTGGTGGGCCGCCACGCCGGCGCATTGCCGATTCACCCCGGGAGTTGCAGGTGCTCCTTGAGCTGGCGCATGCGGGCGCTGCAGTGTTCGATCAGGCTGTTGTGCAACAGCCGCATCGAGGTGGTGATGCGTGTGCGATGCGACAGCACCAGCTGCAGGGGCGCGGGCTTGCCCTGCCAGCCCGGCAGCACCGGCGCGAGCCGCCCGGCCAGCAGGTCCTCGGCGGCATTGAGCAGCGGCAGGTAGATCACTCCGTAGCCTGCCAGCCCCCAACGGCGCATGACATCGGTGTCGTCGCACTGGAAGTGCCCCTTCACCCGCACCTCCTCGATGGCCTCGCCCTGGTGGAAGCGCCAGTAGTTGTCGGGTTGGTCGAGGGTGCTGATGATGCACTCGTGCTCCATCAGCTGCCGCGGGTTGTCGGGCGTTTCGTGGGTCTGCAGGTAGGTGGGCGAGGCGCAGGCGATGAAGTGGTGCTGTTTCAGCACCGGCAGTTCGACCAGGTCCAGGGCGTAGCTCTGGCCGTAGCGCAGGGCGGCGTCGAAGCGGCCCCGGAGCAGGTCTTCGCGCTTGTCGCTCAAGGCCATGCGGATGCACAGGGTGGGCTGGTTGTGCTTGAGCTGGGCGAACAGGTCGAGCAACAGGTTGCGCCCAAGGTCAGAAGACACGGTCAGTTCCAGGATGCCCCCCTCATGGGTCAGCGAGCGTTCGCTGTTCTCCAGGATGCGCAATGCCAGTTCGGTGTTCTCCAGGTAGCGAAGGCCCTCGGGGGTCAGCTTCAGAGCGCGGGTGGAGCGCGTGAACAGGCGCACCCCCAGATGGTTTTCCAGACGCTTGAGCGCCTGGCTGGCGGCGGCGGGGCTGATCGACAGCGCCCGGGCCGCGGAAGACAGCCCCTGCAGTTCGGCAATGCGCACGAACAGTTTCAAGTCTCCGATGTTGGCCATCGTGTTGCGTCTCCATCTTATTGTTGGTTGTGTCCGGCCCTGCGTTGGCAGGGCCGTGGTGAGCGGGGCGGCATGGAAAACCGAAAGCTGGCAGGTCACTGCCGGGAGGATGCATGGCATGACGGCGAGCCCTGGGGCGGCCGAGTGGCCGAGGGCGTCGCGCTGGGTGAGTGATGGGGGGAATCCTGGAGTCCAGAGGTTTCCATACCGTCTGCGCCTTTGGGAGCTGTACTTTTACGATTCAGCGGGCTGGGATTGTCCTGCCGTGCCTGGCGGGGCGCTGTCGTTGACGGTCGCATTTTTATAGTTATCGGTCCGTTTGGATCCAACTTGGCGGTGGTGATCATGGCGACCAGGCACTCGAACGGCGATGTCATCGGTCCGTTCGCGCCCAGCCATCGGCCCATGGGTGGCTTGAGTAAAAAAATGCGATGGAGGCTGATAGTCGCAGCTTGCCGCGCCAGGCATCTTCGACGGTGTCCCGATTTCATCATGAGTAAGGAGTTGTATGGCTGAGCGTCCAAGTTCCGTTGGCGGGCCCAGGCCCAGGCATGGCCTTCTGCGCAGGTGGACTGCCCGGTTGCTGACGCGGCTGAGGCCAGCGTCGCGCGCCCTGGCGGCGGCCGGGCCGGCAGAGCCGCAGCAAGCGAATACGCAAGGCATGGCGGCCCAGGCTTACCAGCAGGCGCTCGTGCTGCGCGCAGACCTCGCGCAGTTGAAAGCCAGCGGCCTGCGCCGCAGCTATGTGATCCAGTTGTTGGGGCACGGTTGCCTGCCCGAGGTGGGCCGTTTGTTGTCCAGGCTGGCGGACGTGCAGGGGCGGGAAGCCTTCACGGCGATTCAAGCGCACAGCCTCCATAAAGGCCTGACGTTGGCCAACAGCAGTACCGAGGCGGCCATGAACCTGGTGTTGGCCGAGCGTGAGGCAGCAGAAAAACTGCATGACGCCGCGTGCTTTGTGGTGGGCGAAGTGATCGAGGCCTGTTGCCCCGGCAAGCGTGGGCAATTTGAACCTCGAACCTTCATGGCGTGCCTTGCCGAACGCTTTGCAGCGCGGTTTGCCGAGCCGGCGTTGCGAACCTGAACAGTCGATTTTGCATGCATGCAGCGGCGGCCAGTTGTCATAGGCTGTGGGAGATATTCAGTAAGGTCTCGAGTTTACCGATGGCCAGTGTGTGGAGCCATGTTGTAGCGCAAACGTTCCCCATGTAGCGAAGTTATTAAAAGTAGGTTGTCCCTGCTGGAGCAAACAGCATCTGTGGGGTAACAGGCAGTTGCGATATACCCCGCACACCCCTTGGGCAGAGGGCGATGTTGGCGTTCTGTTGGTTGTCAAGTAATTAAGTGAGGTGTCTAGATGATGGAAGCGTTGAAAGTTGCAGGTAAATTTCTGGCGAGTTGCTATGGCGTTGACGCCGAGAAGGAAAAGACGTTGAGTGGCTCTACCTCTCGGGCCAAATGCCAAGCGAAACCGTTTCGGAAGGTGAAGTTAGGCATATTGAGAAAGCTCTTCGTTAGGCGGGCTGTTGATAGTGAGCCCAACGTGCCGTTGCAAACGGTACAGAACAAATCCAAGACGATCAAGTTGTTTAGCCAATTACAACAGGAACGTTATCTGAATGAAATGCGTGCTGCCGTAAATCAATTGTCGTCTCAGTTGGAGAGCCTCACTGTCGAGGGGCTGATGAAGAATTATGATGAGCACTTGAGAAGTGGTGCTATCCGCAAAGTCTTTGATGTGCTTTCGGCTCTCGATGTGCTAGGGAAAAAGGAACAAGTGAGGGAGTTAGAGAACCTGGAACTGTTTCCTGCGTTTTGTTTGAGAGCGTCTGGTCAAACCGCGCTGATACGAAAGAACCAGGGGGCAGCGGAGGGCCTCTTGGGTGCATTGCATACCTTTGCCGGGGCGCTCAAAGCAGAAGTTGTATTCGATGATGGCTTTTTCGATGACCTGAAAGCAAAGCTGCTACGGGATAAGCCTGGAGTTGGCACGTTGCTGAGCAAGGTCGACATTGAGGTTAAAACTCCCGCCCCGCTCAATGCGGACATTCGAGTGCGTATGGCGGAGTTGCAAAGTGAGTACGGCGATTTTAGTGTTTTCTTTAGCCAGATTGAAACACTTTCCTTTGGGCGTGGTGAGCAAAGCGAAATTGCCCAGCGACTTCTCGACACCCTACCCCTTGGGCAACAGTTGTCCTTGGGTGAATTGTTTGGGCATCAAAAAGCGAAGTCACCGTTCGTGACAAATGAAACCCTGCGTAGCGTGGAGATGTACTGCAGGGAAACGGCCAAGGCGTTGGACGCGCTGGGTAAAACAGAAGACAGCCATCAAGGGTAGTACTTCGCCGTTTATTGATGATTTTCAAGTGTCTATTTTTCAGTGTGAGGTGTTGTATGAGTGGTATTTTTACTGAGTTTAGAAAATTATTCACCTGCTGTGTTCGTCCTGATACCGAGCCGGCTATCTCGACGCAGACAACCAGCAAGGAAAATGAGCGGGTGTCGCATCGTCAGGAAACCGTGAAAACCGGTCTGTTATCGCGTCTGTTCGTCCGGCTCATTAGTGTGTTTCAAGGGGGGCATAAAGATGCTGGGACGGCCTCTGAACCTATTTCAAAGTCGTCAGCTGATGATTTGCAAAAGCGTAAGATTGCAGAAGAGATGATTGTAGAGGTTGCTCTTAAAAATACCGCTTTTATCACCGCGTATTTTAAAAATGTGAAGCCTGAAGACTTTGCCGCAGAGTTTAGAACTCAGGTGGAAATTGATAGTGCTTTTCGCAAGGCGGGGCTGGTTATTACTAGTCTTGCTAAGCTTTCTGATCCGATCATGCTGGACGCCGGTCAGCGTCAAACTTCGCTGTATGAAGAGGTGCTAGCTGAGTTGAATGGGGCGAATATTGGGTATGGTTTTACATTTGGTGGAAGTAAAGGGTTTGTAGGGAAAGTAGAGGGGGTGGAGCCGCTGGGTGAGGAATATGCAGGGACGGACAAATATGAGATGGCGAAACGTGTTATCGAGGCATCGGCCGTGCTGGCTGAAGAGGCTCAGGATTTTCTTACTGGCAAAGATTACGGAGCCGGGAAACCTACACGTGAGTTTTGTAAAAGGCTTGTGAAAGTCCTCAGCGCTCTTGATCCTACAAGCCAGCCTGCTGCCGTTGCAGGATCAGAGCAACAAGAAGAAGTAGTTAATGGGGAAACCCCGCCTACAGTGGTGCCTGAAGGATCCAATCAGGATGATTTACTGCCAGATACCCGGACGCTGCCGGATTTTCCTGAAATTGCTCAAAAACCTTCAGGCAATACTCTAAAGGGCTGCGTAACGGAGGAGGTGGGTGCAAAGGAACATGTGGAGGCACCGCTGAGCCCTAGAAAACTGTTGGAATTGGTGGATTTTCGGGTTGGCAGTGATAGCCCAACGATATCCGAATTCGAAAAAAAAGTTAAAGAGCTTCAGCAGGAAGGTAGTGCGTTTCAAAAATTCTTTTCTTTTCTTGAAGCGACGAGTGAAAGCGGTAACGGCCCACAAAGGGCGGCTGCTGATATCGCACTGAATTATTGCGCGCCAAAGCAGCATGGAATATCCATGGCTAAAATCTTCGGTAAAGAAAAATCGGAGCCTATGATTCTTCGGGGGGCACCAGCACTCGCGATGTTTATTAATTTGGGAAAAAGATGCTGGGAAGCGGTCGTGTCACTTGAAGCCGCTAACTCTGGCACCAACCCGCGCAAGTAACCATCGCTATGGATGTCAGCACAGGTCGTTTGACCTGTGCTGACATAGCCTTCCGTTCGCCCCCAGCAAGCCTTGCCCATGATTCAGATGCGTTTCTCCGATTTCGACTACGCCGGTGAGCGCAAGCCAACCCGTCGTGAGCGTTTCCTGGGCGAACTGAAGCAGGTCGTGCCGTGGCGGGTTGGCCGTGCTGATCGAACACGTGCGAAACACCACGCTAGGATGGGCGCTGAGCGCCTCACGAACCCATATTGAATAGACACCTTGATCCCCGCCTGGCGCATCACTGCCTGGAAGGGGTCAAGGCGCTGAAACCCCACCTCTTCAGCCGGCATGCAACCAACCCAACGTAACGGCCGCGACCACGGCATAGCGTCCCGCCTTGGCCAGGCTGACCAGGAGCACGAAGCGCCAGAACGGTTCGCGCATGATCCCGGCGATCAGCGTCAGCGGGTCGCCGATCACCGGCATCCAGCTCAACAATAAAGACCACTGCCCCCAACGCTGGTAGCGCTGCTGGGCGCGTTGCAGCTGGCTGGCGCTGAACGGGAACCAGCGCTTGTCGCGCAGGTGCTCGATAGCCCGGCCCAGCACCCAGTTGACGATGGACCCCAGCACGTTGCCCAGGGTGGCGACCAGCAGCAAGGTCGCCCAGGCATGGGGCTCGCGGATCAGCAGCCCGACCAGCACGGCCTCGGATTGCAGCGGCAGCAGGGTGGCGGCGCCGAAGGCGCTGAGGAACAGCGCCCAGAGACTGAGCATCAGTAATTGGCGACCACGGTGTCCTGGTCGTCATGGGTCACGCCGATGACCTGGTAGGCATCTTTGTGATCACCCATCTCCATGCCTGGCGAGCCCATGGGCATGCCCGGCACAGCGATACCCTTGAGATCATTGCGCTTGGCCAGCAGGCGTACTTGTTCAGCGGGCACATGGCCCTCGACGAATTTGCCGTTGATCACCCCGGTGTGGCAGGAGGCCAGGCGCGGCGCGACCCCAAGGTGTTGTTTGAGCGCGCTCATGTTCGGCTCGACGTGGTCGTTGACGGTGAAGCCGTGGTCGCCCAGGTGCTTGATCCATTCCTTGCAGCAACCGCAGTTGGGGTCGCGGTAGACGTCGATGGTCTCGGCGGCCTGGGCCAGGCCGGTGATGGCCAGCAGGCCGAGGGTGAGCAGGGGGTTGCGCAGCATGGTGGAGCTCCTGTGAGACGGAAGACATGTTGATGCGGGATGGCCATTGTAGGAGCGGCTTCAGCCGCGATCACCCGCAACGCGGGGGCCATGCACCGCGGTGTCTGCATCGCGGCTGAAGCCGCTCCTACAAGGCCGTGGGCAAGGCCTAGAAGCGCAAGCGAACCCCAGCTACCAAGCGGGTCTGGCCGATGTCCTCGCCGTCCTCCCGGGCCTGGTCGGCGCGGTTGCCGTGCAGGCGGTTGAAACTGACGCCGACGTAGGGCGCGAATGCGCGGCTGATCTCGTAGCGCAGGCGCAGGCCCACTTCGCTTTCGGCCAGGCCTGAACCTTGTTCGCGGCCCGCATCGTCGCGCCCGAAGAAGTTGGCTTCGACAGTGGGCTCGAGGATCCAGCGGTTGGTCAGCAGCATAGCGTAACCGGCCTCCAGGCGCAGCGCGGTCTGCTGTCGCTCGCCGGCATAGGCGGTGGCCTCCAGCTCCAGGCCATAGAGCGGCGCGCCCTGGATACCGAAGGCGGCCCAGCTCTGGCCGTTGGCGGGCTTGAAGTCCCGGCGCAGGCCACCGACCAGCTCCCACCAGGGGCTGATGGCATGGCCCCAGAGCGCCTGCAGTTCGGCCCTGTGGGTCTTGCCTTGCTCACGCTCGCCTTCACTGCGCAGCCACAGGCGGTCGATATCACCCCCCACCCAGGCGGTGGCGTTCCAATTCAGGGCGCTCCTGTTTTCAAAGTTCTGGTATTCCAGCTGGTCGACGATCACCGCCCAGTAGGTTGCCCGATCATGCACCTGATGCCCTGGCAGGGGTGGGAATGCGGCGCGGCGGTCGGCATCGGTGATCGCTGGCAGCGGGGGGCGCGGTTGTCTGGGGGGCGCCACTGTGTGGTTCATCTGGCTGTGGTTCATTGGCATGGCGCCATGATTCATGGGCGCCATGCCAGAGGCCAGGGCCCGTTCGCTGGTCAGCAGGGCGAGCAGCGCGACACCGGTGACGATGCGGCGGTTGTAGATCTCATTCATCGACCCGTACCTCGCGGAACATGCCGGTCTCCATGTGGTAAAGCAGGTGGCAGTGGAAGGCCCAGCGGCCCAGGGCGTCGGCGGTCACGCGATAGCTGCGCCGGCTCCCGGGCGGCATGTCGAGGGTGTGCTTGCGCACCAGGAAGCGCCCCTGTTCATCCTCCAGGTCGCTCCACATGCCATGCAGGTGGATGGGGTGGGCCATCATGGTGTCGTTGACCAGGGTGATGCGCACCCGTTCGCCGTACTTCAGGCGCAAGGGCTCGGCGTCGCTGAAGGTGATGCCGTCGAACGACCAGGCGAAGCGCTCCATGTGCCCGGTCAGGTGCAGCTCGATGTCCCGCGACGGTTCGCGGCCGTCCGGGTCGGGGTAGGGGCTGCGCAGGTCGGCATAGGTCAGCACCCGGCGGCCATTGCCGCGCAGGCCGATGCCAGGGGCGGCCAGGTTGGCGCGGGGGGCCATGCTCTGCATGTCCACCCGCGGGTTGGCGGCTTCGCTGGCGGGGTGGCTTTGCATCATGGCCATGGCCGAGTGGTCCATGCCCGCCATGTTGCCGTGGTCCATCTGGCCCATGCCGCCATGCCCCATGTCATCCATGCTCAGCACCGGGCGCGGGTCCGGCTCGGGCACGGGGGCCTGCAGGCCGGCTGCGCGTGCCAGGGTGCCGCGGGCAAAGCCGGTGCGGTCCATGCTTTGGGCGTACAGGGTGTAGGCAGGCAAGTCACCCACGGTCACCAGCACGTCATAGGTCTCGGCCACGGCGATGCGCAGTTCGTCCACGGCCACCGGCGTCACCGGCAGGCCGTCGGCGGCGATCACCGTGAGCTTCAGGCCCGGTATGCGAAAGTCGAAGTAGGTCATCGCCGAGGCGTTGATCAGGCGCAGGCGCACGGTCTCGCCGGGCTGGAACAGGCAGGTGAAGTTGCCCTCCGGGGGCTGGCCGTTGAGCAGGTAGGTGTAGGCGGCGGCGCTGATGTCGGCGAGGTCGGTGGGGCTCATGCGCATCTTCGCCCAGGCCCAGCGCTCGTCGATGGCCTTGCCCCAGCCATGCTTGGCGACATCGTCGACAAAGTCGCCGAGGGTGCGCTTGTGGTAGTTGAATGCGTCTGACTGCTTCTTCAGCGTGGCCATCAGGGCTTCGGGCGCCTGGTCCGACCAGTCGCTGAACAGCAGCACATGGTCGCGCTGGTAGCGATGGTGTTCGGGCTCGCGCGGCTCGATGACGATGGCGCCGTATACGCCGGCCTGCTCCTGCAGCCCGGAGTGGCTGTGGTACCAATAGGTGCCGCTCTGGCGCAGGGTGAACTGGTACAGGTAGTCGCCGCCCGGCTCGATGCCGGCGAAGCTCAGCCCTGGCACGCCATCCATGTTGGCCGGCAGGATGATGCCGTGCCAGTGGATCGACGTGGGCTGGGCCAGGTAGTTGCGCACGCGCAAGGTCACGCTGTCGCCCTCGCGCCAGCGCAATGACGGGCCGGGCAGGCTGCCGTTGACGGTCAGCGCGGTGCGCGGGCGGCCGGTGATGTTGACCGGGGTCTGGCCGATGAACAGTTCGAACTGCTGGCCATCCAGCTCATGCAGGGGGCGCCGGCCTTCGGCGGCCTGGGCCAGCGGGCGCCACAGGCCAAGGCCGGCCAGGGCGGTGGCCGCGCCCAGGCCCTTGACGAAGGTGCGACGGGTTGGTGTCGGTGGCATGGCGGGTACTCGCGATGAACATGCCACGATCCTTGCCGCCCGCGGCTGTCAGTTGCCTGAGGCGTGGGTGACGGATTTGTCAGGTTGGGCGTTTCGTTCGAACTGGCGGGGCGCTGGCGTGGTGTCGCTTTGGTGTTGAAAACTAAAAAAATATGAACAGGGCTGATCGCTGTGGGTGGGGGGTAAGTGCAGACTACAGATGCTGCTCTAATTATCAGGAAAGTTATTCAATGAAAAAATTTGTAAAGGCTGCCGTCACTGTTGCCCTCGTGTCGGGTGTTGCGTTTTTGTCCGGTTGCGCGGGCCAGGTGTACAACAAGTCCGAGAACTGTTCGTACAACTACCTGTTGCACCCAGCGATTTCCGTCTCTCGCGTTGTTGGCGGTTGTGGCCCGGTGGGCGATCTGAGCCGCCAGCAATAATCCCCGTTGACTACCGAGGGTGGGCGCCGGCGAGATTCATCGCTCGCGCTGCGTCGTAACCATACGATCACATCGCGTGATGTGCCCTCGGCGTATTAAGGAAAGTGTGTTTTATGAAACGGTTTATCAAAATGAGTGCCGCAGGTGTTGCCATTGCGGGTGTTGCCCTGTTGTGCGGCTGTGCGGGCAAGGTCTACAACCAAGCCAAGAACTGCTCCTATGAATACTTGCTGCATCCAGCAGTTTCCGTCTCTCGCGTTGTTGGCGGTTGTGGTCCGGTTGCTGACTTGTCTTCGCATCAGTAAGTCGCCTGGGTGAGGTGCGATATCCAGCGTTGGCTGGATAGGTAAGTACCCTTTGATAGTTGGATGGCGGCCAGCGTTGGTCATAGGCTTGCATGGGATTGCATAGGTCGTCATAGCGCATGCGTCGAGGTTCTATTTGATCGGTGCATGATGAGGGTTGGGCTGCGATTGTCCGTGCCAATCAAGCATGTCTCGATATGCTCATATATTTTTGGAGTAAGGTTATGGTATATCCGGTAGGGCCGTCGCGGCCGTCACTGCTTTTTAAAGAATGTTATTTGTCTGTGAAACAAATGGTTCACAATTTGCTCGGGCGTATCCGTTCTGGCTCCGCCACGCCACCGGCCAAATATACATTTGCCAGTACGGGTGACTCAAGCGCGCTGTTAGAAAAAGACAAAAGCACACCTATGCCAACGCGATCCCTTCACGCAGTGTCTAAATTTAAACAGCTTTATGTTGAGGCGGCGCTAAAGTTGCTCGATGATTATTCTGGCAAATATGATGAAAGGCTAAATAACCTTTTGAAAGAGCTGGAAGGGCAGGGGGCAGCACAAGACCGCAATGCGACCAAGGCTGAGCGGAAGTCGGTCGCGGCACTGGAATCGAAACTGCATGAAATGATCTTCAACAATTTTCGGCAGTCGGAGACGCTTCCAAGACTCTCGATGAAACAGGTGAAAAAACTGTTTGAATTCGCCTGCGCTGATGTGCTTAATAGCAAAGACTGGAAGACGGTGGAAACCCAATTCACTTTCAAAGGTAAAGATTATATCTCCAGGCAGGTACCCGCGGCGGAAATGAAAGCAGAGCTGCGCGCCAAGAATAATCCACCGGCGACCAACAATGGCCAGGATATTTTTCCGAAGTCCTACAATGGCAAGGGCGTTTGTTGTTCGTGCGATCGTGAGACGGAGCACGCGACCAATTTGTGGATGACAGAGCTCCAGGGCACGGATGGAAGAGCGGTCTTCCGGGGTATCCGCCACGGTATCAACTCTCCCTACGGGCTGAAAAAGGGGTCTGAAGAGCGGAAACAAGGTGCGCAGAATCGGGCGAAAGAGGTGGTTGCCGCAGCGCTGTATGCACAACCTGAGCTGCTCGCTAAAGCACAGAAAGGGGAAGCAGTGACGCTGAGATTACTGTCCACATCGCTGGTGACGGGGGGGATTTGGCAGGAACAGGGCATGTTGGAAGATCAGATGAATGCTTGGCAGGAGCTTTCTGATACGCGACCCCTGGTTTTGTCCCTGGTCGGGAAGGATGGCGAGAAATATGATGTCAATATCAACCTGGAGGTCGCGGCATTAAACGTTGGCGTCAATGAGCTCGCGCTGAAGTTCAAAATGGGGCAAAGCCAAGCAGATGTTTACAACGCTAAAGCGTTGGGGCAGTTACTGGGGGACGATCTGACGGCCAACGGAGCGCTTGGAGGTTGGGTTGGAGAACATCTGGCTCAGAACCCGGAGGCAAAAAATGCTGGCTGGGTGCGGGAGCTGAGCCGCCAGGTGAAGGAAATCTGGGCCAACAAAGCGCATCACCAGGACGGAGGAGATCCGTACAAACTTTCAACGCGCTTGGCGGTTCTGGGCGAGCTGATTGGCGCGACACCGTGCTGGAACTGTAAGAGTGGCAAGGACCGCACCGGCATTCAGGGTGCCGAGATTGCCATGCTCTGGGCTCTGTACTGTGAAGGTAAACCGGTACCCCCCTACGGTCCACTAGACAAAGAATCGCAGCAACTGTATCAACAAGCGCTGCTTAACGGCGGCCATTGGCAGATACAGGAGTCCAATACTGGAGCACCGGGCAACAAGGTTATGAAAGATCTGCCTCCAGGCTTCAATCTGACGTTCGATCAGCGCGTAGGGGATCGGGAGGTCTGGAAGGAGACTCAGGGTTTGTCTCCCTGGGTCAAGGCTTAGGGAGGGGGAGCGATGGGATACCTATTACACAGCTTGTACGACTCGCTGGGGTTGGAGCAGGCCACCGATGACCCGGCATTGTTCTTTGACGACGAACTGATGGTGCACTTCGACGAAACAGCCCAGACGCTGGAGATGATTTGCCCCTTGGGCGCGTTGCCCGCCGATACGGACCTTTTGCAGCGAGCTCTGAAAATGAACTACGGCGGGCCGGTGGTGTTGGCGGCTGATGCGGACGGCGCGGCACTCCTTGCGCTGGTTGTCATGCCAGAAGATAGCTCCGGGGAGGAGCTTGTGGCCGCGCTGGGGGGGTTGCTCCAGGCTGCGCTGGACATCAAGAGGGAGCTTGGCTTCGCCTAGCCCCTGCATGAAAGGGGCCTGACGCACCTTTCGATCACGCCACAGGCCGCAGCCCGGCGGCCTGACTACCAAGATTCACATGTCCCGCGACGGCAACGGCGTGTCGTTGCCTTTCCTTCCTGCTGGCGGAAAAGCCAGTAACCTCCACCTTGTCCAGCGCTCTGTTGGGCGAGGTGAAAGCCACTCCAGCCTATTCGTACGGTGTCTAGACGGCCTCCAGGCTGCGCATCAGCAATCCATACTCCAGCCCGACCTGCTCGGGGATCGGCAGGTACACCACATGGCCATCCCCCGGCGCCACCTCGATCAGCTGCTGCTGGCGGTCGCAAAGGCGGTGCAGGTCGAAGTGGTAGTTGCCGCGCGGGGTCATCAGCTCCAGGTGATCGCCCACGGCGAAGCGGTTCTTCACCTTGACCTCGGCCAGGCCGTCCACCCGTACCCCGGTCAGTTCGCCAACGAACTGCTGGCGCTCGGACACCGAATTGCCGCGCTGGTAGTTCTGGTACTCGTCGTGCACGTGGCGGCGCAGGAAGCCTTCGGTGTAGCCGCGCTGGGCGAGGGACTCGAGGTTGTCCATCAGCCCGCGATCGAACGGCCGCCCGGCCACCGCGTCGTCGATGGCCTGGCGGTACGCCTGCACGGCGCGGGCGCAGTAGAAGTGCGACTTGGTGCGGCCCTCGATCTTCAGCGAGTGCACGCCCATGCCGGCCAGGCGCTCGACGTGCTGGACCGCGCGCAGGTCCTTGGCGTTCATGATGTAGGTGCCGTGCTCGTCCTCGAACGCCGGCATTTCTTCGCCCAGGCGGTTGGACTCCTGCAGCAGGAACACCTGGTCGGTGGGCGCACCGAGGCCCAGCGTCGGTTCACAGTGGCGGACGATGTCGCCGGCGGCGTTCTCGGTGGCCGGGGTCGCCTCGTACTTCCAGCGGCAGGCGTTGGTGCAAGTGCCCTGGTTGGCGTCGCGCCGGTTCAGGTAGCCCGACAGCAGGCAGCGCCCGGAGTAGGCCATGCACAGCGCGCCGTGGACGAAGATTTCCAGCTCCATGTCCGGCACCTGCTGGCGGATCTCCTCGATTTCCTCCAGCGACAGCTCCCGCGACAGGATCACCCGGGTCAGGCCCAGGCCCCGCCAGAACTTCACGCTGGCCCAGTTCACCGTGTTGGCCTGCACCGAGAGGTGGATGGGCATCTGCGGGAAGTGCTGGCGCACCAGCATGATCAACCCGGGGTCGGACATGATCAGCGCGTCCGGGCCCATCTCGATCACCGGCGCCAGGTCCGTGAGGAAGGTCTTGAGCTTGGCGTTGTGCGGGGCGATGTTGACCACCACATAGAACCGCTTGCCCAGGGCATGGGCCTGCTGGATGCCGAGGGCCAGGTTGGCGTGGTCGAATTCGTTGTTGCGCACCCGCAGGCTGTAGCGCGGCTGGCCGGCGTAGACCGCATCGGCGCCGTAGGCGAAGGCGTAGTGCATGGTTTTCAGGGTGCCGGCGGGGGCGAGGAGTTCTGGGGCGGGGAGAGGCATAGTGCTTAGGTGCGCAAGGAAAAGGGTGGAAGCGTAACAATCCGGGCGGCGGGAAGCATTGATGGATGTCAATATAATCAGGCGTATACGAGGGTGAATAGGGCTCTCGTCGTGTTCGAATGTCGTCCGACAGGCTGTAACTGCATGGTCAGCAGCCCAGGACACCTGCTGATGTCCTGGCTTTGAAAGAGATTGAATATATGATTATTGAGTGACGAAGTTATAAAGCTTTTGGAAGTTTTCTTCAAAGTGCGGATGCCGGCCAAGGTCATTTAGAGTGGAGGCATACATGCCGCTGCCGCTGATGCTGTTCACTAATACGCTGAGGCAACTGCGCTGCATCAAGGGCGCGTGAGGGATTGTAAATGTGTTGCTTTTTGGGTCGTTTATTAGTTGATTGGTCAGTGCGATTATGAATGTTTCAAGTTCTCTGGAGCTCATGGGAAGCAGATAGTCTTCCCAGTCTTGCGCATTGAAAAATGCTTGCGGGCCAAGGGGGGGAGTGGCGTCAAGAGCAATGTGCGTTTGCGGGGGGCTCTGCTGCGGGGCCGCGTGAGAAGGGAATGGTCTTGTTGCAACCATATTGAACCATTGGTTCATGGCGCTCGTGAGTTCGGGGCTATCAAGATTGCCATACAAAAGTTCGATGTGAGCCATGACCGACTCAACCAATCCGTGTGGGAAAATAACCTCGACGTCATGAATGTTGATCTTGATGGGCGTCGCGCCGTTCGTGGAGGCTGACTGGGTTAACGTCGTGGTGATTTGGGCGAGCGTATTCGCTGTGCAGCTGTCTAGAACTGCGGCATACGTTTCGATGTCAAGAGATTGAGTAGGTTCGGAGGGCCTGATTGAAGATACTCCCGCAAGGGGGTCAGAGTGGGGGGAGGGTACCGTTTGCGATTCAGTTCGTCCATCGCGGTTTTGAGCGTGCGTAAGCGCTTCTGTTGGCGGCATTGCCGTGACTGAACGCTCGTGTCCTGAAAGAACGTTTGTTGAGTGGGGGTTAGAGTTTTGATCGGCCTCGTGTGTAATGGCGAGCAGCCACGTGGATAGGGCTTGTCGGAGTTCGCCTATGTCGACCTCGGCAACCGGTAGACAGATGATGTAATTCATTATGGGGGTGAGCAGAGCGTGAGGGATTTCAAAAATTGCATCATCGATATAAATTATAGTGGGCGCCGCTTCGTTGTTTAGGAAGGCAAAAGTCAGGGCGTCAGTGATAGAGGTTAGTGTATGTGCCGAACATTGAGATAGTACGGGCTTGAACGTCTCCTCGCTAAGTGTGGTCACTTCGTTTTTTATGCCATACGCAAGGGGCAATCTCCCCTCTGAAGATCCAGTCGTAGAGGCAGGTAGAGGTGTTTCGCCCAGAGATTCGATTTCAGTGTGATTATTTTCAGGGTGGATTTTTTTTATCAAGATGTTGAGTCGTTGCCGAAGGAGGTCTAGGTGCTGCGGAGATAAATTTTGTGTGTGTGCATTGGTTTCCAGGATAGCGTTCGCGTTAAAGTGTATTTCTTGCTTGTCGGGAGTGGTGTGGACCAGCATATTGTTTTTGCGATCAAACTGTAAGTCGTCAATTGTAGTGGGTGTGACACTCAGGATGAGCTCGGCGGTATGTATGGCCAGCGTAGAATTGGCGCTGTCTAGCTCATGCTGAGGTAATTTGTGCTTGAGCTCTGACAGAAGGCGGGTAGCAGCAATGTGAGTGCTTAGTTTTTGCTTGCTTTCGGCGCCCTGAATACACTGGATGAACTTGTCCAGGAGGTTTTCATTGGCGATTTTTGCGGCGGAGTCTTCGATTTTTCGGAGTGTTAGGTGTCGGTCTTCTTTTAAGTGATTAATTACACTTTCCACGCTGTGGAGCTTGTGTGTTTGGCGTGGTGTATAGTCAGTGAGTGTCAAAAGGGCGTTTATTTGTGTCATGGCTTGGCTCAGGGGGTAGAGATTATTTAGTTTGATTTACGAGCGCTTATGCTAATTTATCGAGCGGTCGCACATTTCAGGGTGTTCAGTTGGCCTCGCATCCGCCCGTTCGGAGGGAGCTGGGTTTGCACTTTGCCCAAACCGTTGGAGCCCTCAATTGAGGGACTGGTCGAACGAGGGGCTCATTCCTATTGATTTCGAACGACGTAAGCCTGCTCAACTCGCCTCCTTGAAGTGCGGTGCCAGCAGCGCGTCCCAACCGCCCCTCATCTGCTCGAACTCTGCTTCGCAGCCTTCGGCGCGTGATTGATCGAGCCTCTGTTCGCTGACCAGGTAGGCGTAGGCGCGAGGGTCGGATCCGTAGGCGTAGCAGTGGAAGTTCACGGCGCGCTGGGCATCCAGCGAATGGGTATCGGCAAACGTGAGTTCCTCCACCTCGGTAACTTGTACCGCCAACTGTTCATACAGGTTCGCGATGGTGAGCAGGTAGTGGCTGGTCGCTTGATCCTGGGTCAGGACATACGCGGACAGTTGATCGGCCACATCTTCTTCCCGGCCGGTGAACGGCAGCGCCAGCACATCGATCAAGGCATGCCCCAGTTCGTGATACAAGGTGCCGACCGTACTCTGGTTGAGCAGGGTGGCGATTTCGTCGTCGTCCTCGTAGCCGGCCTCGACAAGCAGCGCGCGTTCCGTGGTCGCCAGCTCGTAGCAGACCGTGATCGTCCTGTTCGACGAATCGTAGAACGCATTGGATTCGTCGCAATCGGTACCGAGGACCGTCAGGTCCTGCGGCAGGGCGAAGGTCTCGTTTATCACCTCGGCGAAGTCTTCCAGCAGCCGGTCCTGCTTCATGAGCTGTTCTTCCCGCCGTGTGTCGGCGGTCTTTCCCGGCTGATAGCGAACGGTCACGCGACCCGATGCCTGGGGGGATGACGGTACCGCCGTCGATGTGCCGGCGACCCCGTCGTTGCGGCTGTGGTCTTCCCGCACTACGGGGGTGCTGTCGCTGGCAGGGCGATTCAGGTTCAGGTTGAACGTGCATCCGTGAAGCAGCAGGGCGCCTATCAGGGCTAGGGTATGGCAACCTCGGCGCTGCTGGGTGCGGCTTTTGTGCATGGGAGGGGCTCATTCGGGGGTCGAGGGCTTGGGCGCGTGGAGCTGAATGCTCCGCGTTATCGCCACCTGCGCCCAAGTCTGCGTCAAGGCGCGGAACGGGTCTGTTGCTGGAAGGCGTGATGTTTGAAGTATTCGCGTGCGCGCCGGGTGGCAGGCCAAGGCACTTTTACCGGGCGCCATGCACTAAAGGAGTAGGCCCTCAAGGAATGCCCATGAACGAGACCCTATTGCAGAACAAGGCGTTGCTCATCTTGCTGGCAGTGGTGAGCATCGCCTTCCTGTGGATACTGCTGCCCTACGCCGGCGCGATCTTCTGGGCGGTGATCCTCGGCATTCTCTTCTCGCCCCTGCAGCGTCACCTGCTATTGCGTTTCGGCGGGCGGCGCAACCTGGCGACGGCGACGGCGCTGGCCACCTGCCTGCTGGTCGCCGTGCTGCCGGTGATCATCATCAGCGCCTTGCTGGTGCAGGAAGGCGCCGCGCTGTACCAGCGCATCGAGAGCGGCCAGCTGGACATCGCCGGCTACCTCGAGCGCGGCAAGGACATGCTGCCGGCCTATGCCCAGCATGGCCTGGACCGCATGGGCATGGGCAACCTCGACGGCCTGCGCGACAAGATCACCCGCTGGGCCACCCAGGGCAGCCAGTTCCTGGCCGGCCAGGCGTTCAGTTTCGGTCAGGGCACGTTCGAGTTCCTGGTGAGCTTCGGCATCATGCTCTACCTGCTGTATTTCTTCCTGCGCGAGGGCGCTGAGGTGGCGCGCAAGGTGCGCCAGGCGGTGCCATTGCCCGAACAGCAGAAGCGCCGCTTGCAGCTCAAGTTCAAGCGTGTGGTACGCGCCACGGTCAAGGGCAACCTGTTGGTGGCGATCACCCAGGGGGCGCTGGGCGGGCTGATCTTCTGGGTGCTGGGCATCCCCAGCGTGCTCGTGTGGGCGGTGCTGATGGCGTTCCTGTCGCTGCTGCCGGCGGTGGGGGCGGGGATCGTCTGGGGGCCGGTGGCGCTGTACTTCCTGCTGACGGGGGCGATCTGGCAGGGCGTCGTGCTGATCGCCTTCGGTGTGCTGGTGATCGGGCTGGTGGACAACCTGCTGCGGCCGATCCTGGTGGGCAAGGATACGCGGATGCCGGATTACCTGGTGTTGATGTCGACCCTGGGCGGGTTGGCGGTGTTCGGGCTCAACGGGTTCGTGATCGGGCCATTGATTGCGGCGTTGTTCATTTCCAGCTGGGCAATCTTCGCCTCGACCAAGCCACAGGTGCAGTTGCCGTCGTAGCAGGCCTGTGGCCCTTGTTATCGATGATTGGACGGCCGCAGAACAGTACAGGCGCCAGCCCCCAGCACAGGTCCGGCGACCTGTGCTGACTTGATCGGAGACCCCCTAAACAACTGAGTGAGGACAACCTTGAAGCAAGGAGGGTGCGAAATACTTTGCTGCATCCTCCCCAAGGAACTGTCCGACATCAAATTTGATCGCGTCTGTTCTTGCGTCGGCGATTAAACGAGCAGCTAAGTGGGGTGTGTTTTTTTTACACAAGCTTAATGTCAAATTTTGTTGCTCGATAGCGGACAGAATTTCTTCGGTGTTTTTCTGCATGAATAAAAAGTGCTCATGCTCAACAGGCTGCTGCGGAGAAAGGTAGTGAGAGTTCGTGGTCAGGGAGGAGAGTGGAAAATGCCCAAGGTGCATTAAAGCACAATCCCTCATGATTTGACTGGAACGTCCATTCGCATTCGGTAAAAAATGGAGAAATTGATAATCTGATGTGACTTGAAGCAGGCTGTCAATGTTACGGGTGTCAATGGCGGAAATGTAGTTGGTTAAAACCTCGCGTATGATCGCTTCTTTTTTTTCGGGGTCGGAGATGGTGACGCAGTACATGATGTTCTCGTCTATTGGTACAATGCCGAGTCGATGGCCGCAGGAAAGGGTCTTTATTTGATTAAGGAATGGATTTCCATTAAGGTGTTTATATATGTCCTCATGTTTGAATACTGTCGTTGCAGGTACAGAGTAATTGGCGCCGGCACCCTTGAAGACGTCGCCGGGATTCATGTTCGTCAATGTGCCTGCGAGATGAAGGTACCTGTCAAGTAGTCGCTCGGTGCGAGCCGCTGAAGACCGGCCCTCTGCTTTCCCCTCTGCCGCTTCTTGGACGGCTGTCAAGAAATCTCCATATCCTTGCAGCATGGCAACGTTGTCATCATGTTCTATGTCCCCGCACCCAGTGTCCTTGGTGTTGTAAGCTACGATGGGATTTAATCTGTGCTTTGCTTCAACATAGACACAGGGGAAAAAAACCCTGATCTGTTCATTTGAGAGTTTTGATAGTCGGTTGCTCACGCCAGTGTTATTGTTTAGCGCGGCAATAAGCTGCTCGGCGGCAGCCTGCTCTTGAGCCAGTAAGTGCATTGGCTTTTTGTTGGCAGCATCCAGCATTTGAGTGTAATTCAGATCTCGATGCGGCATGCACGGGGACGGGGCCAACGCGCCGCAAGTGGAGTCTAAAGGCACGGCCTGTGACTGCTCTGGTGCTTGTGTTTGAGTACCCTGTTTATTCAATGTGGCTGTACTGACTTTCATGGATGGTATGCTCCTTTTTTAATCGTGGTGGTTGGTGGGGAGAGACTGGGATTCTTATCGTGCGGCGTGTGCGAGCGGAGGCTGTTTTATATGGTTTCGTGTTGGGTGGTATGGGGTGTTTTAAGTTGTTTTCGGTGCAAGGGTGTTTGCTTTTGCACATTGGCATCAGTTGAAAAACCACTGCACGAAAGGCAGCCCGTTGTGTCAGTACCTGGAAATTCCGCAATCAACCCAGCACAGGTTGCCTGGCGTGTGCTGAAATAACCCCGCGCGCTTCCAACCCACCAAGCCTTGCCCATAAACCAGATGGGTTTCTCCGATTTCGAATATACCGGTAAACGCGAGCGACTCCGCCGTGAGCGTTTGCTGGCCAGGATGGAACAGATCCTGCCGTGAAGCGGACGGGTAGCGTTGTTCGTGAGTCGAATCCCCCGCTTATTGCAGGTTGCCGAGGGACTGGCCACGACAGGAGGAACGAGTTTTCACTTGGGTGCCAATGGCATTGGCATCCACCTTGTATTCAGATAAAGAAAGTTGTGGTCAATGTCGAATGTTGCCCATTGATTAGAGCGCACAACCACATTGGACATTGTCACTGGCGGCCCGTTTTTTTTAGGGTTTGCATGAACAGCTTTTAAGTGCCGCCTGCGTCTTAGGTGTTCAGTCCCAGAGAGTCATGGTGCATCCTTAACGTCTTGCTGGTGCAGGAAGGCGCCGCGTTGTACCAGCGCATCGAGAGCGGCCAGCTGGACATCGCCGGCTACCTCGAGCGCGGCCAGGACATGCTGCCGGCCTATGCCCAGCATTTTCTCGACCGCATGGGAATGGGCAACCTCGACGGCCTGCGCGACAAGATCACCCGCTGGGCCACCCAGGGCAGCCGGTTCCTGGCTGCCCTGGCGTACAGTTTCGGCCAGGGCGCGTTCGAGCTCCTGGTGAGCTTCGGCATCATGCTCTACCTGCTGTTCTTCTTTCTACGTGAGGGCGCTGAGGTGGCGCGCTAGGTACGTCAGGCGGTGCTATTGACCGAGAAGCAGAAACGTCGCCTGCAACTGAAGTTCAAGCGTGTCGTACGCGCCACCGTCAAGGGCAACTTGCTGGTGGCGATCACCCAGGGGGCATTTGGTGCTGGATATCCCCAGCGCGCTGGTCTGGGGGCCGGTGGCGGTGTACTTCCTGCTGACCGGAGCAACGTGGCAGGGGATCGTGTTGATCGCTTTCGGGTTCTGGTGATCGGGTTGGTGGACAGCCTGTTGCGGCCGATCCTGGTGGGCAAGGATACGCGGATGCCGGATTACTTGGTGCTGGTGTCGACATTGGGTAGGTTGGTAGTGTTCGGGCCGTTGATCG
Organism: Pseudomonas sp. MWU13-3659; assembly: GCF_023757525.1. Classification (NCBI taxonomy): domain Bacteria; kingdom Pseudomonadati; phylum Pseudomonadota; class Gammaproteobacteria; order Pseudomonadales; family Pseudomonadaceae; genus Pseudomonas; species Pseudomonas sp. MWU13-3659. The sequence continues at coordinate 61,747 of NZ_JAMSHW010000014.1, read as the reverse complement.
CGGCATTGTTCGCGTCGAGTTGGGCGATCTTCGTGTCGACCAAGCCGCAGGTGCAGTTGCCTCTGTAGGAGCGGCTTTAGCCGCGATGCAGGCAACGCGGTGCCTGGTACCCGCTTCGCGGGTGATCGCGGCTAAAGCCGCTCCTACAGCGGTCTTGGCAAAACAATGGGTTATGTTTTGTTCCATGAGAGCCGGCTTGCCGGCGAACAGGGCCAATGATCAGCGCAAGCTGTAGGAAACCCCCGCATACACCCCGAACCCTTCCCCCGGCGTCGAGCGGGCAATGTCCTGCCCGGCGTCGTTGTACCCCGGCGTCACCGTCGCCGCATAACGCTTGTTGGTCAAGTTGCGCAGGTCCAGCCAGGTTTGCCAGTCCTGCTTCGGCGAGTCCCAACCCAGGCGTGCGCCGAGCAGGGCATAGGCGTCGGCGTGGTAGCCGTTGGCATAGTCCACCTGCACCTTGGAGGCCATCTGCGTGTTCACCCCGGCGTAGAAACCGCTCGGCCAGTCGTAGCGCAGTTCGGCCTGGTAGTAATGCATGGGGATGCCGGGCAAGCGGTTGTCGCCGAACTTGTCGTCGTCGCGGTAGTGGAAGTCGCTAAAGGTGTAGGCCTGGCGCAGGCTCAGCTTACCGGTGCCGGGTTGCTCCCAGAGGAGGCTGTCCAGGCCGGCTTCGATGCCTTGGTGCACGGTGGGGCTGGCATTGAACTCCTTGAACGGCAAACCTTGCACGACTTCCACGTTCAGCAGTTCGTGGCGTACCTGGGCGTAGTACCAGGCCAGGTCCCAATGCCCCAGTATCGAATCGCCACGGGCACCGAGCTCCAGGGTGGTAGCGGTCTGGTTCTGCATCTTCATGGGCTGGTTGGCGACCGGCGCACTCCAGACCAGCGACCACGGGTGCGGCGGCTCCACCGAGCGACTGAGGTTGCCGTAGACCTGCAGGTCCGGGCGGATGTCGTAGCGCAGGCCCAGCCGTGGCGCATAGTCCCAGTCATGCTGGCTGACCTTGCCACCTGTGGTTGGGTAGGTGACGTCGCTCTCGCGGCGGGTGTAGATCATTGCCAGGCCGGTGGTCAGCCACAGATCGGGGATCAGCTCCAGGTCGTTGCCCGCATGCAGCACGGTGTCCGAGCCCTGGTAGCTGAAGTCGCGGGTGCGGGCGCCGAAATTGTCACCGCTGGTGCGGGCGAACTGCGAGGCGCCGCTGTTGGGCAGGTGCTTGGTGGTGCGCCAGCCAACGGTGGTCTTGCTCTCATGACCGAACACAGTGTCGCGACGGAAGTAGTTCAGTGTACCGCTGACGTCGCTGTAGGCGACCTTCAGGCGCATCGGCCCCTCGCGCAGGTCCATCGGGTAGTCGTGATAGACCAGCCCCGCCTCGAGGCGCGAATCATCATCCAGGAAGAAGGTAGTCTTGTTGCCCACCCAGGTACTGCCCGGTTGCGGGCGGCTATCGTCGCGGATCAGGTAGGCCGGGTTGGCCGCGCGGGGATGATGCTTGATCTGATCCTTGGTCAGGCGCCCGGCCAGGTTGTTCTCGGTTTCCCGGTAACGCAGGTAGAAGCGCGTCTCCAGGTTCGGGTTGAAGCGGTAGCCGACGTTGGCGGCGATGCCCTTGGCGCTGCCGCTGCTGTGGTGCTGGTAGCCGTCGTACTCGGCATCGGTCAGGGCGACGTAGTAGTCGAGGTTGCCCAGTACCTGGCCGGAGCTGATGTGCCGGCGCTGATAGCCGCGGCTGCCTACTTCGTAACGCACCTGCAAGGGCGCGGCATCGTAGCCGGTGTGGGTCACATAGTTGATCGCGCCGCCCAAGGCCAGCGAGCCTTGGTCGAAACCGTTGGCGCCGCGCAGCACTTCTGCGCGGCTCAGCCAAAGCGGCTCGAACAGTTCGTAGGGGGTACCGCCCGGGCCGGTCAGCGGCAGGCCATCGAACATCGTGTACACCCCGGAGCCGTGGGCGCCCGGTGCGCGGTTGATGCCCGAGCCACGGATCGACAACTTGATGCCGTCGTTGCCCGCCGACTGGGCGAACACCCCCGGCTGATAGGCCAGCACATCCTGGTTGCTCGCTACTCGGCCCTGGCCCACCTTGCCCATGTCCACCAGGTTGCTGGCACCGGGGATTTCACGCAGGTGGTCGGCAGCGGCTTCCAGTTCGGTTTGCTGTTGGTCCTGGATCAGCACCTGGTCGAGTTCGACGCGGTTGGCGGCCTGGGTTGTGCCGGCGACGAACAGGGCCAGCAGGGAGTAGGGGAGGGTGGGGCGCATGGGGACGGGGTTCCAGATCGAGTGCGGGAGTCTGACGCTGCAAAGGGCAGACGAAGCACAGTGGTCGATCTGTAATCGGTTCGCCGGCAAGCCGGCTCCTACGAGGGGCAGACGCACCACCGTAGGAGCCGGCTTGCCGGCGAACCGCACGCAAAAAAACACCCCGCCGAGGCGGGGTGTCTTGCACATCAAGGAACCGATCAGCCGATCAGTTGCAGGCCTGCCTGCTGCACCATCTCCAGCAGCGGCTGCGGGTACACGCCCAGCACGAAGGCGAGAATCGCGATCGCCAGCAGCATCACGCCACCGGTGCGCTGTTCCCATTTCAGCGGGGCGTCATGGCGACGCAGGTTTGGTTCGACCAGGTACAGGGTGACCATGACGCGCAGGTAGTAGTACACGCCAATGGCGCTACCCAGCACCAGGGCGCCGACCAGCCACCACAGCTGCGACTCGACGCCGGTGGCGATGATGTAGAACTTGCCGATGAAGCCTGCGGTCAGCGGGATACCGGCCAGCGACAGCATCATCACGGTCAGCACCGCGGTCAGGTACGGACGGCGCCAGAACAGGCCGCGGTACTCGTACAGGGCGTCGGCGTCACGGCCGGCGTACGGCGAGGACATCAGGGTGATCACACCGAACGCGCCGAGGCTGGTGATCACGTAGGTGACCAGGTACACGCCCATGGCTTCCATGGCCAGGCCCTTGCTGGCGACCAGGGCGATGACCAGGTAGCCGAAGTGGGCGATGGACGAGTAACCCAGCAGACGCTTGAGGTTGCTCTGGGTCAGCGCCAGCAGGTTACCGATCAGGATCGAGGCGACCGCGATCACCGCCAGCACGGTGCTCAGCACGCCACTGCTGGCGGCAGGGGAGAGCATGAACAGGCGCACGACCACGGCGAACACCGCGACCTTGCTGGCGGTGGCCAGGAACGCGGCGACCGGCGCCGGGGCGCCTTCGTACACGTCCGGGGTCCACAGGTGGAACGGCACCAGCGACAGCTTGAACGCCAGGCCCACCAGCATCATGCCCAGGCCCAGCTGCGCCAGCAGGCTCGGCATGCTGGTGGCGGCCAGGGCCTTGCCCAGCTGGTCGAAGGTCAGGCTGCCGGCATCGGCGTACAGCAGCGCCATGCCAAACAGCAGGAAGGCGGAGCCGGCGGCCGACAGCACCATGTACTTGATGCCGGCTTCCAGCGAGCGCTTGTTGAAGAAGGCATACGCCACCAGGCCGTAGACCGGCACCGACAGCAGCTCCAGGCCGATGAACAGGCCGGCCAGGTGGTTGGCGCTGACCAGCACCAGGCCACCCAGTGCCGACATCAGCAGCAGCAGGTACAGCTCTTCACGGTTGCCCGGGAAACCCTTGGAACCTTCGCCGAGATACGCGTGGGCGAGGGTAACGCAGGCCAGTGTCGCCACCAGGATGATCGCCATGTACAGGCAGGCGAACTTGTCGATGGTCACCAGCGACGTGACCGCCAGCGGCGCGACCTTGAGCGCCGGCAGGATCGACAGCAGGGCCAGGTTCAGGCCCACGGTGGACAGCAGGAAGGTCTGCGAGTGGTTGCGCTTCCAGGCGATCGCCAGCATCACCACCACCGTGGTGATGGTGGTGATCAGCATCGGCGCCAATGCGATGAAGTGTTGAGTGGTGAATTCCATAGCGCTCTTACCGGGCCGAAGCGAGTTGAGTGAAAGCGGAACCGAGCCACTGCTGCACACCGCTCATGGTGGCGGCAGAGGTGTCCAGGAACGGCTGCGGATACACGCCCAGCAGGATCAGCAGGCCCGCCAGGCCCAGCACCATGATCAGCTCGCGACCGTCCATGCCGGCCAGCACGGTGTCGGCCTTGGCCGGGCCGAAGTAGGCGCGGTGGATCATGATCAGCGAATAGACCGAACCGAACACAAGGCCCGTGGTGGCGATCACGGTGATCCACGGTACGTGGGCGAAGCTGCCGATCAGGATCAGGAACTCGCCGACGAAGTTGCCGGTGCCCGGCAAACCGAGCGACGCGGCGGCGAAGAACAGGCTGATGGCGGGCAGGTAGGCGATGCGGTGCCACAGGCCACCCATTTCGCGCATGTCACGGGTGTGCAGGCGCTCGTACAGCTGGCCGGCCAGGATGAACAGCGCGGCGGCCGACAGGCCGTGGGCCAGCATCTGGATCACCGCGCCCTGCAGGGCCTGCTGGCTGCCGGAGTAGATACCGATCAGCACGAAGCCCATGTGCGAGACGCTGGAGAACGCCACCAGGCGCTTGATGTCGGTTTGCGCGAAGGCCAGGAAGGCACCGTAGAAGATACCGATCAGGCCCAGGGTCATGGCGATCGGCGCGAACTCGGCCGAGGCGTTCGGGAACAGCGGCAGGGCGAAGCGCAGCAGGCCGTAGGCCGCGGTCTTCAGCAGGATGCCCGCCAGGTCCACGGAACCGGCGGTGGGTGCCTGGGCGTGGGCGTCAGGCAGCCAGGAGTGGAACGGCACCACCGGCAGCTTCACCGCGAAGGCGATGAAGAAGCCCAGCATCAGCACGTACTCGACGCCGGCCGGCAGTTCGGCCTTGAGCAGGTCGCTGTAGTTGAAGGTGAGCACGCCGGTGGTGTTGTAGTTGACCAGCACCAGGCCGAGGATCGCCACCAACATGATCAGGCCGCTGGCCTGGGTGAAGATGAAGAACTTGGTCGCCGCGTAGATCCGGGTCTTCTTGCCGTCGGTCGAGCTGTGACCCCAGAGCGCGATGAGGAAGTACATCGGCACCAGCATCATTTCCCAGAAGAAGAAGAACAGGAACAGGTCGAGCGCCAGGAACACACCGACCACGCCGCCGAGGATCCACATCAGGTTGAGGTGGAAGAAGCCGACGTGGCGCTGGATCTCTTTCCACGAGCACAGCACCGACAGCACACCGAGCAGGCCGGTGAGCAGGATCATCAGCAGCGACAGGCCGTCGAGGGCCAGGTGGATGCTGATGCCGAAGCGCTTGATCCACTCGACTTTGTACTCGAGGGCCCAGGCGGGCTCCGCGCCAGGGGCGGGCGCCAGGGTGTAGTTGCCGTTCGCCCACAGCCACAGGCCGATGCCTAGCAGCAGGGACATGGTCAGCAGCGCGATCCAGCGCGGCAGGGTAGAGCCGAAGCGCTCACCCAGCCAGCACAGGAAGCCGCCGATGAAGGGGATCAGGATCAGCCAAGGCAAAATCATGACGGGTTGGTTTCCTTTGGCAAAGTCGCAAGATTCATAGTCATACCGCGGCCACTACCACGGCACCGAGCACCAGCACGGCGCCCACGGCGATCGAGGCGGTGTACCAGCGCAGCTGGCCGGTCTCGGTCTTGCTCATGGCGACATGGCCGCCACGGGCCATCCGAGGGATGAGGCCGATGCTGCGGTCAACCGGGTCCTTGCGCAGGAGGTGGCTGATCAGCAGGTATGGTTTGACGAAGAGCTTGTCGTAGATCCAGTCGAAGCCCCAGGCGGCGAACCACCAGGCCGACAGGACGCGACCGATACCGCTGTTGGCGACCGCGGTGACGAAGCGGCGCTTGCCCAGGAACAGCAGGGCCGACAGCAGGATACCGGCGATGGCGATGGCGCCCGAGGCGATCTCCAGCGAGTGCTTGGCTTCGCCACCAGCGTGGCCGGCGCTTTCAGGCAGCACGCCTGCCAGCGGCGGATGGATCCAGGCACCGACGAAGGTCGACAGCACGATCAGCACGCCCAGCGGCAGCCAGTGGCTGATGCCGTGGCCAGCGTGGGCTTCGGTCTTGGCTTCACCGTGGAAGGCGATGAAGATCAGGCGGAAGGTGTACAGCGAGGTCATGAACGCGCCGACCAGGCCGGCGTACAGCAGGCCGCTGTTGCCGCTGGCGAAGGCTTCCCAAAGAATTTCGTCCTTGGAGTAGAAGCCCACGGTCAGGATCGGCAGGGCGGCCAGGGCGGCGCCACCGACCACGAAGCTGGCGTAGGCCAGCGGCAGCTTCTTCCACAGGCCGCCCATCTTGAAGATGTTCTGCTCGTGGTGGCAGGCAACGATCACCGCACCGGAGGCAAGGAACAGCAGGGCCTTGAAGAAGGCGTGGGTCATCAGGTGGAAGATCGCCGCGTCCCAGGCGCCAACACCCAGCGCGAGGAACATGTAGCCGATCTGGCTCATGGTCGAGTAAGCGAGGATACGCTTGATGTCGGTCTGTACCAGCGCGGCGAAGCCGGCCAGGACCAGCGTGACGCCACCCACGACGCCGACCAGGTGCAGGATGTCCGGCGCCAGCAGGAACAGGCCATTGGTACGGGCGATCAGGTACACGCCCGCGGTTACCATGGTAGCCGCGTGGATCAGTGCCGAAACCGGGGTCGGGCCCGCCATCGCGTCGGCCAGCCAGGTCTGCAGCGGCAGCTGGGCCGATTTGCCGACCGCGCCACCCAGCAGCATCAGGGTCGCCAGGACCATCCAGGTGTCACCGGCCTGGAACTTCTGCGGTGCCAGCACCAGCAGCTCCTGCACGTTCAGGGTACCCAGCTGGGCGAACAGGATGAACAGGCCGATGGCCATGAACACGTCGCCGATACGGGTGACGATGAACGCCTTGAGTGCCGCGTTACCGTTGTTGCGGTTGCTGTAGTAGAAACCGATCAACAGGTACGAGCACAGGCCCACGCCTTCCCAGCCGAAGTAGATGAACAGCAGGTTGTCGCCCAGCACCAGGAACAGCATGCTGGCGATGAACAGGTTGGTGTACGAGAAGAAGCGCGAGTAGCCGGCTTCGCCACGCATGTACCAGGAGGCGAACAGGTGGATCAGGAAGCCGACGCCGGTGACCACGCCCAGCATGGTGACCGACAGGCCGTCCACGTACAGGGTGAAGTTCGGCGCGAAGCCGTCCACCGACATCCACTGCCACAGCAGCTGGCTGTACGCGCCGCCTTCAGGCGGGGCGACGTTGAACTGCCAGATCACGTAGGCGGCGGTGGCCGCCGACAGACCGACCGAGCCGACGCCGACCAGCGCCGACAGGTTCTCGGACCAGCGGCCGCGCGAGAACGACAGCAGCAGGAAGCCGATCAGGGGGAATACGAACGTCAGGAAGATAAGGTTCATCCGCGCATCTCACTGGCAGCATCGATGTCGAGAGTGTGGAAGCGGCGATACAGCTGCAGCAGGATCGCCAGGCCAATGCTGGCCTCGGCGGCTGCCAGGCTGATCACCAGAATGAACATCACCTGGCCGTCGGGCTGGACCCAACGGGCGCCGGCGACGATGAACGCCAGGGCGGAGGCGTTCATCATGACTTCCAGGCTCATGAGCACGAAGAGGATGTTGCGGCGGACCATCAGCCCGACCAGACCTAAGCAGAACAGGATGCCGGCGACCGCCAGACCATGCTCGAGAGGGATAGCACCCATGATTTACTCCTTCGCCTCGTTGCGGCCCAGGTGGAAGGCGGTGACGGCTGCGGCGAGCAGCAGCATCGACGCCAGTTCGACCACCAGCAGGTACGGGCCGAACAGGCTGATGCCCACGGCCTTGGCGTCCACGGTGGTACCGCTGATGGCCGCGCCACTCGGGGTGACGAACAGCACGTACAGCAGCTCCAGCAGCAGCAGGGCGGCGAGAATCACCGGCCCCGCCCAGATGCCCGGCTTCAGCCAGCCACGCTCCTGGGCGACCGAGGCCGGCCCGAGGTTGAGCATCATCACCACGAAGACGAACAGCACCATGATGGCGCCGGCGTAGGCGATCACTTCCAGGGCGCCGGCGAATGGCGCACCGAGGGAGAAGAAGATCATCGCCACGGAGATCAGCGAAATGATCAGGTAGAGCAGGGCGTGCACGGGGTTGGTGCCGGTCACCACGCGTAGCGTGGAGACAACGGCGACGCCGGATGCGAAGTAGAAAGCGAATTCCATCTTTCTGTCCTTATGGGAGCAAGCTCTTCACGTTGATCGGCTCGGCTTCGTTCTGCGCAGAGCCCTTCGGCTTGCCAGCGATCGCCATACCCGCAACACGGTAGAAGTTGTAGTCAGGGTTCTTGCCGGGGCCGGAGATCAGCAGATCTTCTTTCTCGTACACCAGGTCCTGACGCTTGAACTCGGCCATTTCGAAATCCGGAGTGAGCTGGATCGCGGTGGTCGGGCAGGCCTCTTCGCACAGGCCGCAGAAGATGCAGCGCGAGAAGTTGATGCGGAAGAACTCGGGGTACCAACGGCCGTCTTCTGTCTCGGCCTTCTGCAGCGAGATGCAGCCGACCGGGCAGGCCACCGCGCAGAGGTTGCACGCCACGCAGCGCTCCTCGCCGTCGGGGTCGCGGGTGAGGACGATGCGGCCGCGGTAGCGCGGCGGCAGGTACACGGGTTCTTCGGGGTACTGCAGGGTGTCGCGCTTGCGGAACCCGTGGGAGAACACCATGGCCAGGCTGCGCAGCTGGGTGCCGGTGCCCTTAACGATGTCGCCGATATACTTGAACATGGGTCAAATCCTCACTGGGCCGCGACGGCTGGCGTGTTGTAGAGCACAACCGCAGCGGTCACCAGCAAATTGATCAGGGTCAGCGGCAGGCAGAACTTCCAGCTGAAGTCCATCACCTGGTCATAGCGCGGGCGCGGGATCGAGGCGCGCAGCAGGATGAACAGCATGATGAAGAACGCGGTCTTCAGGGCGAACCACAGGAACGGCACTTGCGGCAGGATGCCGAACGGGCCGTGCCAGCCACCGAAGAACAGGGTTACCAGCAGCGCCGAGATCAGGATGATGCCGATGTACTCACCGACAAAGAACATGCCCCATTTCATGCCGGCGTATTCGATGTGGTAGCCGTCGGCCAGTTCCTGTTCCGCTTCCGGCTGGTCGAACGGGTGACGGTGGGTCACGGCGACGCCAGCGATGAAGAAGGTGCAGAAACCGAAGAACTGCGGAATGATGAACCACAGGTTGTTGGCCTGGTATTCAACGATGTCGCGCATGTTGAACGAACCCACCTGCACCACCACGCCCATCAGCGCCAGGCCGAGGAACACCTCGTACGACACGGTCTGTGCCGAAGCCCGCAGGCTGCCCAGCAGGGCGTACTTGTTGTTCGACGACCAGCCGGCGAACAGCACGGCGTAGACCGACAGGCCGGCCATGGCGAAGAAGAACAGCAGGCCGATGTTCAGGTCGGCGACGCCCCACAGCGGGGTGATCGGGATGACCACGAAGGCGATCAGCAGGGCACTCATGGCCACGACCGGCGCCAGGGTGAAGATCATGCGATCGACGAAGGGCGGGTTCCAGTCTTCCTTGAAGAACATCTTCAGCATGTCGGCGGCGATCTGGAACATGCCGAACGGGCCGACACGGTTCGGACCGTAGCGGTCCTGCCACCAGCCCAGCAGGCGACGTTCGACGAAGCTGAGCAGCGCGCCGCAGACCACCACGGCCAGCAGGACCACGATGGCCCGCACGACGGTGAGGATCACATCGATCACTTCGGGGGTGAACCAGCTCATTGTGCTGCCTCCTGCAGACCTTCGACGGATGCACCGAAGATGGCGGGCGGAATGCCGGCCAGGCCTTTGGGCAGCGCAACCAGGCCAGCGCCCAGTTCTTCATTGATACGCAGCGGCAGGCGCAGCGAAACGCCGGCGACGGTCAGGCTCAGCAGCGCGCCTTCATTGACGCCCAGGCGGTCGGCTTCGGACTTGGCCAGGCCGACGTAGGCGGCTGGGATGCGTTCTTGTACCGGGGCGGCGCGCGAGGAGCTCTCTTCGCTGCCGAACAGGTGGAAGAACGGTACCGCGGTCCAGGTGCCACGGGCCGGGTTGAACGCGCCCGGGATGGCGGTGAACCAGTTGAGCTTGTCGCCTTGCGACTCGATCAGGCGCACACCCGGGTCACCGGCACGCAGGTGGCCGCCGACTTCGTCCTGGAACTTGTTCCAGGCTTGCGGCGAGTTCCAGCCTGGCGACCAGGCGAACGGCACTTGCTGGCGCGGCTCGGCGGAGCCCGAGTAACCTTCCATCGAGAAGGCGAACGCGGTGTCCTTGTCCTGCGGCGTGCGCGGCTCGTGCACGCTGATGTTGGCGCGCATGGCGGTACGGCCGGAGTAGCGCAGCGGCTCGCGGGCCAGCTTCATGCCCTTGATGCGGAACGCGGCGCTTGGCGCTGCGTTGACGATGCCGGCCAGTTGCGGGGCGGCTTCGGCGCAGGCGCTGGTGACGTGGTCCAGCTGGGTCCAGTCCACCGGCTTGTTGAGCAGGGTGGCACGCAGGGCGTGCATCCAGCGCCAGCCTTCGTGGATCTGGATGCTGCTGTCCAGGTACTGCGGGTCGAACACCTGGAAGAAGCGCTGGGCACGGCCTTCCTGGCTGACCAGGGTGCCGTCGCCTTCGGCGAACGAGGCGGCTGGCAGCACCAGGTGGGCGCGGTCGCTGGTGGCGGTCTTGGAGTGGTCGGCGACGATGATCACCTTGGCGGCGGCCAGGGCAGCGTCGACCTTTTGTGCCGATACGCGGGCGTACAGGTCGTTTTCCAGTACCACGATGGCGTCGGCCTTGCCGCTGATGACGGCGTCCAGCGCGGCATCGACGGACTCACCGCCCAGCATCGCCATGCCGAGGCTGTTGGCCTCAGGGACGACCAGGCTCAGCGAACCGTTCTTCTCGCGCAGCTTGAGGGCCTTGGCGATGTTGGCGGCGGCTTCGATCAGCGCCGGGTCGGCCAGGGAAGTACCGGCAACCACCAGCGGACGCTGGGCGGCGACCAGGGCGTCGGCGATGCGCTTGGCCAGGGCTTGCGCTTCCTGATCCAGACCTTCGACGGCAGGTGCGCTCGGGTCGATGGCGTGGGCCACGGCGAAACCGATGCGGGCCAGGTCGGCGGGGGCGGCGTGCACGCACTCTTCGGCGACGTCGTCCAGCTTGGTTTCAGCCAGCGCAGCGATGAACAGCGGGTACAGCGCGTGCTGGCCGATGTTCTTCACCGCGGCGTCGAGCCACGGCTGTACACGCATGGCGTCGGCCATGGCCTCGGCCTTGCCCTTGGTGGCCTGGCGCACGGCCAGGGCAACGCGGGCGGCGGTTTGCGTGAGGTCTTCACCGAGCACGAACACGGCGTCGTGGTCTTCGATGTCGCGCAGGGTGGGGACTGGCAGCGGGCTGTTGTTCAGCACGTTCAGCGCCAGGCGCACGCGGGCCAGTTCGCCAGCTTCCATGCCGGAGTAGAAGTACTCGGCGCCGACCAGCTCACGCAGGCCGTAGTTGCTCTCGAGGCTGGCGCGTGGCGAGCCGATACCGACGATGGTGCGGCCGCGCAGCAGGTCGGCGGCCTTGTCCAGGGCGGCATCCAGCGACAGCTTGGTGCCATCGGCCAGCAGCGGCTGGCGTGGACGGTCCTTGCGGTTGACGTAGCCATAGCCGAAACGGCCGCGGTCGCACAGGAAGTACTGGTTCACCGAGCCGTTGAAGCGGTTCTCGATGCGGCGCAGTTCGCCGTAGCGCTCGCCGGGGCTGATGTTGCAGCCGCTGGAGCAGCCATGGCAGATGCTCGGGGCGAACTGCATGTCCCACTTGCGGTTGTAGCGCTCGGAGTGGGTCTTGTCGGTGAACACACCGGTCGGGCAGACCTCGGTGAGGTTGCCGGAGAACTCGCTTTCCAGCACGCCGTCTTCAACGCGACCGAAGTACACGTTGTCGTGGGCGCCGTAGACACCCAGGTCGGTGCCGCCGGCGTAGTCCTTGTAGTAGCGCACGCAGCGGTAGCAGGCGATGCAGCGGTTCATCTCGTGGGCGATGAACGGGCCGAGGTCCTGGTTCTGGTGGGTACGCTTGGTGAAACGGTAGCGGCGCTCGTTGTGGCCGGTCATTACCGTCATGTCCTGCAGGTGGCAGTGACCGCCTTCCTCGCACACCGGGCAGTCGTGCGGGTGGTTGGTCATCAGCCATTCGACGACGCTGGCGCGGAACGCCTTCGATTCGTCATCGTCGATGGAGATCCAGGTGCCGTCGGAGGCAGGGGTCATGCAGGACATGACGATACGACCACGGGTGTCGTTCTCGTCGGTGTACTGCTTGACCGCGCACTGCCGGCAGGCGCCGACGCTACCGAGCGCCGGGTGCCAGCAGAAATAGGGGATGTCGAGGCCGAGCGACAGACACGCCTGTAACAGGTTGTCCGCACCGTTGACTTCGAGCGCTTTGCCGTCTACGTGGATAGTGGCCATTGTTCAAAGTTCTTCGTTGGCCCGCGTGGGCGGGCGTGGCTAATGGAAATCGGTGAGCCTGCGGCCGGCCTCGAATCGTTCGGGCCGGCCGGCAGGCTGGCGGATGGCACGGACCATCCGCTGCTTCATCTTGTTATGCGCCGACCACGATCGGCTTGGCCAGGTTCGGGCGCAGGGTGTCGGCCGCGCTAGCGGGAGCGACACCGGCCTCGAACTCGGACCGGAAGTATTTGATGGCACTGCCCAATGGCTCGACGGCACCCGGTGCGTGAGCACAGAAGGTACGGCCTGGGCCGAGGAAGTTGACCAGCCCCAGCAGCGTCTCGATGTCTTCGGCGCGGCCCTGGCCTTTCTCCAGTGCGCGCAGCATCTTCACGCTCCACGGCAGGCCGTCACGGCATGGGGTGCACCAGCCGCACGATTCGCGGGCGAAGAACTCTTCCATGTTGCGCAGCAGCGAAACCATGTTGACGCTGTCGTCGACCGCCATGGCAAGGCCGGTACCCATCCGGGTGCCGACCTTGGCGATGCCGCCGGCGTACATCTGTGCGTCGAGGTGCTCGGGCAGCAGGAAGCCGGTACCGGCGCCGCCTGGCTGCCAGCACTTGAGCTTGAAGCCGTCGCGCATGCCACCGGCGTAGTCTTCGAACAGCTCGCGGGCGGTGACGCCGAACGGCAGTTCCCACAGGCCGGGGTTCTTCACCTTGCCGGAGAAGCCCATCAGCTTGGTGCCATGGTCTTCGCTGCCCTCACGGGCCAGCGACTTGTACCAGTCGTTGCCGTTGGCGACGATGGCCGGCACGTTGCACAGGGTCTCGACGTTGTTCACGCAAGTCGGCTTGCCCCATACGCCGACGGCGGCAGGGAAGGGCGGCTTGGAGCGCGGGTTGGCGCGGCGGCCTTCCAGCGAGTTGATCAGCGCGGTTTCTTCACCGCAGATATAGCGGCCGGCACCGGTGTGCACGAACAGTTCGAAATCGAAACCGGAACCGAGGATGTTCTTGCCCAGCAGGCCGGCAGCCTTGGCTTCGTCGATGGCGCGGTTGAGGTTCTTCGCCGCGGTGGTGTATTCGCCACGCAGGAAGATGTAGCCACGGTAGGCTTTCAGCGCACGGGCACTGATCAGCATGCCCTCGACCAGCAGATGGGGCTGTTGCTCCATCAGCATGCGGTCTTTCCAGGTGTTGGGTTCCATTTCGTCCGCGTTGCACAGCAGGTAGCGGATGTTCATGGATTCGTCTTTGGGCATCAGGCCCCACTTCACACCCGTGGGGAAGCCTGCGCCACCGCGGCCCTTGAGGCCGGAGTCCTTGACGCTCTGCACGATATCATCGGCGGACATCTCGGCCAGTGCCTTGCGGGCAGCGGCGTAGCCATTCTTCGATTCGTACTCGGCCAGCCATACTGGCTCGCCGTCGTCGCGCAGGCGCCAGGTCAGCGGGTGGGTTTCGGCCGAACGCGCGATGCGGTTGGCCGGGCCGAAGGAAGTGATGGTCATACGTAACCCTCCAGCAGTTTGGTAACGCCAGCCGGCTGTACGTCGCCAAAGGTGTCGTCGTCGATCATCAGCGCCGGGGCCTTGTCGCAGTTGCCCAGGCAGCACACCGGCAGCAGGGTGAAGCGCCCGTCGGCGGTGGTCTGGCCGAGGCCGATGCCCAGTTCGCTCTGGATCTGGCTGACCACTGACTCATGGCCGCCGATGTAGCAGACCATGCTGTCGCACACGCGGATGATGTGGCGGCCGACCGGCTGGCGGAAGATCTGGCTGTAGAAGGTGGCCACGCCCTCGACGTCGCTGGCGGGGATGCCCAGCACTTCGCCGATGGCGTAGATGGCGCCGTCCGGCACCCAGCCGCGTTCCTTTTGGACGATCTTCAGGGCTTCGATGGACGCCGCGCGCGGGTCCTCGTAGTGGTGCATCTCGTGCTCGATGGCCGAGCGCTCGGTTTCGCTCAGGGCGAAACGGTCGGTTTGGATAAGCGTGCTGTTCATGCTTAGCGGTCCACGTCAGCCATAACGAAGTCGATACTGCCCAGGTACGCGATGAGGTCCGCGACCATGCTGCCTTTGATCACCGAAGGGATCTGCTGCAGGTGCGGGTAGCTCGGGGTACGGATCCGGGTGCGGTAGCTCATGGTGCCGCCGTCGCTCGTCAGGTAGTAACTGTTGATGCCCTTGGTCGCCTCGATCATCTGGAACGACTCGTTGGCCGGCATGACCGGGCCCCACGAGACTTGCAGGAAGTGGGTGATCAAGGTTTCGATGTGCTGCAGGGTGCGCTCTTTCGGTGGCGGCGTGGTCAGCGGGTGATCCGCCTTGTACGGACCTTCCGGCATGTTGCGCAGGCACTGGTCGATGATGCGGATACTCTGGCGCATCTCCTCGACGCGGACCATGCAGCGATCGTAGGCATCGCCGTTGTGGGCCAGCGGCACTTCGAACTCGAAGTTCTCGTAGCCGGAGTAGGGGCGGGCTTTACGCAGGTCGAAGTTGCAGCCGGTGGCACGCAGGCCGGCACCGGTGGTACCCCATTCCAGGGCTTCCTTGGTGTTGTACGCCGCGACGCCGATGGTACGGCCCTTGAGGATGCTGTTCTGCAGGGCGGCCTTGGTGTATTCGTCGAGGCGCTTGGGCAGCCATTCGACGAAGTCCTTGACCAGCTTGTCCCAGCCGCGCGGCAGGTCGTGGGCGACGCCACCGATGCGGTACCAGGCCGGGTGCAGGCGGAAACCGGTGATCGCTTCGATCACGGTGTAGGCGCGCTGGCGGTCGGTGAAGGTGAAGAACACCGGGGTCATGGCGCCGACGTCCTGGATGTAGGTGCCCAGGAACAGCAGGTGGCTGGTGATGCGGAAGAACTCGGCGAGCATGATACGAATCACGTCGACCTTCTGCGGCACCTGGATGCCGGCCAGCTTCTCGACCGCGAGCACGTAAGGCAGGTTATTCATCACCCCGCCGAGGTAGTCGATACGGTCGGTGTAGGGGATGAAGCTGTGCCACGATTGACGCTCGGCCATCTTCTCGGCGCCACGGTGGTGGTAGCCGATGTCCGGGACGCAGTCGACGATCTCTTCACCGTCCAGTTGCAGGACGATACGGAAGGCACCGTGGGCCGAAGGGTGGTTGGGGCCGAGGTTGAGGAACATGTAGTCCTCGTTGGCGCCCTGACGCTTCATGCCCCAGGCTTCAGGGTTGAAACGCGCCGACTCTTCTTCAAGCTGTTGCTTGGCCAACGTCAGGCTGTAGGGGTCGAACTCGGTGGCGCGGGCCGGATAGTCCTTGCGCAGCGGGTGACCTTCCCAGGTGGGGGGCATCATGATGCGGCTGAGGTGCGGGTGGCCGGCAAAGTCGATGCCGAACATGTCCCAGACTTCGCGCTCGTACCAGTTGGCGTTTGGCCAGATGCCGGTCACGGTCGGCAGGTTGAGGTCGCCTTCGCTCAGCGACACCTTGATCATCACGTCGCTGTTACGTTCCACCGACAGCAGGTGGTAGAACACGCTGAAATCGGCGGCGGGCAGGCCACGGCGCTGGGTGCGCAGGCGCTCGTCGACGCCGTGCAGGTCGTACAGCATGCTGTACGGCTTGGCGACGCCGCGCAGGAAGCTCAGCACTTCCTTGAGTTGGGCACGTTTTACCCACAGTACCGGCATGCCGGTGCGGGTTTCCTGGGCGACGAATGCGTCGGCGCCAAAACGGTTGTGCAGTTCGACGACCACATCCTGGTCGTCAGCCTTGTAGGGCGGAATATAAATAGCGTTGTCCGCTGTCATGGTCTCGGTCGCTTTGGGTCAGCGTTAAGAATGAAGCCAGGCCGCCGGCTCCTTCGGGAGCGGGCGGCAGGTCGCTGGATCAGACTTCGTCGGGGCTGCGCAGGTTGGTTACCGCGATACGCTGTTCGCGACGCAGGTCTTTCTGGGCGGGCATCTCGGCACGGTAGATGCCTTGATCACCAACGACCCAGGAAAGCGGGCGTCGCTCCTGGCCGATCGATTCCTGCAGCAGCATCAGGCCTTGCAGGAAGGCTTCTGGGCGCGGCGGGCAGCCAGGCACGTACACGTCCACGGGGAGGAACTTGTCGACCCCCTGAACGACCGAGTAGATGTCGTACATGCCGCCGGAGTTGGCGCACGAACCCATGGAGATGACCCACTTCGGCTCGAGCATCTGCTCGTACAGGCGCTGGATGATCGGCGCCATTTTGACGAAGCAGGTACCGGCGATGACCATGAAGTCGGCCTGGCGCGGCGAGGCCCGGATGACTTCGGCGCCGAAGCGGGCGATGTCGTGGGGCGCCGTGAAGGCCGTGGTCATTTCCACGTAGCAGCAGGACAGGCCGAAGTTGTACGGCCAGAGGGAGTTCTTGCGACCCCAGTTGACCGCGCCACGCAGGACATCTTCGAGTTTCCCCATGTAGATGTTCTTGTGGACCTGGTCCTCTAGCAGTTGATCGGTGACGGTTTCCCGCTCACCGACCGGATACTGCTCATTGGGTGCGTCCGGATCGATTCTGGTGAGATTGTATTGCATGCCAAAGCCTCATTGTTTCAGCTTCGCTTGCCGCTTGCGGCGACCTTCGGGAGCCCAATCGAGCGCCCCGACGCGCCATAGGTAGACAAGACCAGCCAACAGAATTGCTATGAAAACGAGTGCTTCGACGAATCCGGTCCAGCCGCTTTCGCGGACGGACACAGACCATGCATACAGGAAGAGGGCTTCGATATCGAAGATCACGAACAGCATCGCGACCAGATAGAATTTGGCGGACAGGCGCAGGCGGGCGCTGCCGACGGGCAGCATGCCGGATTCGAAGGGTTCGTTCTTGGCGCGGCCCCAGGCCTTGCTACCGAGCAGGCTGGACAGGCCGAGCATGAAGGCACACAGGCCGACGACACCCAGGAGGAAGATGGCAAAGCCCCAGTTGTGGGCGATGAGTCCTGCCGAATCGGACATGCTTGAAATCCTTATACAGAGACCCAGCTCTGCAGTCTGAAATAAGTAGAGCGGCGACGTGGTGTCGCAGACGCAGTGACCAAATGTCGCAGCTGAATCAATCGCGCTGATTTTATGGGTAAACCCAGAGCAAGTAAAATTTCCGTTGCAAATTTATTCGTAGGTTTAAGAACAAAAACCGTTCGTAACTGGTTGAAACCCTTGATTTTCGGGCATTGCGCGCGGTTTTGTTAATTATGTTTCTTGCTTCGCGTAACGACCGTCTAGTTGTGTAATGATAATTAATATCATTTGGCTTGAGCTGTAATGTTTTAGCGTTTCTGTGCCTTGTAAAGTTCCTTGGGCAATCTGCCCACTTGCAAATGCGAAAAACTCTCGTTCTAGCAGCTTCCGAGGCGGCTCGCACCGCTCTGAATCAATACTTGTGCAGTTGAATGGCGAATAACCGAGGCTGCGATCAGCCACTGGCCGAGCCAGTAGCAGAGGATGATCAGGTATTCGGCGGCGGCGAACGGGCTGACGAAGCGGTCGATGCCGATCAGGCTGTCGGAGAACACGAAGGCGCAGGCACCCAGCGCGGCCAGGCCGCCGCAGGCGAGCGCGCGCCAGAGCATGGCGCCGATGGCCAGGGCGTAGAATGCCACCGGTATGAGCAGTGGGCCGAGGCCGTGGCTGGCGAGCAGGCTGAACAGCGAGCCGCCGACTATCAGGGCGAAGGCCAGGGCCGGGTAGTTTGGACGCAGCGTGAGGGTGCAGTAGGCGCGCAAGTAGGCCAGGTGCGCACAGAGGAACGCGGCCAGGCCGAACACGAACAGGTCACGCGGGATGGCCAGCAAGATGTCGCCGAGCACCGAGAAGGCCAGGCCGAGCATGATCCAGCGGCGGTAGGGCGTGGCGGGTGTGGTGCTCAACCAGGCAATCAGGGCCAGCACGGGAATGGGTTTGACCAGCAGGCCAAGCAGGGCGTTGTCGCTCGCCAGTGCATATAGATAGCAGGCGGCGGCTGCGACGGCGATGAGGAGCAGATGGCCAGGGCGGGGCATGGGCAGTCCTTGCTATGGGGTAGCCACAAGCTTAGACCTGATCCGCAACTTTGCAGGTGCGACGCGGTGCTTGTAGGAGCGGCTTCAGCCGCGATCACCCGCAAAGCGGGTGCCGGACACCGCGTTGCCTGCATCGCGGCTGAAGCCGCTCCTACAGTGTGTGGCAGAAAAAAGCCCAGGCTCCTCGCGGACCCTGGGCTTCCTGTTCAGCTCACCACACTCAGTGGAAC
The DNA here is from genome assembly GCF_023757525.1 of Pseudomonas sp. MWU13-3659. Taxonomy (NCBI): domain Bacteria; kingdom Pseudomonadati; phylum Pseudomonadota; class Gammaproteobacteria; order Pseudomonadales; family Pseudomonadaceae; genus Pseudomonas; species Pseudomonas sp. MWU13-3659. The sequence goes on along the minus strand of NZ_JAMSHW010000014.1, from coordinate 43,045 downwards.
TGCTCTTCCTCGGTCGAACCGGTCAGGGCGGTCACCGACGATGCGCCACCCTGGATCACGGTGGTCATGTCGTCGAAGTAGCCGGTGCCCACTTCCTGCTGGTGCGCCACGAAGGTGTAGCCTTTGCTCGCGTCGGCGAATTCCTGCTCCTGCAGCTTCACGTAGGCGGTCATGTCGTTGCGGGCGTAGTCGTGCGCCAGGTTGAACATGCCGTGCCACATGTTGTGGATGCCGGCCAGGGTGATGAACTGGTGCTTGTAGCCCATGGCCGACAGTTCGCGCTGGAACTTGGCGATGGTGGCGTCGTCCAGGTTCTTCTTCCAGTTGAACGATGGCGAGCAGTTGTACGACAGGATCTGGTCCGGGTATTCCTTCTTGATCGCTTCGGCGAAGCGACGGGCTTCGTCCAGGTCCGGCTTGGCGGTTTCGCACCAGATCAGGTCGGCGTACGGGGCATAGGCCAGGCCGCGGGCGATGGCCTGGTCGAGGCCGGCACGCACCTTGTAGAAGCCTTCACGGGTACGCTCGCCGATCACGAACGGCTGGTCGTACGGGTCGCAGTCGCTGGTCAGCAGGTCGGCGGCGTTGGCGTCGGTACGGGCCAGGATGATGGTCGGTACGCCCGAAACGTCAGCTGCCAGGCGCGCGGCTACCAGCTTCTGTACGGCTTCTTGCGTCGGGACCAGTACCTTGCCGCCCATGTGGCCGCATTTCTTCACCGAGGCCAGCTGGTCTTCGAAGTGCACGCCGGCGGCGCCCGCTTCGATCATGTTCTTCATCAGCTCGTAGGCGTTCAGCACGCCGCCGAAACCGGCTTCGGCGTCAGCCACGATCGGGGCGAAGTAGTCGATGTAGCCTTCGTCGCCTGGGTTCTTGCCGGCTTTCCACTGGATCTGGTCGGCGCGGCGGAAGGCGTTGTTGATGCGCTTGACCACGGTCGGTACCGAGTCGACCGGGTACAGCGACTGGTCGGGGTACATCGACTCGGCCGAGTTGTTGTCGGCGGCAACCTGCCAGCCGGACAGGTAGATGGCCTGGATGCCGGCTTTTACCTGCTGCACTGCCTGGCCGCCGGTCAGGGCGCCCATGCAGTTGACGAAATCTTTTTCTGGGCGGAAGGACGGGTGGGCACCTTCGGTGACCAGCTTCCACAGTTTTTCTGCGCCTTGGCGAGCAAAGGTGTGCTCTGGCTGCAGCGAGCCACGCAGGCGAACGACATCAGCGGCGGTGTAGGTACGGGTCACGCCTTTCCAGCGCGGGTTTTCGGCCCAGTCTTTCTCGAGGGCTGCAATTTGCTGTTCGCGTGTCAGTGCCATGGAAATAAACCTCGTCGCATCGATCTTGAGTGTAATTGTGCTGATGCTCGGATACGCGGGTCAGAGGGCCTGGCGGCTGTCCTGTCCGGGGGAGTGCGGCGGCGAACGGAGGAGGTGCGAAGGGGAAGGGTGTGCAGGCCAGGCGAAGGTGTGCCCTGCAGGTCGGCTCGTGGTTGCCTTGCTGCGGTGCGACGCGATTGCCAGAACTGCGGTGATGCGCTTCCGTCCCTCGGGACAACTTCTTCGTTGCAGTCGCAATCCCGTCGAACCGCCTTATGGGCCGTATGGACACGAAGCGCCTCCGCGGGTGGTGGGGAGGGCGCTCCGAAGACCCTTGCCAGGGCCTCTGATTAGCGGGAGCGAGGCCATCATGCCTTTGCCAAAAAGAGCCTGTCAAATGTTTTGTAGTGCTTTTTTCTGCTTACTACATCTTTGGTCTAATGCGACTCTGCGGTCAGTTTCAAGGCCTTTGGTCGAGGCCTTGAATTGCCTGGATTCAGTCGAGAAGGTCGACTTTGACACGCAAAGTCATGTTTTCACCGCGCTGGGTGCTGTAGGTACGGCTTGACGCACTGATATCGGCTTGGCTCTGCTGATTGTATCCAGCCAGGGTGATCCACTCGCCGAGCTTGCCGGTGACGGTCGTGTCGGTGCTTTGCACCTTCACTACATCGGGGCGCTCCTGGCTCATGCGGTCGTTGTTGGTGCTGATCTGCAGGCGCACGGTGTCGCCGCTCAGGCGCGGTGTGACATAGAAACCCTGGGTGACGTTGCGGTATTCGGTGTTGCTCTGCAGGCGCCCGTAGCCGTCGGTGGCGGTGCTGGTGATCGGGACGCTCTGCCCGACCTGGATCAGCGCCGGTTGCCCCTCGCTGGCCTGTACCTGTTGCAGGCCGCCTTCGCGGTTGGCGGTGCCGTACTGGATGACCCGTGCGTTGCCGTGGTTGTCCTGGAAGTTGCTGTCGTTGTTGTCGACGCTGATCAGCAGGCGCTTGGGCGCGGTGTCGAGCTGCTGCAGCAGGCTGCGCAGGTCGTCGATGCGCTCGGGGGAGGCGTTGACGATCAGCTTGTCCTCGAAGGTGCTGACGGTGCCGTCCTTGCCCAGGAAGGACTGGGCAGCGGGCAGCAGTTCGGCGCTGCCGCGGTGTTGAAGGGGGATGACCTCGGTGGCGGCCTGGGCGGTGAGGCTGGCGGCCAGCAGCAGGGAGGCGATGAGGGGGCGTAGCGGCATGTCCATGATCTCCGCGGGTGGAATGAACATGATGGCAAATTTGTCGGCTTCTTGCCGGGCCTGGATCACAGGCACATGAACGGGTGGAGGGGTTGCTGGCTGCCGCGAGGCAAATTCCGTAACATCGGCCCTCGAATTTCAGCCTCGCCCGCCCATTGATTTGGCACGACCCCTGTAGGAGCGGCTTTAGCCGCGATCACCCGTGAAGCGGGCACCGCGTTGCCTGCATCGCGGCTAAAGCCGCTCCTACAGAAGGCTCCTGCGGCGGGCAATCTCCCACCAAGAACGTGTTTTGCCTTCGCTTCCTGCTCAGGATCACCATGAAACCTGCTCGTCTACGCGCCGACCTGCTCGCCGGCCTCACCACCTCCTTCGCCCTGGTGCCCGAGTGCATCGCCTTCGCCCTGGTGGCCCACCTCAACCCGCTGATGGGCCTGTACGGGGCTTTCATCATCTGTACCCTGACCGCGCTGTTCGGCGGCCGCCCGGGCATGATCTCCGGCGCCGCCGGCTCCATGGCCGTGGTCATCGTCGCCCTGGTAGTGCAGCACGGTGCCCAGTACCTGCTGGCCACGGTGCTGCTCGGCGGGGTGGTGATGATCCTGTTCGGCGTGCTGCGCCTGGGCAAACTGGTGCGGCTGGTGCCGTACCCGGTGATGCTCGGCTTCGTCAACGGCCTGGCCATCGTCATCGCCCTGGCCCAGCTGGAGCACTTCAAGGAAGGCGAACACTGGCTCAGCGGCACGCCGCTGTACCTGATGATTGGCCTGGTAGCGCTGACCATGCTGGTGGTCTACGTGCTGCCGAAGCTGACCCGCGCCGTGCCGCCCGCGCTGGTGGCGATCCTCGGTGTCGGCCTGCTGGTCTACCTGCTCGGCCTGCCGACCCGCACCCTGGGTGACATGGCGCATATCGCCGGGGGGCTGCCGCAACTGGCCCTGCCGGAGGTGCCCTGGAACCTCGAGACGCTGAAGATCATCGCGCCCTATGCATTCCTGATGGCCATGGTCGGTCTGCTGGAAACCCTGCTGACCCTCAACCTCACCGACGAAATCACCGAGAGCCGCGGCTACCCGGACCGCGAATGCGTCGCGCTGGGCGCGGCCAACATGGTCTCGGGCCTGTGCGGTGGCATGGGCGGCTGCGCGATGATCGGCCAGACCGTGATCAACCTCAGCTCCAATGGGCGTGGGCGGCTTTCTGGCGTGGTCGCCGGGGTGATGATCCTGTTGTTCGTGCTGTTCCTGTCGCCGCTGATCGAGCGTATCCCGCTGGCGGCGCTGGTGGGGGTGATGTTCGTGGTGGCCCAGCAGACGTTCGCCTGGGCCTCCTTGCGGGTGCTGAACAAGGTGCCGGTGAGCGATGTGCTGGCGATCATCGCGGTGACCGTGGTCACGGTGCTCACCGACCTGGCCATGGCAGTCATGTTCGGTATCGTCATCGCCGCGATCAATTTCGCCTGGCAGCATGCGCGGGAGCTGTATGCCGACAGCCATGACGATGGCGAGGGGGGCAAGCGCTATCAGGTGCATGGCACGTTGTTCTTTGCCTCGACCACGCCGTTTCTGAACCAGTTCGACCCGGCCAACGATCCGGCCAAGGTCACCCTGGATTGCCAGCACCTGAGCTTTGTCGATTATTCGGCGATCGCGGCGTTGCAGACCTTGCGTGAGCGTTACGCCAAGGCGGGCAAGCAGCTGCGGGTGGTGCACTTGTCGGAGCGGTGCAAGAAACTGCTCAAGCGGGCGGGGGAGCAGCATTGAGAGCGCGTGGTGCCTGAGCTGGCGGGTTCGCCGGCAAGCCGGCTCCTACTGGATCGCGTTGTAGGAGCCGGCTTGCCGGCGAACCGCATCATCATTCCCCGCGGTTCTTCTTGACGATGGCGTCGGCAATGCTCGCCGGTGCCTCGGCATAGCGGGTGAACTCCATCGTGTAGCTGGCCCGCCCCTGGGTCATCGAGCGCATCGAGGTGGCGTAGCCGAACATCTCGCCCAACGGCACCTCGGCGCGGATCACCTTGCCGGCCGGCGTCTCGTCGCCATCCTGGATCATCCCCCGGCGCCGGCTCAGGTCGCCCATGATGTCGCCCTGGTACTCCTCGGGCGTCACCACCTCGACTTTCATCACCGGTTCAAGCAGCACCGCGCCGCCTTTTTGCGACAGCTGCTTGGTGGCCATCGAGGCGGCGATCTTGTAGGCCATCTCGTTGGAGTCGACGTCGTGGTACGAGCCGTCGTACACGGCCGCCTTGAGGTTGATCAGCGGATAACCGGCGAGCACGCCGTTCTTCATCTGCTCCTCGATACCTTTCTGGATTGCCGGGATGTATTCGCGCGGGACCACGCCACCGACGATCTCGTTGATGAACTCCAGCCCCTCCTTGCCTTCGTCGCCCGGGGCGAAACGGATCCAGCAATGGCCGTACTGGCCACGACCGCCCGACTGGCGAACGAAGCGCCCCTCGATCTCGCAGGTGTTGCGGATTTTCTCGCGGTAGGCCACTTGCGGCTTGCCGATGTTGGCCTCGACGTTGAACTCGCGGCGCATGCGGTCGACGATGATGTCCAGGTGCAGCTCGCCCATGCCGGAAATGATGGTCTGGCCGGTTTCTTCGTCGGTCTTGACCCGGAACGACGGGTCTTCCTGGGCCAGCTTGCTCAAGGCGATGCCCATCTTCTCCTGGTCGCCCTTGGTCTTGGGCTCCACGGCCACCGAGATCACTGGGTCGGGGAAGTCCATGCGTTCGAGGATGATCGGCTTGTCGATGTCGCACAGGGTGTCGCCGGTGGTCACGTCCTTCATGCCGATCAGCGCGGCGATATCGCCGGCGCACACGTCCTTGATTTCGGCGCGCTGGTTGGCGTGCATCTGCACCATGCGGCCGATGCGCTCCTTCTTGCCCTTGACTGAATTGAGCACGGCGTTGCCGGAGCTGAGCACGCCGGAATACACGCGGGCAAAGGTCAGTGTGCCGACGAATGGGTCGGTGGCGATCTTGAAGGCAAGGGCCGAGAAGGGATCCTTGTCGTCTGCATGGCGCTCGATTAGCTGGTCAGGTTTGATCTGGTCCTTCGGAATTTCCGCAAGGTCAGGGTGTATGCCCTTGATCGCCGGTATTTGGCTAGGTGCTGGCAGATAGTCGATCACAGCGTCGAGCATCAGTGGAACGCCTTTGTTCTTGAACGACGAACCGAGGATGGTCGGCACGATCTCATTGGCCAGCGTACGTTGTCGGAGGCCGGCCTTGATTTCGTCGATGCTGAGATCAGGAAATTTGTTCAGCAATTCTTCATTGGCTTCAGCAGCCGCTTCAACCAACTTCTCGCGCCATTTGTCGGCAAGCGCTTTCAGCTCCGTAGGGATCTCTTCTTCTCGGTAGCTGGTGCCCTGGTCGGTTTCATTCCAGTAGATGGCTTTCATCTTCACCAGGTCGATCTGGCCGATGAAGTTTTCCTCGCTGCCAATGGCCAACTGGATGGGTATAGGGTTGTGGCCCAGGCGTTTATCGATCTGATCCACGACACGCAGGAAGTCGGCCCCCTGGCGGTCCATCTTGTTGATGTAGGCCAGGCGCGGCACATGGTACTTGTTGGCCTGGCGCCACACGGTCTCGGATTGCGGCTCGACGCCGTCGGCGCCGCTGAACACCACCACCGCGCCATCGAGCACACGCAGCGAGCGCTCCACCTCGATGGTGAAGTCGACGTGGCCGGGGGTGTCGATGATGTTGAAGCGGTACTTGTCGGCGAACTGCTTGGTTGAGCCCTGCCAGAACGCGGTGGTGGCCGCCGAGGTGATGGTGATGCCGCGTTCCTGCTCCTGGGCCATCCAGTCCATGGTCGCGGCACCATCGTGCACCTCGCCCATCTTGTGGTTGACCCCGGTGTAGAACAGGATCCGCTCGGTGGTGGTGGTCTTGCCGGCATCCACGTGGGCAACGATACCGATGTTGCGGTACAGCTCGATGGGGGTCGTGCGGGCCATGGTCGGGTCACCTGTGGGTGAGGGTTCTCCCAAGGTAGCAGAGCGGGAGAATCCTGCCGGGGCGACCGTCAGTCGGCGAGCACCTGCAACTGCCACTGGCCGTCGACTTCGCGCGCCAGGCCGCTGGCCGGCAGCAGGGCGAGCAGGCGTTCATGCAGGGCTGCTTCGGTGAAGGCCTTCAGGGTGGTCATGTCCAGCGCGCCGACGGTGATCAGCTCGGCCTTGGTGTAGGACAGCCAGGCCTTCTTCAGGGCCATCAGCACGTCGCTGCCCGCGGTGCTGGCGAAGCGGCGGTGCAGGGTGCGGCCTTCCAGCTCGAAGGTGTGGCGGTGCGTGTAGGTGCTTTCATCGCCGCCACCCTCGATACAGCGATGGCAGCGGCAGGGGCCGTCGCCAAAGGCATTGCGCAGGTAGCTGTTGAAGTCCACGACGGGCTTGAGGGTCAGGCGTTTGTCGACCTCGAACAGGTCGGCGATCAGGGGTTGTTCGGCGCTCACTCGGTATCCTCGCGTGGTGTGGCGTGCATCGGCGGGCACCCTAACAGATCGGGGCGGGGGAGGCCATGTGCATCGATGGTACCTACGGCCAATGCGCCAACCCGTAGGAGCCGGCTTGCCGGCGAACAGGTCGGTGCAGACAACGCGGTGTGGCTGCCGTACCCTAGGCGCCGTTCTACCATCCACTCCACCCGAGGTAACCCGCTTGAGCACCAAGTACCCGTACATCGCCACCGTGACCGTCAGCGCCGAAGACCGTGGGGGCGATACCGAGGCTTCGGAAAACACCGACATGCGTGTCGGCCTCGAGGCGGTGACCGAAGTCCTGAAAAAGGTGCATTTCGTCGGTACGCTCGCGGCACCGGAAAAAGGCGCCACGCACATCTGCGTCACGCTGGAGAACGGCCTGACCTACTATGGTTTGATCGTCAACGGCCACGCCGAACTCGAAGGCGGTTGGATTGCCTTCGAGTGCGACATGCCCACCCCCGAAGAGCTGGGCCTGTAGGCCTTACTTCAGCTCGGCCAGGCACTGCTCGAGGATATCCAGCCCTTCCTCGAGTACCTCAGGCTCGATGGTCAGCGGGGCCAGCAGGCGGATGATGTGCCGTGCCTTGCCACTGGGCATCAGCAGCAGGCCTTTGTCCCGCGCGGCCTCCAACACCTTGGCCAGCAGCGCTGGCGCCGGGCTGCCGTCGGCGTTGACGAACTCGATGCCGCGCATGGCGCCCACGCCTGTCACGCGGCCGATAAACGGATAGGCCGTCTTCCAGCGCTCCGCGCGGCGGACGATGGCCTGCTCCTGGCGCTCGCCCCAGGTGGCGATGTGCTCATCCGTCATCTGCGCCAGGCTGGCCAGGGCCGCCGCACAGGCGATCGGGTTGCCGGAATAGGTGCCGCCCAAGCCGCCCTTGGGCAGCGCATCCACGATTGCCCGACGGCCAACCACCGCACCCAGGGGCATACCCCCGGCAATGCTCTTGGCGAGCAACAACAGGTCCGGCTCTATTCCCAACCGCGAGAATGCGAAGCGCTGCCCGGTACGCCCGAAACCGGACTGGATCTCATCGATGATGACCAGGATCCCGTGCTCGTCGCAGAAGCGCCGCAAAGCCTGGGCAAACGTCGGGTCCAGAGCGAGAAAGCCGCCTTCGCCTTGCACCGGCTCAAAGATGAATGCCGCCACGTCCTCCACCGCCAACTCGACGCTGAACAGCCGGTCCATGGCCTGTAACGCCTGTTCGCAGGTGACCCCGGTGTCAGGGCTGGGGTAGGGCAGGTGGTAGACCGGGCCGGGCAGTTCGCCGACCCGTTGCTTGTAGGGCGCGACCTTGCCGTTGAGGTTGAGGGTGGCCAGGGTACGGCCGTGGAAGCCGCCGTCGAAGGCGATGATGGCGCGTTTTCCAGTGGCCGCGCGGGCCATCTTCAGGGCGTTTTCCGCCGCTTCCGCACCGCTGTTGGTGAGCATGCCCGCCACGGGATAGCTGACCGGGACGAACTGCTGCAGGCGCGCCATCAGTTCGAGGTAGGGGCCATGGGGGGCGGCGTTGAAGGCGTAGTGGGTCAGGCGCGTGGCCTGCTGCTGGATCGCCTCGACCACGGCTGGGTTGCAATGGCCCAGGTTGAGCACGCCGATGCCGCCGACGAAGTCGATGTAGCGCTTGCCTTCGGTGTCCCAGACTTCAGCGTTGCGGCCATGGGAAAGTGTGATCGGGTGAACGATGGCGATGGAGTGGCTGATACTTTCCTGATACATGTGCGCGCGGCCTGTTGTTCGAATTAGTCATTATCGAAACGTGCCGGGTCTATATTCGCAAACGAATTAATCGATTGCAGTCATTCCTTTAATTCGTGACCAAGGCTGGAATTCGTGTTGCTGTTGCTGGCCTCTTCGCGGGTAAACCCGCTCCTACAGGTCGCCCACAGTCTTCGAACTCAGTGATGCCCCTGTAGGAGCGGGTTTACCCGCGAAGAAGCCGTAACAGGCGACATCAATTGCCCTCGGCCACCCGCTCGCGAATCCACTGCACGAACGCCCGCACCTTGGGCACCTCGGCCGCATGCTCGGCATGGGCCATGAAATGCCGGCCGTTGCTTGCCAGCGGATGGTCCCAGGCCACCACCAGCTTGCCCTCGGCCAGCTCTTCGGCCACGAGGTAGCGTGGGATCAGGGCGATGCCGCAACCGGCGATGGCGGCGCGGATGCACAGGTAGAAGGTGTCGAAGCGCGGCCCGTGGTAACTGTTCTGGCTGTGCAGGCCCAGGCCGAGGAACCACTCGTGCCAGGCTTCCGGGCGCGAGGCGCATTGCAGCAGGCGGTGCTCGGTCAAGGCTTCGGCGCTGGCGAAGCGACGCTGCGCCAGCAAGCTTGGCGCGCACACCGGCACCACCTCTTCACTGAACAGCTCGATGCAGGTTGCCCCCGGCCAGGTGCCCTGGCCGAAAAAGAAAGCGATGTCGGCCTTGGCCTGTACCAGGTCGAAGGGCTCGAGTTCGTTGCGAATATCCAGGTGGATGCGCGGGTGGCGATCGCCGAAGCCCTTGAGCCTGGGCACCAGCCAGCGTGCGCCGAAGGTGGGCTGGGTGGCGATGCGCAGCACTTCGGTTTCGTCACCGTAGCTGAGGATGTAGCGGCTGGAGATGTCGATCTGGGTGAGGATCTTGTTCACTTCGGCCAGGTACAACGCACCTGCCGGGGTCAGGTGCAGGCGCCTGCGGATGCGCTGGAACAGTGGGTGGGCCAGCATCTCCTCGAGCTGCGCCACCTGCTTGCTGACCGCGCTCTGGGTCAGGTGCAGCTCCTGTGCGGCACGGGTGAAGCTCAGGTGGCGGGCCGCCGCCTCGAAGCACTGCAGGGCGGTGGTGGAGGGCATCAGGCGTCTGGACATGGCGAGGTGTTACCCAGCGAAAATGGAAGGAGTTCAATCCATGAAGGAATGATGTGTTTCGAAAAGGTCGTTTGTTGAGTCGGCGTCATAGATTAATACTGACCTGGATCAACAATGACAACCCATTGTTCTTAGAGGAGGGAAAGTTAGCGACCGGCGTTTCACAACAACAAGAACGAGCAACTCCGACTTACAGAATTCTGCTCCAACTTTCAGTCGTCCTTGTGGCGGCCGACCCATTCGAGGGTTTCCCATGGCATCGCCAGACAACAATAAACAGCGCTCCCTGCAACATGGCCTGACGTCGCGTCAGGTGTCCATGATCTCCATCGCCGGCATCATTGGCGCCGGATTGTTCATCGGTTCCTCCAACGCCATCGCCACCGCTGGCCCGGCCATCCTCATTTCCTACGCCATGACCGGCCTGCTGGTGCTGCTGGTGATGCGCATGCTTGGCGAGATGGCCATCGCCAATCCCAACAGCGGTTCGTTCTCCACCTACGCCAGCGAGGCCATCGGGCCGTGGGCGGGCTTCACCATCGGTTGGTTGTACTGGTGGTTCTGGGTGCTGATCATTCCGGTCGAGGCCATCGCCGGCGCGGATATCCTGCATGCGTACTTCCCGGGTGTGCCGTCCTGGCTGTTCGCCTTCCTGATCATGATCGTGCTGTCGGGCAGCAACCTGGTCAGCGTGAAGAATTTCGGTGCGTTCGAGTATTGGTTCGCCTTGGTGAAGGTGCTCGCCATCATTGCCTTCATCATGGTCTGCAGCCTGGCGGTGTTCGGTTTCTGGCCGTTGGCCGACGTCTCCGGTGTCAGCCGGCTGTGGGACACCGGCGGCTTCATGCCCAACGGTTTTGGCACTGTGCTGGGTGGCGTGCTGATCACCATCTTCTCGTTCTTCGGTGCCGAGATCGTCACCATCGCCGCCGACGAGACCGCCAACCCGAAAGACAAGATCCGCCGCGCCACCAACCTGGTGGTGTACCGCATCGCCATCTTCTACCTGGCGTCGATCTTCCTGGTGGTGTCGTTGGTGGCGTGGAACGACCCGGGGCTCAAGGCGGTCGGTTCGTTCCAGCGGGTGCTGGAGGTGCTGAACGTGCCAGGTGCCAAGCTGCTGGTCGACCTGGTGGTACTGGTGGCGGTGACCAGTTGCATGAACTCTGGTTTGTACACCGCCTCGCGCATGCTCTATTCGCTGGGGGCCCGTGGCCAGGCGCTGGGCATGACCAAGCGTATTTCCGGTGCCGGTGTGCCGACGGTGGCGGTCGTGCTTTCGACGTTGGCGGGCTTTGCCGGTTGCCTGGTCAACTATGTATTCCCCGGCAAGGTGTTCGGCTTCCTGTTGTCCACCACGGGGGCCATCGCCCTGCTGGTGTACCTGGTGATCGCCGTGTCGCAACTGCGCATGCGGGCGCGCGCCGAGCGGGAAGGTCGGCCACTGGAACTGAAAATGTGGTTGTTCCCCTGGCTGACCTGGCTGGTGATCGGCACCATCGTCATGGTGCTGGGCTACATGCTGTTCAGTGACGCCTACCGCTACGAAACGCTGATGACCGCCGGGGTGACGCTGTTCATCCTGCTGGTGTCGCTGACCCAGCGGCGCAACCGGGGCCTGGCGTTGTTCAACACCTGACAGCCGATGCGGTCCTTGCCGGCGACCACCGGCGCAGCCGGTGCCAGCCTCCGCGTTGCCTGGTTCGCCAGCAAGGCTGGCTCCTACCTGGAAACGGTATTGACGCAGGCGCGGGGCGCGGCGCTACCATCGGCCAGTGCTGCCTGCCCAACTCTGTAGGAGCCGGCCTTGTCGGCGAACACCGGCGCAGCCGGTGCCAGCCTCCGCGTTGCCTGGTTCGCCAGCAAGGCTGGCGCCTACCTGGAAACGGTATTGACGCAGGCGCGGGGCGCGGCGCTACCATCGGCCATTGCTGCCTGCCCAACTCTGTAGGAGCCGGCCTTGCCGGCGAACACCGGCACAGCCGGTGCCAGCCTCCGCGTTGCCTGGTTCGCCAGCAAGGCTGGCGCCTACCTGGAAACGGTATTGACGCAGGCGCGGGGCGCGGCGCTACCATCGGCCAGTGCTGCCTGCCCAACTCCAACAAGCAAAGGACGCCCATGACCGATTCCCTGCAACGCCTCGCCGCCCCCGAAGGTATCTGCTACGGCTGCGGTTGCGCTCACCCCAGCGGCCTGCATGTGCAGAGCCACTGGGACACCGATGGCATTCACCTGCTATGCCGCCACACCCCCGACGAAACCTTCACCGGCTGGCCGGGCTTGGTCTATGGCGGCTTGCTGGCGATGCTGGTGGACTGCCACTCCAACTGGACCGCGATGGCCTATCACTACCGCGCCGAAGGCCGCGAGGCCGGCGGCCTGCCACGGATCGACTGTGTCACCGGCCAGCTCGGGCTGACGTACCTCAAACCGACGCCGATGGGTGTCGAGCTGCTGCTCAAGGCGCGGGTCGAAGGCGAGGTCGGGCGCAAGAGCCGGGTGATCTGCGAGGTTTGGGCGGGTGATGTGCTGACGGTGCTCGCTGACTCGGTGTTCGTGCGGGTCGATACCGAACAACTCAAGCTCAAGGCCCACCAGCAGGGTTAGGCCTTGGCCACCTGCTTTGTCCGTGTGGGCTGACCGTACCTGTTGCGGTCGGCCCACAGCACGGCCCCCCACCTGATATTTCTGTCAGTAGACGCCAACCATGCCGCAATCCTAACGTCAGCAAGCGTCGTTTCGACGTGAAAACTGCTCGGACTGGAGGCGGCATCATGCCCAACGGAAATACCCTGCTAGACGGAAAAGAGCCCAACCCCGCTCGATACCAGCAAGGCACTGGCCGGGCCGGGAGGGGAAAGGTAAAGCGCCTGTCGAACTTCCTTACAGCTCAGTTGCGAAAAGTCCTATTCGGTCGCTTGTTCGCTGGGAATAGTCTGATGCCGTTTTCGCAACAGTCTGTCTTGGGCGCTCTCATATTCATCATGTCGGAAAGGACTCCGACCCGGCTGTGTAGCCGGTTTTACGATGAGCAAACCGGACATTTCCCACGTCTTCAGTCCAATTCCGGTGATGGCTCGCTGATCGCCGGTTCGCGTACGCAGCACAGGAGCTTTTCCATGCGTGTCCCTTTCAATCGCAAGACGCTGCCGTTGGCTGGCCTGCTCATGATCATGGGTGGGTGTGCCAGTGTCACGGTCCCAACCGAGCAGATCGAACTCACCCGCAGCGCCGTCAACCGTGCGGTCGCCGCCGATGCCACCCAGTATGCACCGGTGGAGATGCGCGCCGCCCAGGACAAGCTCGGCGCCATGGACCGCGCCTTCGGCGAGAAGCGTTATGAGCAGGTTCGCACCCTGGCCCAGCAGGCCGAGGCCGATGCTCGCCTGGCCGAAACCAAGGCGCGGGCGCAGCGCACCGAAGAACAACTGAAAACCGCAGAGAAAGGCATCGACGTGCTCAAGCATGAAATGCTCACCGAACCGGGTGCCGTCCCAACCAAGTCTGGCCAGTAAGGAGCCGAACATGTCGAAACGTTATCTGCTGCCGGCCATGTCCGTGCTCGCCCTGGTGATCGCCGGCTGCGCCGCGACTCCGGAAAATCCGCGCCTGGTGGAGGCCCGTGAGGCTTTTTCGACCCTGCAGGCCAAGCCGGAGTCTCATCGTATTGCCGCCTTGGAAACCCAGCAGGCGCAAGCCGCGCTGGGCAAGGCCGAAGAAGCTTCGCTGGCCAGCCGCAAGTCGCCCGAGGTCGAGCAACTGGCCTACCTGGCCAATCGAAAGATCGAGACGGCCGAGGAAACCATCCGCCTGCGCCAGGCCGAGGCCGGCATGCGCGGCATCGACGCCCGCCGTGCCGAGGCTCGCCTGGAAGTACGCACCGCCCAGCTCAATGCGTTGAAGGCGCTCAACGGTAAGGAGACCGAGCGTGGCACGGTAGTGTCGTTCGGTGATGTGTTGTTCGCGACTGGCAAGGCCACTTTACGTAACGAAAGCCTTGACGATATCCAGCGCCTGGCGCAGTTCCTGCGGGACAACCCAGAGCGCAAGGTGCGGGTCGAGGGCTTCACCGACTCCACCGGTGGCGACGCCTTGAACCTGCGATTGTCGGAGAACCGTGCGGCGGCCGTGGCCCACGCGCTGCGTCGCCAGGGTGTGGACCCGGCGCGCATCGTCAGCGCCGGTTACGGCAAGGCGTCCCCTGTGGCGAGCAACGCCGATGCGCATTCGCGTCAGCTTAATCGCCGGGTGGAGGTGATCGTCTCTCGTGACGCGGAGCCAGTAAGGACGCGTTACTGAGGCTTGAAGGCGATCCGGTGCAAGCCGGGTCGCCTTTTCATTTGCACCGCTCCGGCGGGGCTGGCATTGTCGGAGGCGATCCGGACGCCCGACAGGATGTTGCCATGCCCTACCAGATCCGCCCGGCCCGCGACGCTGACAGCAGCGCCCTGAGCCATGTCGGCCAGGCCACCTTCGCCCTGGCCAGCCCACCCGACAGCGCCCCTGCCGCGCTGCAGCACTATATCGCCCACAACCTTCAGCCTGAGCATTTCCTGATGCACCTGCAGCACCCTCACAAGCGCCTGCTGGTGGTCGAGCAGGTGGGGCAGGTGGTGGGTTACAGCATGCTCGACCTGGCGCCCGACAATCTGGGTATCGGCGCAGCCGACCACTTGGTGGAAATTTCCCGCTTCTACCTGTTGCCTGTCGTCCATGGCAGCGGGGCGGGGCAGCTGCTGCTGGAGGCAACCCTGGCGCATATCCATGGAGCGGTGCGCCTCACCGTCAACGAACTCAACGCGCGGGCCATCCGCTTCTACCAGCGCAATGGCTTTCGCAAGGTGGGGGAGGCGGTCTTCCCGTGTGGCGAGGAGCGCCATCGTGACTGGGTGATGGTCAGGGATGCCGCGTTGTCCACCCACCTTATACAACCAAGGCCTGAACATGACTGATCTGTCCGCGTTCCCCATTACCCGCAAGTGGCCGGCCCGGCACCCCGAGCGGCTGCAGCTGTATTCACTGGCCACGCCCAATGGTGTAAAGGTCTCGATCATGCTCGAGGAGATCGGCCTGCCCTATGAAGTGCACAAGGTCAGCTTCGAAACCGATGACCAGATGAGCCCCGAGTTCATTTCGTTGAGCGTCAACAACAAGATCCCGGCGATCCTTGACCCGGAAGGCCCCGGTGGCCAACCGCTGCCGCTGTTCGAGTCGGGGGCGATCCTGCAGTACCTGGCCGAGAAGAGCGGCCAGCTGCTGAGCCTCGACCCGGCCCAGCGCTACCAGACGCTGCAGTGGCTGATGTTCCAGATGGGCGGCATCGGGCCGATGTTCGGCCAGGTGGGGTTCTTCCACTTTTTCGCAGGCAAGGACTACGAGGACAAGCGGCCGCGGGATCGTTACGTCAACGAATCGAAGCGCTTGCTGGGTGTGCTGGACCGGCACTTGAAGGGGCGTGAATGGATGGTGGACGCGTACAGCATCGCCGATATCGCCATCTTCCCGTGGGTGCGCAACCTGGTGGAGCGCTACAACGCGCGGGACTTGGTGGGGTTCGATGCGTTCAGGGAGGTGCAGCGGGTGCTGGCCAACTTCCTCGAACGCCCGGCGGTGCAGCGTGGCCTGAAGATACCCGGTTGATCGCGCCTCACCTCTGTAGGAGCGGCTTCAGCCGCGATGCAGGCAACGCGGTGCCTGGCACCCGCTTGCGGGTGATCGCGGCTGAAGCCGCTCCTACAAGGGTCAGAAGAGCTGGTTGAGCAGCCAGTACAGGCTCCCGGCCAGCAGCATCGCCGCCGGCAAGGTCAGCACCCAGGCCATCAGCAGGTTGACCAGGGTGCGCTTCTGGATCCCCGAACCATTGGCCACCATGCTCCCGGCCACGCCAGAGCTGAGCACGTGGGTGGTCGACACCGGCAGCCCGAACATGTCCGCCGCACCGATGGTGCACATCGCCACCACCTCGGCCGAGGCGCCCTGGGCATAGCTCAAATGGGTCTTGCCGATCTTCTCGCCCACCGTGACCACGATGCGCCGCCAGCCGACCATGGTGCCCAGGCCGAGGGCGATCGCCACCGCCACCTTGACCCACAGCGGGATATAGCGGGTGGCATCGTCCAGCTGGCGCTTGAACAGTTGCACATGGCGAGTGGTGTCGGCGTCGAAACGGGCCAGCTGGTGCTTGTCGAGCAGGCGGATCGCCTCGCTGGTCAGGTACATGTCGTTGCGCACGTTGGCCATGGCCTCGGCGGGCACGCGCTTGAGCGAGCCGTAGCCTTTGACTTCCTCGCCGATCATGCCGGTCAGCGCGGCGAGGGCGGGCACCAGGTCGGTGCTGGCCTTGGGCGTGCCGATGAACGCGGTCAGCACCTGGCGTGGATCTGCCGGGGGCGGCAGCGGCGCACTGCGCACCAGGGCCTGGCGGGTCACCTCGGCTACTGCCGAGAACTGCAGGGCCTGCTCGTTGGGCATGGTCTTGTTCAGGGCGTAGGCCATGGGTAGCGTGCCGACCAGAATGAGCATGATCAGGCCCATGCCTTTCTGCCCGTCGTTCGAGCCATGGGCGAACGACACGCCGGTGCAGGTCAGGATCAGCACGCCACGGATCCACCAGGGCGGCGGGGTCTGGCTTTCCGGCGCCTGGTACAGCTCCTGGCGCTTGACCAGCGCGCGCAAGGCCAGCAGTAGCAGGGCGGCGCAGGCGAAACCGATCAACGGCGAGAACAACAGGGCGTAGCCGACCTTGCTGGCCTGGGCCCAGTCCACCCCGCTGGTGCCGTCGCGCCCGTGCATCAGGGCGTTGGCCACGCCCACGCCGATGATCGAGCCGATCAACGTGTGCGAGGAGGAGGCCGGCAGGCCCAGCCACCAGGTGCCCAGGTTCCAGATGATCGCTGCCAGCAGCAGGGCGAAGACCATGGCGAAACCGGTGCTGGAGCCCACCTGCAGGATCAGTTCGACCGGCAGCAGGGCGATGATGCCGAACGCCACCGCGCCGCTGGAAAGCAATACACCGAGAAAATTGCACAGCCCCGACCACACCACCGCCACCGGTGCCGGCAGCGAGTGGGTGTAGATCACCGTGGCCACGGCATTGGCGGTGTCGTGGAAACCATTGACGAACTCGAAGCCCAGGGCGATCAGCAGCGCCAGGCCCAACAGCAGGAACGGCGTGACGGTGGTGACCACGGTGCCGCTGGCGCTGACGTCCTGCTTGAGGCTCCAGAAGGTGTAGGCCAGGCCGGCCAGGAGCAGGCCGATGAACAGGACGAGGGTGGCGCGGCTGGGTGTGTGAGCAAGCTGGGGGCGTGAATCGCGGTGGGTCAGTTGCGGCTGGCTGGCCAGTGACGGGGTTGCCATGGGGGCTCCGGTTGGCGTCGGGCAAGGGTGCCGAAGGCTTTCAGCATAGAAACAAATCGTTACTTGTGCGTGACCTCGGTCAATGAACGCCTTAGGCTTGCTGAGGTGAGATGTCGCGCAGGTGGCTGATGATTCGATGCAAGCGTGTCTACGAAGCGGCATTGCCGAGCGATGGCCAGCGTGTGCTGGTCGATCGCCTGTGGCCGCGCAACACGCGCAAGGATGAGCTGCAGGGCCAGTGGCTGCGTGAGGTGGCGCCATCCGACGAACTGCGTAAGGCGTTCCATGCCGGAGCACTGGATTTTGCCGGTTTCACCCGGTGCTACCAGCAGGAACTGGCTGCCCATCCCGAGCATTGGTATCCCTTGCTGGACGTGGCCGACAAGGGCGTCCTGACCTTGCTGTATGCCGGCAAGGACACCGAGCACAATAATGCCCAGGTACTGGCCCGTTGGCTGGAAGACGAACTGGAGCGGCGCGGCCCGGGCAGTTCGCCGGTCTGCTATGCCCCCGAAACCCCTTGATACGTGTGTTCGATGATGCCCCTTCAACTGATCCCCGCCACCGACAGTCACCGCACCTTCGCCCGTGACCTGACCCGCCGCGCCATGCTGGCGTACTACCGTGAATTCGACCTGCTGTGGATCGAGGAAGCCTTCGACGAGGCCTGGGGTTGGCGCGAGCAATGGCTGGTGGTCGAGGACGACCAGGTGCTGGGCTTCTGCAGCCTGAGCCAGGACCGCCAGGCGTTGTACATCCGCGAGTTGCACCTGCTGCCTGAACATCGTGGCCGGGGTGTCGGTGGCTGGGTGCTGGAGCAACTGGCCGGCTGGACGGTGCAGCGGCGATTGCCGTTGCTGCGCTTGACGGTGTTCAGCAGTAACCCGGCGCGGGGCCTGTACCAGCGCCGGGGTTTCGTCGAGGTGGGCATGGACGAATGCTTCGTGCGGATGCAGCGCCCGGTGGCCTGACACGATCCTTGTAGGAGCGGCTTCAGCCGCGATCACCCACGGGGCGGGTGCCAAGCACCGCGTTGCCTGCATCGCGGCTGAAGCCGCTCCTACAGTGACACACTCGCACAATCTGGCCGCGAGCCACCGTCGCCTCCAGCACCTGCCCCTGCAACGGCAGCAGGTCGCCAATCAGCAGGTTCTGCAGCAATGCCTTGCCATCGAAAGTGTTACGCCCCAACTCGACCTCCCGAACTCCCTCGACCCGCATCACCGCCTTGCCCACCTGGCCGAGGTGATTACCACTGATCAGCAGCGGCCCGGGCAACGGCGCGGCATTGCGCAGGCTGAAGGCGTACTCCGGGGTATTGCCGATGCGGTTGCCTACCAGCGCGAACGCCGCAACTTCACTGGCGTCCACCGCGCTACCCTGGCTGCTGGCCAGCAGGTTGTCGTCGATCAGCAAGGGGGCTGACGGGGTAGGCGCAAGGTTGCGCAACTGGATGCCATTGCCACGGCTGTCACCGATGCGGTTGCCGGCCACCAGCACGGCGCCGCGCTGCTCGCTGATCTCGATGGCCGCCTTGGTGGCGCCGAGGATCAGGTTGTCCTGCACTCGTGCCCGGGTTTGCCCGCGCAGGCGCACGCCGCTGTTGTTGTCGATGCCGCGCAACTGGTTGCCACTCAGGTTCAGTTGGCTGTCACGGACGTCGATGGCGTACTGCTGCGAGTGCTCGAACTGGCTGCCTGTGAGGGTCGCCTGGCTGTGCTGCAGCTCCACGGCACTGGACAGCTCGCTGAATTGGCTGTTTTCGATCAACACCGTGGCCGGGCGGGAGCCGGTCGGTTGCTGGGCACTGAGCGCAGTACTGAAACCGCGGGACAGGTTGGCGTTGTAGCCCAGGCGCTTGAGCGTCGAGCCGATCACTTGGGTGTGGCTGCCGGCCCAGGCCATCACGAACGGCCGCCAGGCGCGGTCGGTGTTGCCCGGTTTGTCGCCAGCAAAGCTTTCCAGTGTCGAGCGGTTCAGCCCCAGCCAGCCCTGGTTGATCAGGGCGGTGCCGGAGAAGGTGTAGAGGTAGAGGTGAGTGTCTTCCAGCACCAGACCGGCATCCGGCCCGATCATCAGCGGATAACTCAGCAGGTAGCCCTCTTTGTAGCGTTTGAGGATGCGTGCATCGTTCAGCGTGTCATGCAGTTGCGCCAGGGTGATGCTGCCCCCTCGCAGGATCACGGCCTGCGGATGGTGCGCCTGGTAGCCGGCGATGGCGCGGAACAGGCCGTTGTTGACGAAGGGCTCGAACGGCCAACTGCCGGCCTGGGACGAGAACATCGGTTGCAGGGTGACGCTGGCACGGCCTGACGGTTGTGGGCGGGTAGCCTGTTCGAAGGCCACCGCCTGGTGCGCTTGCTGACGCAGTTCGGCCAGTTGTCGTTGGTGTTGCTCCGGGGGCAGGGTTTCGATGATGGGTGAGGCTTGGGCGGTACTTGCCAGCAGCAGGGCGGCCAGGCAGTAAAGGCGGGTAAGGGAGGCCATGGGATCGTCCTTGTTCAAGGCAGGTTGGAATAGGCCGGCTTCAGCGGGCCGCCTATCTGGCTGTAGTTGTCCACCTCGCCATCCTCTTCGTCGTACAGCTGGCGGGCCAGGCGATGGCCGGGCGCTCGGGCGAGGAAGGGAATCAGCCAGGCCAGCTTGTAGGGGGCGACTTCGGCTTGGTGCTTGCCCTTGAGTTCGGGCAGGGTGCCTGGTTCGAGCACGCTGCGGGCGGCGAAACGGGCCAGGCGGTCAAGGGTCTGCTGGTCGTCGTCGCTCCAGGCCAGACCGTTGGCGCGGGCCGACTCGCTGAGCAGCACCAAGGGCACCAGGGCGTATTGGCTGTAGGTGGCGGCCAGCTTGCTGCGCGCCACTTCAAGCGGCAGGTAGGCGTAGTCGTCACGGCGCACGGCCTGGGCCAGGCCCCGGCGCAGGTTGCCGTTGGCCCAGCGGATGAAATCGTCGCGGCCCACCAGCATGCCGGTGGCGGCTACGGCCCAGGCAGCCCAGTAGTCGTGGTTGTTGAAATACACGGTGGTGGAGGTGCGTCGTGGATCGTATTCACGAATCACTTGCTCGCCGAGCTGGGTGAACCAGTGCTGCTGCGTGGTGCTCAGCCGCACCTTGCCATCGGCGGCGGCCTGGGTGAGCAACACGCTGCCGGCCATGGCGGCCAATGCCCACTTGCGCGCGGCCATGCCGGTGTTGCTGGCGTCCGGGGCAAGCAGGGCGCCGGCCTTGGCCCAATGCTCCAGCCACTGGTCCTGGCAGGCCAGGGCGAGGTTGGCTTGCTTGGGCTTTTTGGCCTGCTGGAAACGTTTGCCGGCCTGGATCAGGCCGGCGATGAACGGCTTGATCTGCCCGGCGATGCGTTCGCTGTCGGTGTCGGGGCTGGCGCGCAGGGTGGATTTGCTGGCGTCGCGCGGGTCGTACTTGCTTTGCAGATGCAGGCTGCCGGTGTAGGGCGGTGGCGGTTCTTTCGGGCAGGGCAGGGTGCGGTAGTCGGTGATCATGGCCGATTGCGTGGTGGCACGTGGCGGCCAGATCGATTGGGTGGCATGGGCCTGTGGGAGCAACAGGACCAGGACGAGCAGGCTTGAAATACCGGGGGCCGCTTTGCGGCCCATCGCCGGCAAGCCGGCTCCTACAGAAGATCGCCCTCCGGAGGTAGGAGCCGGCTTGCCGGCGATGGGCTGCAAAGCAGCCCCAACCCTGCCGATCACAGACATAACCGTGTCTCCACTTCGGTAGCGGCGGTGCCGGCCTTGGTCGGCTCGAGGAACACCGAGAGCAGGTTGGCGCCGGCGAACTCGGGCGCCTTGCTCAGCTCCAGGTAATACTGCCCACCGCTCACCGCCGCCTCGCGGCGGAACCACACCTTGTCGCGGGCGCCGTTGTCGTAATAGACGATGAGGTAGAAGTCCTTGACGTTCCTGTCGCTCAGGCGGATATCGAGGAAGCCGTTGGACAGGGCCTGGCGTGCACTGCCAGCATTGCTCAATAGCTCGATACGTTCGCCGACTTTAAGCGCCGGGCGTTGCAGCTTGGTGGCCAACACAGCTTGCGACGCTTTGCAGCCCCCTTGTATCGCCGGCACCAGCTGGCGGTACATCAAGGGTGAGTCCAGCCGGTAGTTGGCTGGCAACTCCCAGACGATCAGCTTGGGCGGCGCCGCAGGCTTGTAGTCGGCGGACAGCAGGTACTCCAGCAGCGAGCCGTCCTCGCCCACGCCGGGCAGGGCGTAGTTGAGGATATCCACCTCCAGGTACTGCTTCAGGTAGCCGTCGAAGTTGAACTGCTTGCTCTCGTCCTCACGGGCTGCGGCGTTGCTGTCGCCGACCAGGATCACCTCGGGGTCGGGGGCGTCGTCGAACAGGGCGTCGCTGTCGTTGGCCACCGGTACGGTCTGGTAGCCGCGCACGTACTGGAAACCGTAGTTATTGCCGCAGATGTAGCTCAGGGCCAGGTTCAGGGTGCCATCCTTGGGCACCATCACCCCGGGCTCGGTGCGGTACTGTTTTTTCGTCAGGCCAGCGTAGAACGGTTGGCGACGTATCTCCTCGGCCATCAGCATGGCCGTGGCTTCGGCGCCGGCCGGGGTCCAGTGGTGGTCGCGGCGGAAGAAGTACTCACCCTTGGGCGGCTGGCGTACCAACTGCATCATCGGTGCCACCACCGCTCCACCCTGGCGCAGTTGCCCAAGATAGGTGTCAAGGTTGCGGCTGGCGCGGTCATGGTCGAAACCCAGCAGATGATCGGTTTGGAGCTTGTCGCGGTGCATCAGGCCACGGGTCGGCTGGATCGCCATGGCCACCTGGATGCCCTGGCGGTGAAACGTGTCCATCAACCGGGCGAACTCCGGGCGCATGGGCGCGGGGATGCCGAAGTCGTTGGTCAGGTCGACCATCGAGCGGAACAGCCAGCGCTCCTTGCCGGGGACGATCTGGCGCATCAGCTTCATGCGCCCTTCGGCATAGTGCTGCGGTTCGGCCAGGGCCGGGCAGACCATGCACTGCAGGTTCTCACAGCCAGGCTCGGCCGCCTGGCCCGGCAGGCTGAGGAGCATGAGGGTAGCCGCCAGGCCGAGGGGGAGGAGGGTGTTCATAAGCCAGTCATCCTTGCGTTCGGCGTTGCGTCACTCGGTCGGGTCGATGCTGTTGGCCAGGCTCAAGCTGCGGTTGCCTGGCAGCAGCACATAGCTGTAAGAGCGGCCTTTCTTCAGGAACAGCTCGTCGAAACTGGCCACTTCCTGGTCATTCACATAGGCGGCGAAGTCGATCTTTATTTCGTTGACCATGCGCGCGCCGGTCTGGCCGTTGGCCAGGGCCTTGACCACCTCATGCTTGCCATCGGCGGTGCGCAGCGTGGCCTGGGCCGGGGTCAGGTTGTAGAAGGCCACCTGCGCCTTTTTCGGTTCGTTGACGTACTGGTCGGCGATCAGGTTCAACTGCTTGCCGTCGTACACCACGGTGCTGGCGGCGTTGGCCGCCAGGGTCGGTTCGATCACCTTGGCGCCGATGCCGATCTTGTGCGCGCCAGCCGGCACGAAGCGGTAGCCGCCGAGCTGCCCTGGGGCGACCTTCTGTGGGTTGACCTTGCCACTGAGGGTCACCTCGATGTTGGCGTCGGACAGGTTGAGCACGCGCACGAACGCCGAGTCGGCCGGTGCCACGGCGTCATACAGATCGGCGTTGCCTTCGGCGGCCAGGGTGGTGTGGCTGGCAGCAATCAGGGCGATGGCGGTGAACAGGGTTGAAGGCTTCATCAGGTGCTCCTTTGAACGTCAGAAATGCCCGGGTTGGGCGGTGTGACGGGCTGTGTCGGGGCGCTGCGCGAGCAGGGTGCGCAGGGGGAACTCCCAGACCACCGTGTCGATCCGTGGGTCTTGCAACTGGTCGCTGGCCAGGAACTGGTTCATCGCCTCGAACGGCCCGCGGGCCTCCACGGCGACGGACAGCAGGTCGCGGTTGAGGGCTTCCTTGAGGAAACCGACGAAGTTCCAGTCGTCGATCTTGCTGTAGCTGGTGCCCACCAGCAGCAGGCTCTGGGTCTGCTCGGTGAACAGTTCATCACTGTCTTGTTCGGCCTTGAGGGTTTCGTACAGCTCGATCGGGCTGGGGCCGAACTGCGGCGCCAGGCGCGCATGGTCGAACTGCAGGTAGTTCATCAGGTCGCCCTTGACCTGTTTCTCGCCGGTCCTGTGTGACACGTACACCTGGTCACCCAGCAATTGCGGGCGCTGGCGGGCCAGTTCGTAGGCCGACAGGCGCGCGCCGTCCGGGCTCCAGTGGGTGTCGGACTTGAGGAACAGCGCTGGCCCGGACAGGTTGCGCAGGTAGGCCTCGCGCAGCGCCACCACGTCCAGCTGCCGGGCTTGCAGGTCGCTGACGAAGCGGGCGTAGAGGCTGGATACCCGTGGGTCGAAGGCGCGCTGGGCGTGCTGGGCGTAGATGTCCAGTTTCATCGGCAGTGGCAGCAGCACCAGGTGCTTGCCATGGCTGGCCAAGCGCTCGGCGACCTGGGTGATCTGTTGCAGTTGGCTGGCCAGGTTGGCGTCCAGGTCGTTGGGCACGCGGTATTCCTGGCGGGTGTAGAGCCAGCCGTGCTTGCCCAGTACCACGCCGCTGGAACCCTCGCCGAACAGCTGGAACTGGGCGTCTGCCCACAGCTGGATTGACGGATCGCGCAGGAAGAAGCGCTTGTCGTAGGCCTGTTCGAACGTGCGCAACAGCTTGCCGTCGACGAACAGGTTCCAGGCGTCGGTCTGGTTGCGGGCGAAGTTCGCTACGGGCGGCAGCGAATAGACGAACATCGCCGCCAGCACCAGGGCGAAGAGTACACCGTTGGCCTTGCTGGCCGATTTCATCACTGGATACATGGCATTCCCACGGAACAGAAAGTTGACTCGTTGATCGACGCACCCCTTGTAGGAGCGGGCTTGCCTCGCGAACCAGGCAATGCGGTGCATGGCACCGGCTTCGCCGGTGTTCGCGGGGCAAGCCCGCTCCTACAGGGATCGCCTAGAACTGGAAATACAGGAACGGCGAGAACGAACTGGCCGCCAGGCTGCTCAGCGCCAGCAGGAAGCCGCCCCATAGCAACAGGCTGTGCAGCACACCCACATGGCGCATGAAGTAGCCGTCCTGGTTGCCGGCGTAGAAGCGCACGTTGGTGATCCCCGCCAGCACCAGCCAGGCCAGCGCCACCAGGGCGAAGCTCATGGCCATCTTCGAGGCCCCCAGCACGTAGAGTTCCAGCGAACCGAAGCCGTTGAAGCCCAGCAACGCCTGGTAGATGGCGAGGCTGTGGCGCAGGTCCATGGTGAAGAACAGCGGCATGCTCAAGGTGATCAACAGCGCCGTGCGCAGGTTGCGCCCCAGGCGGTAGGGCGTGTTGAGCTTGGTGGCCAGGCCGAACTTGCGCTCCAGCACCATCCCCACCCCGAAGAACAGCCCCCAGCAGATGAAGGCGAAGCTCGCGCCGTGCCACAGCCCGGACAGCAACATGGTCCAGACCAGCGCCGGCAGGGCACCGGCCACGCGCTTGCGCACCAGCGGCAGGTACACGTAGTCGCGCAGGAAGTGCGCCAGGGTCATGTGCCAGCGCGACCAGAACTCGGTGATGCTCTGCGACACGTAGGGTTGATTGAAGTTTTCCGGGAAGCGAAACCCCATCATCAAGGCCAGGCCCAAGGCCATGTGGCTGTAACCGGCGAAGTCGAAGTACAGCTGCAGCGTCGACACCACCAGGCCGAACCAGGCATCGCTGAACTGCAACGTGCCTTCACCGATGAACAGCGCGTTGATCGGCGCCAGGCGGTCGGCGATCAGCACCTTCATGATGAAACCGAGCATGAAGCGGCACACGCCCAGGGAAAACAGCTCCATGGAGTGACTGCGCTGGCGCAGCTGTGGCGCCAGTTGGCTGTAACGCAGGATGGGCCCCGCCACCAGGTGCGGGAACAGCGCGACGAAGGCGGCGAAGTCGATGAAGCTGCGGGTCGGCGTGGCGTCCTTGCGGTAGATGTCGACGATGTAGCTCAGGGCATGGAACACATAGAACGAGATGCCCAGCGGCAGGAAGATGTTTTCCAGGGTCCAGGTATTGATGCCCAGCGGTGCCAGCAGCAGGGCCAGCACCTCAGCGCCGAAATTGGCGTACTTGAAGTAGCCGAGCGTGGCCAGGTTGCCGGCCACGCCAAGCCACAGCAGGCGCAAGGCCCCGCGTTTGTCAGCGCTGTCCAGGCGCGCCTTGATGCCCAGGCCGAAGCCGTAGTTCCAGGCGGTGATGGCGACGAACAGCAGCAGGAAGTCCGGGCGCCACCAGGCGTAGAAAATGTAGCTGGCGGCCACGATCACCAGCGAGCGCCACCGCGGCCGGGCCAGGTAGTAGATGGCCAGGAACAGGGGCAGGTAGAGGAACAGGAACACGTTGGAAGCGAAGATCATGGCGGCCCGTCCTCAGTAGCTGATCACTAAGCCGACGCTCAGCTGGTAGTCGTCGCCAGTGTCCAGCGCGCTGCCTGCGTTGAGGTAGCTGGCGCTGACCAGGGTGTTGATATCCAGGTGCTTGCCGTCGAGGGCAACCGGGAACATTTTCCAGTAGTAGTTGAGGTCGATCATCTGCCCGACGTTGTCACCCTTGCCGTGCAAGCCGGCGTTGAGTTCGCCCTGGCGTCGGGCGCGGGCATCGGCGGCCAGGCGGATCGGCAGGGCGCCGCCCGGGTCGCGCAGGTTGAGCTGGGTGACCCGCAGGTCCAGGGCGCTGCGCGGGGTGGGGCGGGTTTCCAGGGCGATGCCGTAGTAGCTCAGGTTGCGCAGGTCGAGGGCGACGAACGCGCTGGTCAGGCGCGTGCTGTAGGAGCCCTGGCGGGTGATGCGGTCGGACTGGATCGGGTTGAGGCGGAAGCCATCGTTGTCATCGTCCGGCTTGTCGGTCAGGCCGCCGCGCAGGGCCACACGTGGGGTCCAGGGCAGGGTGTCGAAGCGTTTGCCGACTTCACCCAGCGCCGCCCAGCCGCGGCTGCTGTGCCCCGTGGTGGTGATACCGTTGCCGGCGGTGTTGTCCATCTTGCCGTCCAGCGCCGCCAGCTCCAGGAGGTAGTCGCTGGCCAGCGGCAGGTGGTCGCCCTTGAAGAACAGCCCGTAGCGCCAGCCCTTGAAGTCGTAGCGGTCGTCGATGTCGTGGCTGCTGCGGTCGTTTTCCTGCATCAGGCGCAGGCCGGCCTGGTTGTTCGGGCTCCAGCGATAGGCGTACTGGCCCATGAGGTACAGCGTGCGTTCCTCACTGGCGGCCAGCGAGTTGACGTCGGTGTTGTAGTTGCGAAATTTCTGCCCGACCGCGACGAAGGCGTCGGAGAAGGTGTCCTGGTAGTTGAAGCGTAGCGACTCCAGGCTGTCGTCCCACCAGATGCCGTAGTCGTCGGAGAAGCGCTGGCGGCCGAGCGACAGCGAGAAGCGCGGGTCGTCGCCAATCAGGTTGCGCTTTACGTACAGCTCGCGCAGCTCGGCGTACCAGCCCTCGGGTTGTTCGCGCTCGTTGTTGTTGGTCGATTCGTTGGCCAGGTTGCTCGACTGGCTGGAGTCGTAGTTCAGCCACAGGCGCCCGTAGACCATCCACCTGGCCCAACGTTTTTCCGGCGAGTACCAGGCGAACGACGGCTCGTAGCGCAGGCTGTAGAAGGTCTCGCGATCACGCCCGACTTGCGAGTCCTGCGGGCCGTAGCCGGTCTGCACGGTGAGCTTGTTGAAGACTTCCGAAGTGATCACCGGCTCATCGGCGCTGGCCACGCGCACGGGGGCGCTGCTGTCGGCTTCGGGGCCGGTGACTTCCTCGAGTGCCTGGGCCGCTGGCAACGGTGCCAGGGCGAGCAGGGCGCCGAGCAGGGAGAGGTGCGCTTTCACAGAGTGGCTTCCTTCAACAGAGCGTTGCGCGCGGCCAGGGCGCGCGCGATGTCATCCTTGGGCAGGGTCTTGTCCAGCCGTTTGAGCAGGCCGCGGGCGCGGGTCTCGCCCAGGTCCAGGGCAATGCGTGCGTAGGTGTAGGCCTTGACCGGGTCGTGGCAGATCGCACGACCGCGCAGGTACACGGTGGCCATGCGGTACCAGGCGGCGGTGGAGCCTTGCTCGGCCTGGGCCTGCCAGATGGCGATAGCGCGTTCCTGGTCGGGCTGGTCGAGGCCGCCCTTGCTGTACAGGTCGCCAAGCAATAGTTGGGCGTCGGGGTAGCGGGCGGCGATCAGTTCGTCGATCAGCACCTGGGCTTTTTCCGGGGCGAGGGTCAGCCAGTTGTTGACCATGTAGAACGCCGCCTCGAGTGCCTTGGCCCGGGTCGGCGCCTTGGCCCGCACCTGGGCGATCAGCGCCTGGGTTTCCTCGGCGTTGTGCTCGGTGGGGTTGGAGATCATGAAGTTGGCCTTGGACACCAGCGCCGGCAGGTAGCCACGGGTGACCGCGTGATCCAGCCAGCGCTGGGCTTCGGCGATGCCGTCGGCGCGCAGCTGTTCGTTGGCCTTGTCGCGGGCCAGTTGCTCAGGCGTTGGGTCGACCTGGGGGCCCATGGCGCTGCCCTGGCGTTGTTCGCGCTCGGCGTCCAGTTCGCCACGGAACACGCCGTGGATGTTGTCCAGTAGCGCGCCGATACGGTGCACGACCTCCACCGGCAAACCGGCCATTTCGGGCTCCAGATTGCGGGCGAAGACTAGAAAGGCGGTGTCCTGGCGCTCACCCAGGAAGCGGTAGTAGCGGTCGACGCCGCGTGGGTCGATGCGCGCGGCCTTGCGGTACCAGCGTTCGGCCTCGGCGCGCTTGCCCTGGCGCTCGGCGACCACGGCGCGGTACAGCTCAGGCCGGCAATTGAGCAGGCAGCTCTGCTCGTACAGCGCCAGCAGTTCGGCGGCGCGTTCGCCGGGGAACAGCTGCGGGTAGACCAGGAACACCTCCAGGCTGGTACTTGTGCTGCGCGGGTCGAGATCGTTGGGGTAGCGGGTCAGGGCCTGGCGTACCCACGCCTGATGGCTGCGTTGCAGGCGCGGGGTTCGGTCGAGCAAGCGCGCCAGCGAGGCGAGCGCCGGGATCTGGCCATGGCCGTCGGCGAAGGCGTCCTGGTACAGGCGCACGATTTCCTGGCGGCTGGCGCCGTCGCTGTTGGCCAGCACATCGCCGAGCAACTGCTTGGAGGCCAGGTCGCCACGGTCGGCGAGCTGGCGCAGGTCGGCCACGACATCAGCCCCCGGGTCCTTGTACAGCGCGTAGCGGATCTGCTCCAGGCTTTGCCCGGCACAGGCGCTGCCGGCCCAGACCAGGCCCAGGCCGGCCAGCAACAGGCGCCGGCTGTTCTTGGCATTCATGGCTGGCCCTCAGTTGCCGCTGCCGGACGGCAGGCCCAGGTACAGGTCGACCGCCACCGCCTTCTGGTAGGCCGCCGCCGGCAGCGGGCTGTCCGGCTGGATGGTCAGGGCCAGGTTGCGGTTCACCTCGTCGGAGCGGGCATCCACCACCGTGCCGCTGAAGTGCTGGTCGAGGCCGAACACCTGCATGTCCACCGAACGCACGCGGCTCACATCGGCGAGCTTGTCGAACGGCACGTTGGCGCGCACGAACAGGCCCTCGTGCTTCGGCAGCAGGTGCAGCATCGGCGCGGCCTTGTAGCCGAAGCCATCGAGCGGTTGCGACGGGTACCAGACCTGGCAGTCGCACGGGCTGTTGATCACCGTCTCGACACTGGCGCGCCCCAGAAGCACCTGCAGGTCGCCGGGTGCGAGGTCGGCCAGGGCCTTCATGTCCGCCGGGCTGGTGAAGCTCGTGGCCAATTGGGTCGAGATGTTCGCCAGCGGCTGGCCGGCCTGCACTTCGGTGGCGCCGGCCGGCAGCAGGTACTTCACGTAGCCGTTGTCCGGCATGCTGATCACCTGGGCGTTGGCCGCCACCGTGGCCTGCACTGCCGGGATACGGAAGAACAGCAGGTAGCCCTTGTAGGCGACGAAACCCAGCGCCGCCAGCCCCGCGGCGGTGTACAGCGCGGTACCGGCAATGGCCTTCAGGCGCTCGCCCGGGGTGCGCGCGCTGGCCTGCTGGTGCTTGCGCGCCTTGATGTAGTTCTCGCGCTGCATCACGTTGAACAGGCCATTGATGTCGGCGACTTCGCCGGACAGGTAGGCGCTGATCAGGTAGCGCAGGATGTCGCGCTTCTGCGCGTCAAGGTCGACGAACTGGGCGCCGACCTCCTGGCCGCGCTGGGAGACGATGCGTATCTTGGCGTCGATGGACAGGTCGACCTGGTTCAGACGTAGTTGGATCGACGCATCGTATAGCGCGCCCACCGTAAGCGGCGCCTCGTGCAACAGGCCGATACCGCCGAGGGAGATATCCTGCAGGCCCGCCTCGAAGGGCTCGCGGCCCTTGGCGGACAGGCGCACGCGGGCGTTCATCCGGGTGCGCACGTACTGTCGCTCGTCGATGGCCTCATGGACGATAGTGGCCGTTGGGGTATTCGAAGTACTCATGTGCAGGCGCCTTTCCTTAACGGTGCGAGAGTTCCAGGAGAACAGTGATGACCCCGAAGAACAGGGCGATAGACGCGCACAGCATCGCCTTCGAGGACCAGCGGTTGAGGCCGGCGTCGAAGTCGACGCTGCCGGTGGCCAGGGTGGTCTTCTGCCGCGTCCAGCGTTGCTGGTCCATGTGGAACATCGCGTAGACCTTCATCAGCGAACCGACGATCTGGTTGTAATAGAGAACGAACGGGTACATCGGGCTGACCGGGTGCCCGGCGAACACGAACAGCACTGTCACCAGGCTGCGCGAGACCAGCACCCAGAACAGGTACACCAGCAGGTACTGGATGCCGAACACCAGGCCCGCCACCAGCGAGGCGGTCAGGCCCATCAGGCAGGTCCACATCGACACGCGTTGGTCAAGCAGCACATAGAGCGTGAACAACCCCAGGCGCGCGCGGCCGAGCAGGGCGGTGGCGCGGAAGTTCTGCCGCAGCGAGTTGCCGTACCAGCGGAACATCAATTGGCGGGTGGCGACCCAGAAGCTGTCGCTGGGCGGGTGCTCGACGGTGAGGGTGTGGCTGTCGGGCACGTAGAAGGTGTCCCAGCCGGCGCGCATCAGGCTCAGCCAGCTCGACTTGTCGTCGCCGGTGAGGAACTGGAAGCGGCCCAGGCGCCAGTGTTCGAGGAAGTCGGCTTCCACGTCGCGGATGAACGCAGGCTCGGTCATCACGCTGGCGCGAAAGAACGACAGCCGTCCGGTGAGGGTCAGCACCCGGTGTGACAAGGCCATCGAGCACATGTTGATATGCCGCTGGACGAAGCGCATCGAATGCCACTGGCGCATCCAGCGGCTGCCCTCGACCTCGCAGAACTCGTTGGTGGTCAGGCCACCCACGTCGGGCAGCAGGGCGAACAGCTTCACCGCCCGTTCGACGCAACCCGGCAGCATCATCGTGTCGCCGTCGACCACGCCCACCACCGCATCCTCCAGCGGCATCTGCCGCGACAGGGCACGGAAGGCATGGGCCAGGCCGTCACGCTTGCCGGTGCCGCGGGCACGCACGATCACCAGGTTGAGGTCGTCGCGGCCCTGCACTTCACTGCGCAGGATGTCCTTGATGAACTGCTCGTCGCCCTTTTCGACGATCGAGGCAATCACCGTGCACGGTACGTTCAACCGCTGCACTTCCTGGAATACCGACTGGTACACCTTGAAGGTGGTGTGGGTAGGGATGCGAAAGCTGGTCACCACCATGAACAGGTGCGACGGCAAGGCCGCGTCGCCCAGGCGTTCGACCTGGCGGCGCAGGCGCGGAAAGCGCCAGTGCAGGAAGTACATGCCGCGCAGGTAGTGGACGATGGCATTGCCATAGCGCCACATGCCCAGGGTGCCGATGATGAAGATGAACAGGTGGTGGCTGGGGGCCAGGTACTGCGGCGCGACCATCTGCGCGGCCAGCGCGATCAGCCCGGCGAGCAACGACCAGGCGCAGAAGCGGGCGGCCGCGCGCAGGTACCCCGGGGCCTCGGCGGGCCGCTGATGCTGTCGATCCATGTGCTTGTCGCTCCTGAGTGCGGCGGGGTTTACCAGCAGATGCCCTGGTGTCGGGCGTTGCTCGGCCCGGTCATGAAACCGACCAGGTCGATCACCTGCTTGCCGCGCTCGGCCGCGAGCGCCTGGGCGAAGCGTTCGTCGTTGTTGCCCAGCACGATCACCTCGGCCTCGTCGATCACCTGCGCCAGGTCGCTGCGCAGCAGGGCACTGACATGGGGGATCTGTTCCTCGATGTACTGGCGGTTGGCACCGACGCGGCGGGCGTGCTCGACGTTGGCGTCGAAGATGCGCAGGTCGTGGCCGGTGCCGATCAGTTGTTCGGCCAGGGTCAGCAGCGGGCTTTCGCGCAGGTCGTCGCTGCCGGCCTTGAACGCCAAGCCGAGCAGGGCGATCTTGCGTTTGCCGTATTGCGTCACCAGGTCGAAGGCGTGCTGCACCTGGTGGCGGTTGCTGGCCATGATCGCGGCCAGCAGCGGATGCTCGACGTCCAGCTGGCCGGCGCGGTAGGTGAGGGCGCGCACGTCCTTGGGCAGGCACGAGCCGCCGAAGGCGAAGCCGGGGCGCAGGTAGTAGCGCGACAGGTTGAGCTTGAAGTCCTGGCAGACCACGTCCATCACTTCGCGGCCATCCACGCCCGAGGCCTTGGCGATGTTGCCGATCTCGTTGGCGAAGCTCACTTTGGTGGCGTGCCACACGTTGCAGGTGTATTTGATCAGCTCGGCGACTTCGACCGACTTACGGATCACCGGGGCGTCGAGGCTTTGGTATAGCGAGGCGAGCAGGTCGCCGGATTGCGTGTCGAGCTCGCCGATCACGGTCATGGCCGGGAAGTCGTAGTCCTGGATCGCCGTGCTTTCGCGCAGGAACTCCGGGTTGACCGCCACGCCGAAGTCGACGCCGGCGCGTTTGCCCGAGGCCTGTTCCAGCAGGGGGATGACCACGTTCTTCACCGTGCCCGGCAGCACCGTGCTACGCACCACCACGGTGTGGCGGCTGGCCTTGTCGCGCAGTGCCGCGCCGATCTCCCGGCACACCGCCTCCATGTACACCAGGTCGAGGTCGCCGTTTTTCTTGCTGGGGGTGCCCACGCACAGCAGCGACAGGTCGGTGGCCAGGATCGCCGCCTGCACATC
This sequence comes from Pseudomonas sp. MWU13-3659, assembly GCF_023757525.1. Classification (NCBI taxonomy): domain Bacteria; kingdom Pseudomonadati; phylum Pseudomonadota; class Gammaproteobacteria; order Pseudomonadales; family Pseudomonadaceae; genus Pseudomonas; species Pseudomonas sp. MWU13-3659. Next base: position 10,601 of record NZ_JAMSHW010000014.1, on the reverse strand, counting down.
GGTGGTGCCGCGCAGGCGGCCCTGGCGCACGCCATCGAGCAGCAATTGCTCGAGGCCCGGCTCGACGATCGGCGAGCGGCCCTGGTTGATCAGGTCGATCTTGTCCTGGGCGACATCCACCCCCAGTACCTGGTGGCCGCGGGCCGACAGGCACCCGGCGCACACCGCCCCCACATAGCCCAGTCCGAAGATGCTGATGTTCATAGATCCCTCTCCCTCGGGCGCGGCACAAACCGGCCGAGATAGTCCATTCGTTGAAGTTGTCGACGTGGCAGACGTGCACGATCAAGCCGCGCTTGAATAAGGCGGTGCAGGCTGTTCCTGGTTGTCTTTTTACATCCTAAGGAGGTTTTTCTTAGTTAGGCAAGTGCTGGCATTCTGCAAGTTTGAAGTTTTTTAAAAGTTTCTGTCGTTTTAAGAAAAATCTATTAAAAACAGGCGGTTAAAGTTTATGAAAGTTAGGCGTCAAAAAAATGTTTGACTCATGATTGACGATAAAATGGCGTCAATCTCACCCCTGCTTCAGGTCGCTCAACGTGGTCTTTCATGTCTTGCAGTCCTCGTTTTTTGTTGTTGGATTCATTTTGGTAACGCGCCCCTGTAGGAGCCGGCTTGCCGGCGAACACCGGCAAGGCCGTTGCCAGGCAACTCAACCCGATGCGTCCGCCCATTGCCCCGGCTTTCAGGGGCGGGGCAATGACGTGGCGCAATGATGGCTTGCAAGGATTGGATCCAATTGGCATAGTGCCGAGCGAATGTAGACGCATTCACTCGGGTGCTGGATGCGCCCGTCTACCATCCATGCAAAGGAGGCAAGCAGATGAACGGATTTGGTCCCCGCCTACGAGAAGAGCGCGAACGCCTGGGCCTGACCCAGCGCGTATTCGGTGATATCGGGGGGGTAGAGCCCAACGCCCAGGGCAAATACGAGAGTGGCGAACGCACCCCCCGCATGGACTACCTCGCCGCCGTGGCGGCCAAGGGCGTCGATGCGCTTTACGTGTTGAGCGGGGTCTGCACCCCCGCACCGCTGGACAGCCTGACCGCCGACGAAGACCGTCTGCTCGGCGCCTTTCGGCGTTTGCCATCGGCCGACCAGGCTGCGGTATGGCACCTGCTCAACCGCCTGGCAGGTGAAATGGACGGGCCGGATGCACCGCGGGTACGGCGCCTCGACCGGCAGGCGTACTTCCATGACGCTTTGCGCTAGGTTCGCCGTGAAATTTTTTGTTAAGGTGGCGGGATCCAATCGCCCCACTAACGAGGTGTCTGCTTGATTAGGGTCCTGGTGGTCGACGATCACGATCTGGTGCGTACCGGCATCACGCGCATGCTGGCCGACATCGACGGCCTGCAAGTGGTGGGGGAGGCGGACTCCGGCGAGTCCGCCCTCAAACTCGCCCGTGAGCTCAAGCCCGACGTGGTCCTGATGGACGTGAAGATGCCAGGGATCGGCGGCCTGGAGGCAACGCGCAAGCTGCTGCGCAGCCATCCGGACACGAAAGTGGTCGCGGTGACCGTGTGCGAGGAAGACCCGTTCCCCACCCGCTTGCTGCAGGCGGGGGCCGCCGGCTACCTCACCAAGGGGGCCGGGCTCGACGAGATGGTCCAGGCGATTCGCCTGGCCTTCGCCGGTCAGCGCTACATCTGCCCGCAGATCGCCCAGCAACTGGCGTTGAAGTCGTTCCAGCCCCAGGGCTCGCCGTTCGACGCCCTGTCGGAGCGGGAGATCCAGATCGCCCTGATGATCGTCGGCTGCCAGAAAGTGCAGATCATCTCCGACAAGTTGTGTCTGTCCCCCAAGACCGTCAATACTTACCGTTATCGAATCTTCGAAAAACTCTCGGTCACCAGTGATGTCGAATTGACCTTGCTGGCCGTCCGCCACGGTATGGTCGACGCAAGTCTTTAAGCACACCTCATGTCTCAACCTTTTGACGCAAGCGCGTTCCTGGCGACCTGCAGCGGTCGCCCGGGCGTGTACCGGATGTTCGACGGCGAAGCCCGGCTGCTGTATGTGGGCAAGGCCAAGAACCTCAAGAAGCGCCTGGCCAGCTATTTCCGCAAGACCGGCCTGGCGCCGAAGACGGCTGCCCTGGTGGGGCGCATCGCCCAGGTCGAAACCACCATCACCGCCAACGAGACCGAAGCGCTGCTGCTCGAGCAGACGCTGATCAAGGAATGGCGGCCGCCCTACAACATCCTGCTGCGCGACGATAAGTCCTACCCGTACGTGTTCCTGTCCGACGGTGAATTCCCGCGCCTGGGTATCCACCGTGGCGCGAAGAAGGCCAAGGGCCGCTATTTCGGCCCGTACCCCAGCGCCGGCGCCATCCGCGAAAGCCTGAGCCTGTTGCAGAAGGCATTCTCGGTGCGCCAGTGCGAGGACAGCTACTACGCCAACCGCACCCGCCCGTGCCTGCAGTACCAGATCAAGCGCTGCAAGGGCCCGTGCGTGGGCTTGGTGACGCCCGAGGAGTACACCGAGGACGTGCGCCATTCGGTGATGTTCCTTGAAGGCCGCAGCCAGCAACTGGGCAACGAGCTCAACGCCGAGATGGAAAAGGCCGCGATGGCCCTGAACTTCGAGAAGGCCGCCGAGCTGCGCGACCAGATCGCCTTGCTGCGCCGGGTGCAGGACCAGCAGTACATGGAAGGTGGCTCGGGCGATGTCGACGTGGTGGCAGCCTTCGTCAACCCGGGCGGTGCCTGCGTGCACCTGATCAGCGTGCGTGGCGGCCGGGTGCTGGGCAGCAAGAACTACTTCCCGCAGGTGGGTATCGAAGAGGAGGTAGCCGAAGTCATGGCCGCGTTCCTCTCCCAGTACTACCTGGGCAACGCCGAGCGCGAACTGCCGGGCGAGCTGATCGTCAACGTGGTGCACGAGGACTTCGACGCCATCACCGAGGCCGTGCAGACGCTGCGCGGCCGCGAGCTCAGCATCAGCCACCGGGTGCGCGGCACCCGGGCTCGTTGGCAGCAACTGGCGGTGACCAACGCCGAACAGGCCCTCAACGCTCGCCTGGCCAACCGCCAGCACATGGCTGCGCGTTTCGAGGCGCTGGCCCAAGTGCTCGACCTGGACGAAGTGCCGCAGCGCCTGGAGTGCTACGACATCAGCCACTCCAGTGGCGAGGCCACCGTGGCCAGCTGCGTGGTGTTCGGCCCCGAAGGCCCGCTCAAGTCCGACTACCGCCGCTTCAACATCGAAGGCGTCACCGCTGGCGACGACTACGCAGCCATGCACCAGGCCTTGCAGCGCCGCTATGGGCGGATCAAGGACGGCGAGGGCAAGCTGCCCGACGTGCTGTTGGTGGACGGCGGCAAGGGCCAGCTGAACATGGCCCGCGACGTGATGCAGGCGCTGGGCTTCGGTGACCTGACACTGCTGGGGGTGGCCAAGGGCGTGACCCGCAAGGCCGGTTTCGAGACCCTGTACCTCAACGACGTGGCCCACGAGTTCACCCTCAAGGGCGATTCACCAGCCCTGCACCTGATCCAGCAAATCCGCGACGAAGCCCACCGGTTCGCCATCACCGGCCACCGCGCCCGCCGCGGCAAGGCCCGTCGTACCTCGAGCCTGGAAGATGTGGCCGGGGTCGGGCCGAAGCGCCGACGCGACCTGCTGAAACATTTCGGCGGCCTGCAGGAGCTCAACCGCGCCAGTATCGATGAGATCGCCAAGGCCCCGGGCATCAGTAAAAAGCTTGCCGAGTTGATTTATGCCAGCCTGCATAGCGAGTAGAATGCCGGGCTCAACTCGCAGCCAGTCGTACCGATGAATATTCCAAACCTGCTCACCGTTCTACGCGTCCTGCTCATCCCGATCTTCATCCTGCTGTTCTATGTGCCCTATCACTGGAGCTACATGGCCGCCAGCACGGTGTTCGCCATCGCCGCCGCCACCGACTGGCTCGACGGCTACCTGGCCCGTCGGTTGCAGCAGAGCACGCCATTCGGCGCCTTCCTCGACCCGGTGGCCGACAAGCTGATGGTGGCCGTGGCCCTGGTGCTGCTGGTGCAGGTGCACGCCAACTTCTGGCTCACGCTGCCAGCGGCGGTGATCATCGGCCGCGAGATCGTGGTCTCGGCACTGCGCGAGTGGATGGCTGAGCTTGGGGCGAGGGCGCACGTGGCGGTGTCGAACCTGGGCAAGTGGAAGACCGCCGCGCAGATGCTGGCGCTGGTGATCCTGCTGGCCAACCCACCGGTGCTGACCTTCTGGGTGGTGCTGGGCTATGGTTTGCTGCTGGTGGCCGCCGGCCTGACCCTGGTGTCGATGGTGCACTACCTGCTGGCCGCCTGGCCGCACCTGCGCGAAGGCTCGGAGCAAAAATAAAAGTTTTTTGAATCAAGGGGTTGACGCCGTTCTGTAATTCGATAGAATGGCGCCCATCACGACGCGGGAATAGCTCAGTTGGTAGAGCACGACCTTGCCAAGGTCGGGGTCGCGAGTTCGAGTCTCGTTTCCCGCTCCAAATATCGATCTACAGAGTTCCATGGAAGTCTTTAGATCATTGAAAATAGACGCTTCGGCGTCTTTTTTCGTTCCGCTCAAAGCCACTTCGATCCATGGGCATCCGGACTTTTTCGTGTTCGGGAGCCCGTAGATGGCACTTTAAAATGCAACCGTTCGCCAGGCCAAGGCCACCGGCAAGGACTACACCCTCGGCGATAGCGACGGCCTGTCACTCGGCGTGAGCGGGGCTGGCGGAAAATCGCGGCATTTCCGTTACTTATGGGCCAGCAAGCAAAATCGTATGCCTTGGCACCTATCCCTAAGTCGGGCGGTGTCAGGCGCGCTCACTGCGCGATCAAGCGCGGCGGCTGATCGCCCAAGGCCCCAACCCTTGCACGCATCGCCGGCATCAGCGCCGCACCCATAACCTTGCAGAGCAGAACACCTATGCCGGTTTTGCTGTCATTCAATCAGCCAACCCGGATCACCCTCGACCAAGGTTCCGCCATGGCTGGTGGTGTCTCCCTCCCTTGCCGCCGGTTGGCCCTCGATGATCGTGCTGCTAGCACCGGTTTCGATGACAGCGCCACAACTGATTCGGTCGCCGACGCATGCTATTGCCCTGCCATTCACGAATGCAGCGCTTGCGCCTGTTTCCACGGTGCCTTCGCCATGGATGGGGCAACTATGACGATGGCCTACGAGTACGATAGGTTTCATTTGCGCTTTCCTTTTTTTAGTTGAACAGGGGCTTCGTCGAAGGCCTCTGGCGGAGGCGGTGCTGCCCGGACATTGAAGAGGCGACACACGCCATACCAGCAGAGGGCGAGGCCGAGGTTGTAGGGGAACAACACGGCCCAGAACGGCAGTTGCCAGTTTTTCTTGCCCTGCATTTCTCCGGGCTCGCCGGTTCGCCAGGGGGCGTAGTGGCGCCAGGCTTCTGCCGGAGTCAGGCAGATGGCATGAAGCGGCCGGTACCACCAGTTGGGTTCGCCGGGAGGAGGGAGTTTGGCCGGGCCGTGGTTCATGAAGTGGCGAAGGTATTCCCAGACTTCGGCGACGTGCTTGATGCCGGGTTCGGTGGGTTCGTTGCTGTCGGTCCAGAGGCAATCTTTTTGATGGAGACTTCCGTCTTTTCGACGGGGTGCGAATGCGAGTGCATAGGAGGTGGTGAAAGATGAGCCACCAAACTCTGTGCGCCTGAAAAGACCACCTCCAGTATTGTGCCACTCAAAGACGAATACCCTCCTAAAACGTTGGTAGTAAATTTTCTTTGTTGAACGGTTGAAGCAAACACTTGATAACCCTTTGATGAGCCAAATTCGATAAAAAAGAAACGGAAGAAATATGAAGGGCGATAAAGCCATTCCGATCATTAGGGTGGGTGCGCGCATATAATCATTCCAGTTGCCACTGGATAGTAAAATAAAGTAAAATATGCATACTGATGCAATAGTCATTGCACAGTACAGCTTACCCATAAAAATAGAGTCTGATACCCAAGGGTTGCGTAGACACAGAGTGTTTCTGGATACACTTAATAGCTGTCCACCAATGGCGGGTTTATACCCTGAGTATGAGGTTGAGTTAAATAACCATATGGTTCTCATAATCAGCGCTCGAGACGGAAGTTGGAATGAATCTCAATGGCTTCGTCCAGCCCTTGATTAGTGCTGTAGGCGAGATGCAGTGAGACGTGGTTTTGGTGGGTCAGCGTGAGCTTGAAATGAAGAATCAAGCCGGCGCCTACAACGTAGGCGACGGGATTGATTGGTAATATGTCCATTCCTCCATCGTCACGAAGGCTGCTCGAACTTCCTGACCAGTGGCTGGCGCCTATTGCGAAGCCCGGTAGCAGAATTGTGAACTCAGCCGTTGCTCCAGATGTGGCCGCATATTTAAATTTTATAGCTGACCAGTTTGGCTGTGCCCAGTGAGTGTTCTGGTGCCATTGAGTATCGACATTGGTTACGCCAAGTGATTGCGCTTGCTTGGCTGATAATAGTTTTGGCCCATAGTGCTCGTTATGCCAGGCTTTGATTTCTGCGTGCAAGGAGGGGAGTGGAGGAAGTTTCTTGTCATGGTCCAGGATAATGTCAGAGCGGATCTCTCCATCATTGATGCGATTGCCAAAGATGCTGCGTGCTGCCCAAAGCTCAATCGGACTGTGAACGCGTTCATGTGCTTTGGCGTGAAGATACAGACCCCCAGCAATGATCGTTGCTCCCGCGAGCACCAACGCCGCTGCGGCCCATCCCGCGAAGGGTACAAACACCGTGGGCCCTGCTATTGCAAGCCCGGCCTCAAGGACGACGACAGAGCCAATAGCCGTACTTAATCCACCGGCTAGCGTATATCCTGCTGCGATAAAATCACCGTTATCGAATTGGCGGTGTACCTTGAATGCATCAGAGAAGAAACCAGAGGCTATCGCAGGGTATCCCGCTAAACGCGCAAACAGATTACTGCTCAAGAACTTGATTACGCCGTTACCAAACGCCATCCCCGGCGCCGTCGAACTCAATCTCAGCATCACGGCTTTCTGCGTTGCGCGTACGCTAACCAATGTCGCCGCAGCCGCACCGATCACCCCGAAAATCGACGCTGCAAACCCCAAGGTGTATTCCGGCGCATTGCTTTTCTGCAGGCTGTTGTAAGCCGTCTTCAGCGAGATCACGTTGAACCACAGCATTCCGGCGTTCAGACCACCGCCTCCGCCCGACGTAAGCAACCCGAGCAAGTTGGGTTTAACCCGCGCAGTGGTGGTCAGCTCAACCGCCACCGTCCGATTGCCCGAAATACGCAGCTGCTTCATTTCCTCAACCTGCGCCATGCCGCTCTTCAAATACCGCTCCACCTCCTGGCTGAACGGGTTTTCCCGGATGGCCTGGTCGGTGATCTGGTAACGCGCCGCCAACAGCCCCAGCGCTTTCTCGGCATTGGCCTCACGCGCCGCCAGCAGTACTTGCTGACGCAGGGTGTGGCTGGCATCCCAGCGGGTGTGACCACGCAGGCGTTTGAGCACCACGGCGTTGACGGACTGGGCCGTGAGATCGGTGATGTCGGCAATGGCCGGGAAACGCCCGGCCAGCCCTTCGATGACATTGTCGCCGCCGCCCAGCACACCGCCGGCCGCATCGGCTTTGTCCTTGAAGGGATTGAACGGCGCCAGGGCGGTGTAGAGCGGGCTGTCGTGCTGGTCCAGCCACTGTTCCAGGCGTTTGAAGCGCCGATCTTGGTCTTCGGTACCGGGTGTCGGCTGGCCCATCGGGTAGATCAGCAGGGCCAGGGCGATTTCCAGGCCACGGGCCGAGATGCGTTCGTTGCGGTCATAGCACGCCAGTGCGGCGGCCAGGCTGTAGGGGTCATCGATATGCGCAGCTTCGGCCGTGGCCAGCCACGCGTCGTGATCATGACTGGCTTGCAGGGCAAGGTTGCGCAGGCCTGCAATGCGCTGCTCCAGCTCATCGCGTTCGGCGAGGAACTGCAGGTATTTGTCGGTATCGATGCGCAGCGCCAAACGCGCACCGTTCGGGGAATAGTCCTCGTGAGTGAGGGCCCGATAACGTGCCTCGGCCGGGGGGAGAGGGCGTCCTGTGCGGGTGGACTGCAGCCTTATCTCGACCACTTCGGTAGCGGGCATATCCGCCGGGTACATCGTCTCCAGTGTTTTGTTCAGCAGCAGGGCGACCAGGTTGCGATGGTGAAAATCACGGCTCTGCTGACTGAGCCGTTCGGCATCCAGCTGGTAGCACGCCGGTACGTCTGCCTGCTCGGAGCCTTGCGCGGGCTTGGTGTGTTCTTGCTGCTCGGCGGGCATCAGGTCATGCAGTTGGTGCTGGTAGGCCGAGACCGACAGGCTCAGGTCCAGGGCCACGCCTTCAGCATCAGCCAGCGCCACCACCACCGGTATTTTCGGCTGGGTGCTGGGATAGTCCCGGGCAATGGCGTTGAGCCTGCCGACGGACAAGGTGGTTGTGGACGCGTGGCTGCTCCAGGTCAGGGACATACGCCGGCTTGCCGGTTTGTAGTCTTCGACCCAGTTTTGCAGCGCACTGAGCGGCAGCACATGGGGCTGGGTGGAGGGGGCCGGGTTGCCGGCAATCAGCTCGGCCATGTCCAGCTGGCGCATATGCCGTTTGCGCAGGGCTGCTGAAGCGGTGATGCGGGCAGTCGTGGCGTTGGTCCACAGGTGCGGGCTGTAGCCGATCCACACTTCCTTGGCGGTGTCCGGGCGGGTGTCGGCCCATACCCAGCCCATGCTCTGGCTGGACAGGTAGTGTTCGCGCAGGTGGTAGTCTTCCAGGCCCTGGTAGCGCAGCTCCCGGTAGCGTCCTTCGCCGTCGTACTCATGAATGACCAGTTTTTCGCCCTGGGGGCCTTTCATGAACACATAGATGTAGCCTGGGCGTAGCGCGCGCAGGGTGTAGGACGAGTGCTGCAGCGGGGCGAAGCCTTGTTCCAGGTTGAAGCCTGCGCCTGCGTAGCGACAGGCCGGGGCATCGCCCGTACGCGGCACGATGGCATAGCGCACCGGCAGGATGGGCACGCGTGGGCTGCAGGCGGGGCCGGAGGTGGCGCTGCCGACGGCGGGGCTAGTCATGGGTGGATTCCTTGATTTGGACCAGTGCGTGCAGCTCGCGAAGACGGGCCTGGGGCGACTCGTTGAGGTTGGTGTAGATCTTCGTAGCCTGGTCACTGCTCATCAGCCACATGTGCCCGGCCATCAGCCGAATGAACTGACCTGCGGTTTCCTCGTCGCGAAAGTTGAGTGACTTCAGCTGCGGCAACAGGGCTTCAATCCATTTCCTAATGGCGGCTAACGTTTGGGCGGCATGGGGTGGCATGGCCAAGACTTCGTGCGCCAGCGTGAGGATGAAGTGCTCGCGTATACCTGCGTGCAGCCGGTCCAGTTCATGTACGCGAAGGCGCAGCGGTGCTTGCGATATCAGGCGGGCAGTAGTCGGGGTGCGTTCGTGTGTTTTCCATTCATGGGCCGGCCCCCAGTTGACTCGCCAGGCCAGTGACGACACAGGCCCAAGCCAGGTGGCGCGATGATCGCCGTCCAATGCATCGAGCCAGGCTGCAAGATGATCCGGCTTGAAGTAAAAATTGGCTGCTCCCTGATCCGGGAGCGTGACCTGAGTAAGGCTGGTGAAATGGTCCGCTAGCACGGCGAGGCAAGCTTCGCTATCCAGTACTATGGCCCCTCCAACGGGCATCCAGGTGGTGATTGCATGGGCAAGCAGTTCGGGCGCTTCTGAAACATCGACCAGCAAAGGGCCAAATTCGTGGCGGTCGTCCAGCGCGCTGCGCTTCCATAGCCATGCATGTTGAGTATTTCGGCTGACGTTATTGATGAGGTCGAGTACTGATGGGGCATAGGCCGGCACCAATTCGCCTTCTTGCGGTATGGGCCGGTAGGCCCAGTACTCGAGCTCGCGGGTCATGAGCAGCAAAAAACGATAGGGATATCCGAGAGGTTCGCCGGACAGATGCGAGGGTGTTGTATTCATTGGACTGGCCCTTTGATACAGCGGCAGTCGGGCAACGGGCAGGTACCATCGGGGCGCCGCCCGCATAGGCGGTCCAGAGGTTTGCCAGTGATGGGTGCGCTGCTGATGGAAAAGGGGTTGGTGCTACCGCTTGGAGATTGGAGCAGGACGCCGTTGATGTGTAGGTTTGGGCTGTCCAGGGTGATGCCCGTGTCATCAATCCGGATGGAGCCTCCTGGCCCTTGGATGATCACAGCTTCCGCTGTTCGAAGGTCGTAGCGTCGAGTGCGCCTGCGGATTTCCAGTCCCGCCTCCAGCTCTGCATGGCCCTCGACCTGCTGCTCAAGATTGCCGCCGACGCTGATGTGGTGATTGGCTGTGATCTGGTCGTGGCGATGATTGCCGACGGCCTCTATGCGGTCTTTGGCGATGTTTATTTTCTGATTTCGGCCTATGTCGACAAACGTATCCTGGCCAATCCGGACCCGCTCATCATTGCCCACCGTTTGGCTGCGGTCATGCCCGATACTGAGCGTCTCGTCATGATCGACCTGTTCACTGCGGTCATTGCCGACGAAAGTGGTTTCGTTGTGTTTGACGACATTGTTCTGGTCCTTCTGCGCATGGATAAATACCTCCTGCCGACC
>NZ_JAMSHW010000132.1:0-301 GCF_023757525.1 Pseudomonas sp. MWU13-3659 | reverse complement strand
CTTTTCCGGGTTGGACTTCTTCTCTGACAGGCCGAACTGCACCCGCCAGCACGCCAGCGTGTCGTCCTCGCGGGCGCTGATGCCCTCGGAGAACTGCACCTGGCGCATTCCAAAGGCCGCTGCCGTGTCGTTCACCACGCGGTACATCTTGAGCTGGCCACCGCCCTCCGTGGCCTCGGCCAGGCGCATCAGGTCGCGCAGCCAGCTGGCGTTGACGTAGGGAATGCTCAAGGTCACGGTGAGGGTCTTGGGCTTGAAGCCCTGGTGTGCCGTCTCCGTGTTGCTGGTCTGGCCGGACATG
>NZ_JAMSHW010000131.1:0-301 GCF_023757525.1 Pseudomonas sp. MWU13-3659 | reverse complement strand
TTTTTCCGGGTTGGACTTCTTCTCGGACAGGCCGAACTGCACCCGCCAGCAGGCCAGCGTGTCGTCCTCGCGGGCGCTGATGCCCTCGGAAAACTGCACCTGCCGCATCCCAAAGGCCGCTGCCGTGTCGTTCACCACGCGGTACATCTTGAGCTGGCCGCCGCCCTCCGTGGCCTCGGCCAGGCGCATCAGGTCGCGCAGCCAGCTGGCGTTGACGTAGGGAATGCTCAAGGTCACGGTGAGCGTCTTGGGCTTGAAGCCCTGGTGCGCCGTCTCCGTGTTGCTGGTCTGGCCGGACATA
>NZ_JAMSHW010000130.1:0-311 GCF_023757525.1 Pseudomonas sp. MWU13-3659 | reverse complement strand
TTCGTCTTCCCTCCGGCCATCAGGAAGGTGATTTACACCACCAACGCCATTGAGAGCATCAACGCCCAGCTACGTAAGGTCATCAAGACTCGCGGGCATTTCCCGAATGATGACGCAGCGACCAAACTGATTTGGCTGGGATTGCGCAACATAACAGCCAATTGGGGAAAGCCGGCTCATGATTGGAAAAGCGCGATGAATCAATTTGCGATTCTGTACGGAGATCGGTTCATCAGGCCAACCTGGTGAAAATCAGGGCCTGCCTGACGGCAGGCCATTACCGGCCCGAACACAAAAAAACTGACAGTCCC